>JAFGWI010000119.1 GCA_016937215.1 Spirochaetales bacterium | reverse complement strand
TCTCCTTTCAATCTTTTTAAATCAGTTTTCTTTAAATGGTTTATATTCAGTCCCGGACCATTCCATACCCAGGTGACCGGAAAACTCGAGCATTTTCAAACGCACGCCGTGAACAATCACCGACATGCCGGCCATGACAATATTCAATCCATGACCTATTAAAATAACCGCGATAGCACCAATAATGGCAACAGGGTGTATGGCCCCAACCATAACGGCAATATCATTAAAGGCATCGGCAACCTTGACCGTTGCGAGACCAACCGCGAAAAGCCGGATATATGATATGATATCTGAAAAATTCGCGATGCTTCCCAGAATCAAAGGCAAGAAATTTGCCAGATTCTGTAGAACACCCTTTATAAAATTCCCTCCTTCCTGATTGGAAAAAATAAAAATCAGGGCAATCCCGATGCCTGTCATCAGTAGAATTGGATCAGTGGGGTTGGTTTTACTCAAAACCAGATTTTGAATCAGCATAAACATGGCCAGAATAAAAACAATATTTCCAAGTTCACCCATAAATGAAAGCTTTGGGAATTTTTTAAGTAGACTCAAAAGATGAGCCAGTACCAGATGAATGGTTCCCAGAATAAAACAGATGTTCATAACAAAAAACATGCTGTCCATACTGCCGTCAGCCGGAGAGCTGGCTATTTCTGGTATGATTAGTTTGGAGAGTATAGGGACTTCATAGATTTGTTCATAACCAAACCAGGTCCCTGTAATCACGCCCCAAATAATTGTTGCAATCGATAGTATAAAGAACAAGATGAAGGGGCCGCCTTTAAAGGATTTGATTTTTGCTCTGGCAAATAATATTCCCCCGAGTATAACCAATCCGTAGCCTGCATCACCTATGATCATGGCAAAAAACAGGGTGAAAAAGAGCAAAAACCAGAAGCTGATGTCCATTTCGTGATATCCCGGCACTGTTCCCAATAAACCGTAAATAGGGGCCAGTAGATTTTTGGCCCAGGATTTCAGTTTGGTCGGAACTGGATCATTTTCTGATGGATCTTCCAAGGCCAGACCCCAACCTTGGGCAATAGCCTCTTTTTTAAGGCTGTCTAGTTCATCCACAGGTACGAAGCCCTGAACATAGGCGATTTTTTCTCCGCTGTTCATAGCTGCTTTCACTTCTTCAAATTCGATTTTCCGTTGAATAACTGATTGTTGATTAATCAGTGAAGCTCTATTCAAAGCCAATTGATTTAATTCACTATGAATACTTGTCAGTCTTTGTTCTGTTTCAGCTAGCCGGTTTTGGATATCCTTTAAGCTCTGGTTACGTAAATCAATTTTTTCATAATTGACAGTGAGTTTTTCCGGATCAGCTAAAAGCCCAAGATAAGCCTTTTTATCATCAGCCATCAATTTTATATATTCAAGGGCCTCGGGAATTTTTTCCAAATCTCGTATCTGGATTTCTATAAATTGCAGTTCCATTTTATGTTTCTGCATATAGTCCAGGAGATAGGATTTTTCTTCACCCCAAGGTAAGAGTTTGCTTCTTTGTTTTTCCAATTGATTCCGCTGTTCTGTGAGCAGCTCTTTTTCCTTGGCGAGGGCGATCGCTTTTTGGGCGATAGGCAGGGGCGCTTGAGAGCTTTCATTGTTTTCAGGATTTTCAATCTCAGGCAAAATTTTCAAGGCGTTTTCGATGACATTATAATCATCTTTGAGTTGAGCGCTGTCAGCACTCTCTCCCCTTTTGATGTTTAAATGAAGGACCCCCAGTTTTCGAAGATTTTTCAGTGCCTCTTCTTTGTGCGTTTCTAATACCAATAAGGTGGCTTTTTTCATTTTAACGATCATAAGCTAACTCGCCTTCTCGATCTTGTTCTTTGAAATTTTACCACGGACAACGGCTGCGGTTTGTTGATCGCCCAGGTAGATTTTTATGGTACGAATATGGTTTTGAGCTTCAGGAATTTTGACCTTTTCAAAGAGGTTCACTCTCTGACTGGTCAAACGAAGTTCATCGTTGAGTAATTGTTTCTGGGTCCTGAGGATTTTAATCTCAGCTTCCAGAGACAATAATTGCTGTAAGCTGATCAATGCCTTATCCACCCAAAGGGGTATTTTAAACAGATCGTATTCCAGTATTTCCAGTTCTATGTTCTTAAAAATGGGAATCTCGATACCGGCAATATTGCCCTTGTCTGTCTGAATATCTTTGACTTTCAGAAACTGGCTAAAATCAATTTTTTCACCGAACACCGCTATCCAGGAATCCATGTTTTTTTTCAGATTTTCCTGGGCTTTGGCCTTTTCGTCCAGAGTCTGATTGATTTTACGTATCTCCATTTGCAGCTGTTGCTTTTTTAGCATGAGTGTCGGTAAATAGCGTTTAAACCGGGTGAGAGAATCCTTTTGGCGTTTTAATTCATTTTTGGTGAATTTAATACGAGCCATAGGCTATACCTCTGCTCCCAGGGCTTTTGCCTTGTTTTTAGGCCAGAATTTATTAATCAAATCGGTTCGAAGACCTGTTTCTTCGGGCAGCAGGCAGTCTGATAAAATGTCCCAACCCTGATCCAAGGCTTCTTCCAGAGAAATATTTACATCCAGGTCCATTAAGCGGGACTCGAAAAGCTCACCATATTTGAGCAACTTGGTGTCCCATTGAGACATTCGAAAACCCATGGATTTCTTTTCCAATGCTTCTTTGTACAAAGCGTATAATTTGATCATACCATCCATCAGGGCCCGATGATCCTCTCGTGTGTCCTTGTTAACTAATTGTTTTAATCGCGAAAGGGAACCAAAGGGCTCAATACGGCCGTTGCGTAAATAAAACTGACCTTCCGTAATATAACCAGTATTATCAGGTACCGGGTGGGTTACATCATCACCAGGCATGGTTGTAACAGCCAGCAAGGTGATTGAACCAGCGCCTTCAAAGTCTACGGCTTTTTCATAGCGCGATGCCAATTGAGAATAAAGGTCACCAGGGTAACCTCGGTTAGAGGGAACCTGTTCCATGGTAATGGCGATTTCCTTTAAGGCATCGGCAAAATTGGTCATATCAGAAAGAAGAACCAGAACCCGTTTTCCCTTTAAGGCAAATCGTTCGGCAACAGCCAGAGAAATATCCGGAACCATCAGGGATTCAACAATAGGATCGGCCGCGGTGTGCACAAAAAAGATGGTGCGTGACAAAGCCCCGCCGGCTTCAAGTGTTTCCCGAAAACCAAGATAGTCGTCGTATTTTAACCCGATACCACCGAGGATGATAAGATCTACTTCAGCCTGCATGGCAATACGGGCAAGTAATTCATTATAGGGTTCACCGGACACGGAAAAAATAGGCAGCTTTTGGGACTCCACCAATGAATTGAACACATCAATCATGGGAATACCTGTTCGGATCATGTTACGGGGAATAATACGTTTTGCTGGATTAACCGAAGGCCCGCCGATTTCAATCAGGTTTTCCATCAATTCAGGACCATTGTCACGGGGCTTTCCACCACCTGTAAAAATACGGCCCATGAGGTTATCGGAAAAGGACACTTTCATGGGATGGCCCAAAAAACGAACCTCGTCCTTTGTGCTAATACCCCGTGAACCTGAAAAAACCTGGAGTGACACCTCATCATCTAAAAGACGAATAACTTCAGCCAGGGACTTTCCATGAGCTGAACTGACTTGAGCCAATTCGCCGTATTTTACACCTTCAGCCTTAACGGTAATGACATTTCCGGCGATGGATTCGATTTTATTGTATATTTTTCTCATGATCTTTAACCTCTTCCCTGGTCTTTAAAGCGCTTACCGGCCGCTTCCTGAATACTCTTAAAAGATTCTGTTAGATTGGATTCCAGGCTTTGTTTGATTTTTGATTCAAAACTCTTGAATTCATCGGATTCCCATTCGCAACCATTCCAGTCAAGGAATAATTGTCTGAGATTATTGAAATATTCCCGTGCCTTGTTTTTTTCCTGTAAATTGAACTCGCCCAAAAGTATCCAGATAATCCAGTCAAAAATAAAGCGCTGACGAATGATAGTAGTAGAAGCATCAACCGGATCAAAGGCGTTTTGCTGTAAATATACCGCGTCAAAGAATTCCGATTTAAGGAAAATGATATAATCGTCGATTGAGGTTCCTTCTTCACCAACAACCTTCATCATCTGGTCAACTTCATTTCCTCTGAATAAAACACTGGAAACATAAGCCACTTTATCGGGAGCCACAGCTCCTGCGTATTTTGACCAGCTCTCAAGAGGATGAATGGCTGGAAAACGACGGGCATCTGAACGTTCACGTGAAAGCCCGTGAAAAGCCCCAACAACCTTTAATGTTGCCTGAGTCACCGGCTCTTCAAAGTTACCACCCGCCGGACTGACAGTACCGCCAATGGTTACCGATCCTTTGCGTCCATCTTTAAAACGCACAATACCGGCTCGTTCATAAAAACTGGCGATAACTGATTCCAAATAAGCCGGAAAGGCTTCTTCTCCTGGAATCTCTTCAAGTCGGCCGGACATTTCCCGCATGGCCTGGGCCCAACGGGAAGTTGAATCTGCCAGCAAAAGAATGTTCAGCCCCATTTGTCGGTAATATTCGGCCAAGGTCACAGCAGTGTATACCGATGCTTCACGGGCCGCGACAGGCATGGAGCTTGTATTACAAATAATGATGGTTCGCTCCATTAAGGTCTTACCGGTGCGAGGGTCTATGAGTTCGGGGAATTCCCTCAGTGTTTCAACAACCTCACCGGCCCTCTCACCGCAAGCCGCGATTATAACAATATCAACCTCGGCATATCGGCTGGTAATTTGTTGAAGAACGGTTTTGCCGGCACCAAAAGGCCCAGGTACGCAATAGGTACCGCCTAGTGCTACAGGAAACAAAGTGTCCACAATACGGACCTTGGTTGCCAATGGCTCAGTGGGTTTTAATTTTTCCTGATACACATCAATAGGACGTTTCACAGGCCATTCAAAAACCATGGATATGGGAATAATATTTCCCTTTTCATTTTCGAGTTCGCATATAGTGTCACGAATGGAATATTCCGCTTTGGATTTGATACTCTTTATTTTGAATTTTCCAAAGAGATTAAAGGGAACCATAATCTGGTGGGTAAAAATTCCCTCAGGAACAGTACCAATGGTATCTCCTCTTTCAACCATGTCGCCGGGTTTTAAAAGGGGTGTGAATTCAAAACGAAGCTCCTTTGGAAGCGACGGAAGATAAACACCTCGCTCCAGAAAAAAACCGCATTTTTCCGCGACCTGGGGCAAAGGATTCTGTAAGCCGTCAAATATCTGGCCAATCAATCCTGGTCCCAATTCAACGGCCAGCAATTCCTGGGTAAATTCCACTTCATCACCAATCCCAATACCTCGGGTCATTTCAAAGACCTGCAACTCGCTTCGATTGCCCCGGATTCGAATGACCTCGGCTTTCAAGCGCTTATCACCTGTGACTATATAACCAACCTCATTCATCAGGACCTTGTCTTCGCTTTCACAGGTTACCATATTGCCGTTTACACCAACGACTTTTCCAATAGAACGACTACTCATGAATTCCTCCGGAAGAAATGATACTGCTGAAATGTTCATCAATCTGATTAAAATTCTCTTGGCCCCTCTCTTGGGTAAAGGAAAATTTTCTTAACAACAATTCAAGCTTCAATTTGTAAATAATTAAAAAGTGAAAATCAAAAAAATGACCCACTTGCTGATCATCAAGAAACTGATAAAGTGATCTGATCTGCTGTAACTCAGCTTCAAGGGGATTTTCGATATTCATCAGCTGTCTGGCAGATAATTGTGCTTCAAATACTTCATCGCCAGGGCGTAAATATTTTTGAGCGCTGCGGTTCAAATTCTTGGCGCGGCCTTGAATCAGTTGATTGCTAAAGCTCGCGGCAAAGGCAAACCATTTTTTGACTATTCCAGGTAAGGTGTTATGAACCGGCGATGGCACAAGAGTCACATTTGTTAATATTCTCATTTTGCCTTCTGAAACCTCGGCCGAACATTGCTTTAGAAATTGTTCAATGGTTAATTCCGGCTTAGTTTCCATGCTTAAGTAAGGCAGTGACGATACAGTATAATAATACTGGTCCAAAATCAGGCTCCTTTAATATTCATGAGAATGGAAGCCAATTGCTGATTAAGATAGAGAGCCAGATTTTCAGCAATACCCTGATCTGTAAAATCGTAAAAAGCTGAACCGTCTTTCATGGCGATTTTGAAACCAGATTCAATTTGCGAAGATGCTTTAAGCTCAACGCCCTTTTCCATGGCAGTTTTGAGCTGGGCTTCAAAATATGATTTCAATGAAGCGAGTTTATCTTCGGGTAAAAGAACGTCCAAAGCCCCTTCTTTGCCCTCTGACCAGGCTTTTACCAGAAGGACAATGGTCTCTTTTAATACACTGTCATCTATCGACATTTTTGTCTGGTTTTTGATGACTTTATCAAACAGGTTTGTGATCTGGTTTTTAAGATTAAGAATCAAATCACGGGCAGCTTGTTCCAGAGCTTGCTTTCCGGATTGTTCAAGCCGTGTTTTATCAGCCTCGGCCCTCGCGATAATTTGCTTTGCTTCATCATTAGCGCTCGAAATAATTCCCGCTGCTTTTGATTCGGCTTCTTTTACAATATCAGCCGATTTTTTTTCAGCTTCTTGAACACCTTCTGATTTAATTTTTTCAATTAAGTCTTGTATCTGAATTTCCATCGGTTCCTCTTTCTTAATTAATCAATTTGTGATTATAAAAATATATTTAATACGCGAGCCAATTGCATAAGTTCTGACAATATCAATCAGCAGGCAGCAATAAAATAATAATGTATTATTCGGCTAAATAAAAAATTAATTTACCCCTCATTTTTACCATTCCTGCAAAACCCAAGTTTTGTAAAAGCCCCAGATAAATTCCGAGTCACGCGAAACCAAGGGTTAAATCACCGTAAATCTTATAAACAAAACCGTCTTTGGCGACTTTTAAATCCTTGCCAGGGAATTGCTCTTGCAATTTTTCTTCAACAAGATCCTTCACTTCAAGTCCTATGGTGTTTCGCAATTCATCAGGTACATGAGCCAGGGTTGACATTCGTATTTCGATAACATAACCGGCGCCATGTTCTGAACCATAGCCGCCTGAAAAAGCAGCCCCGACATTAAACAAGCCGTCATGGTTCTTGCTGGAAGTTGCTCCTCTTTTAGGCCTATTTGGTTGCAAAGGAAATTCCTGTCCGTATTTGTTTTCCAGAAAATCGTCGATCTCATCGAAGAGGATTTTTAATTTTTTTTCCCATAAAGCTAATTGATGATGTTCTACCATTTGCCACCAGATTACACAAAGATTTTAAAAGAATCAACCAAAAGACTATAAAAAAAATCCCTATTGATTCAAAGCTACAAATTTGTAGACTTTATCGAGCTTTCTTTCTACAAGAGGATAAACCGCTTCAGCCAGACCCGAGTCCTTTAAGCGCTTTTTATAGCGGATTTTTAAATCAGCAATAAAATCCTCAATGGTGTTATAATCATCTGATTTTATTTCTGCTGCCATTTTTTCAAATCGTTCAACAGCAAAAATCTCATTTTTCAGGACTGCCAGATTTTCATTAAAAACATACTGGGTAATTTCTTTGGAATTCACTCTTTTTTGATGGGTCTCAATCAGAAAATTAATATCCTCCTCCAGGTCTTCCAGCTCAATCTGAAGAATGCGAAGATATTTTTTTATAAAAGGAACCATAGGCACCTCCCTTTTGTTCCAAAGTTACGCAGCTGGTTTGTAAAAAATCTACACAATAATTAACATTTAATTCATTTTAATTCAAAAAAAAATAATTTGCAAAAAAAAGCCGGTAATTAATACCAGCTTTAATATTTTTTTTAGAATATCCTGGCTATGGTGTATCACCTGTCAGAATTTCATTGATTTTTTTAAGTTCTATTTTAAGGGCATTTTCCATATCAATGGTTGCTGCCTGAAGGGCGTTACGGGCAGCTGTATCAGGATTACCTCCCTGTCCATGAAGATTGGAAGCCTTGTCGCGGGTAACGACTTTTTGGTATAGGATTTTTCCATCGAGTGCTCGGATTATTCTAAGAGTAGCCTGTGCTTCGGAAATATAAATATCCCGGAGCTTGCCATTAAATTCCACCTGCGATACATTATAGCAGTCGTTCAATACCACCACCAGATAACTTACGCCCTCCACCAATGAGAGCTCCTCAATAGCCTTCACATCGCCGCCATAAACTCTCGTGAATTGTTCCGGGTTCAGAAAACCATTATATAAGGTAAAATCAAAGGCCACATCTTTTAGTGAATTGAAAACCCTGTCAAAAATGGCCGGGTCTTCATTGATTTTATCGCCAAAGCGTTCCAGCACAAGGATAGTCGCCCGTCTATCTGGCGGCAGAAAAATGAAATCCTTGTCCAGGCTTTGAAAGTGGTACACAAAATCCCTTTCCTTAAAAACTAAAGAGGCCTGAATAATATTCTCTGCTGATTGATTATCGAATCTGGCGATTTCACAACTGGCTTGTCCAAAGCGGTCAGTGTTCACAATATTGGTGATCAGTCCGGAGCCTTCAACAAACTGAAAGCGGATAGGAACATTGGCAACCACCGTTCGGCCGAAATCAGACATATAAGTCAGAACAACGGTTGGTTTTAAATCCAGATTCATGGTAGTGCCGGAAATTTGAATCATGTTTTCATCAATCCATGAGCTTTCAGCTGATAAGGTCAGGGATGTTTCAATTTTCTGCAGCTGGATTTCCGCTTCCTTGGCCAATTCCCTTGCCTCGGAAGAAGCATCACCGGCAGCATCTACCCGAGCCATAACCTTGATAAACAGCTTAATGGCTTCCGGCAGATTTCCTTCATCAAGCTTGTCGTAGGCGTCATTAAAAAAGCTTTCCAGTTCATAAAAATCCTCATTCGATTTTGAACCATCAACTACAGGCACCTGAATAGAATCATCGGAAGAAGTTGACAGAAAATCACCATTACTGGGCCCTGTTGAAACGCAGCCTGTGATCATTCCAAAAATGATTAATAAAAAAACAATCCTTTTCATCAAGAAACATCCTCTCTTTTCCCGCGATTTATAATCATTGAAAACACATGATTCCGCTCGCCTTTATAAAAGGGCATTGAAATTACATCAAACAGGATTAACGGCCCTTTATTGCCAGCTTATTTCAAAAAAATCATCCTCAAGCTCCAACGCCTCCAAATAAGAGAGTTTAATGGAAACCTGTTTTTTATCTGAACTGATCTCTCCCAAACTGGCGGATTTCACAGATCCAGGCAAACGGAATATCATCTCGAGCGAGTAGCCCTCCAAAAAATCCTTTACCATGGCTTTGTCATCGGCTGTAAGCTCAAGAGAATCACCCCAATTCAAGCGAACACCAATCGATTTTTCAGAAACCACCCATACTTCACCCAGGTCCGACTTGGGGCTGATCTGGTTCAGATGGGACACATGAGAAAAAGCGACCCGGGCCTTTACCGAGATTGAATCCTCCTTCTGTTTTAAATCATAGGATTTTAAGCTAAGCCCTTTATTGGAATCACAAACACGCTGAAAATCTTCTTTTAATACAGGCAAGGGCAAATCCTTGGTCTGATCACCCAGGTGGCCAAGCTGATAAATGGAATTATCCATTTCATAATTCCACTCAATAGTGCCTGATAAATCCGCATTTATGCTTACAACATTCTTGATCCCGATACAGGAAGCAAAAAACACACACAACAATGTTAATAATAGTATCTTTTTCATTCGTCTTCGTCGATCTCCTCATTGTTTTCTTGAATATTTGGCTGCACTCTCCTCGGAGCCGGTGCTGAACGCATAACCTTCTTTTTTATTTTTACCGGTTTTTTATCAAAGGAGGCAAAATAAAAAATAGTCGGCAAAACGATCATGATCAGTATAAAAATAGCTATCACCTGCCAGGTCGATAACACTTCCACGATAATACGGGGCATAAAGAACAGTCTCCTTTGCTCATACTGAATCATAAGCAGGACCTAAAGATTCACAGACCCTCTGATTGATGCTTCAGCATAATCAATTTACCATCATATTTCTACCATAATTTTAAAACATTTATTTTAAAAAAACAAAAACAAAGAAGAAATTCCTGAATTTTTATATGAAAATCTGAATTTTCTGAGGCAAAATAGTATTTTTCGTTATTATTTGGGGTGTTGCCTGTGAAAGCAGGGCTTTCACAGGCCGGGCTCTCCGGTCCAACTCCTCGCAGCCGCTTTCATAAAACAGTCATTTTGAGTTTGTAGCGAAAAAGGAATCCTGAAAAATATTAAACCCATAAAAAGCCGGGCTGCTGCGGGGTTTCCCCTTCGATCCCTAACACAATGGATAAGCGGATAATAAAAGAACACCCTGATTTAAGCTATTGGTTTATAACTCGTCACCTTGGAGTGTCAGCCCTTTGTCTCTTACCATGGCATCGAGTTTCAGGCTAAAATCTATCACCCAATCCTGGGGAGAATAGGACCCGTGTGTTAAAAGGGGGCCGAATTTTTTAACCAGTATATCCTGCACCTTTTCATCAACAACATATACATTCAGTTCATCATAGATGTATTCTCTGTGATTTTCAGTATCACTAATGTCCAGGGGTTCACCAAGGAGGGCTAATAACTCCGGCAGTGTTGCTCCAAACCTGAGTTTGCCATTATAAAAATCAATACCCGAATCCCCTTTAAAGGTGATGGATTTTAACCGGCCATTTAAAATCCGTATCCAGAAGGACTCGTGATAATTCATTTCATAATTGTCCCGTACAGAATCTGCTGAGGCGACTTTATTTTGGGAATAATAAATATTGGGCCCCTGAAAATTTTCGATGATTTCCTGAGAGGTAATAATCTGTAAATCCGCGATTTTTAAGGGAATGGTGAGTTTTAAACCATCGGGTTTTAAGTTGATTGCTGTTTCGTAGGGTTCATAACCGATTTTTTCGATAAAAAGCATATGCTGGCCGGCTTCTTTAAGAGCAGATACAGGTGATAATCCCAGATTATCCTTGTTTAAAAAAATCACAGCTCCCTGGGGATCAGTGGAGATTTGAAGTGAAAATAATTGTGGTTCTTCGATGTTACTGGAGGAGTTTTCTCTTTTTTCATCGTCCAGAAAGAATCGACGGTTTTTCTCACTCATTTCACGAGGCCTATACTCTGTGAATAGGGTCTGAAATATTTTGTCCATTTCAATGAGCTCCTGGTCCTGGCTCAAGGCTTCTTTATCAAGATTTTCGATTTTTTCATTCAATATTTTTACTGATTTCTGTGTCTCTTCCAGGCTATAGCTAATCTCTTGATCCTGAGTTATGGCCACGCCCTGTTTTTCTGCTATATCTAAAATTAGCTTGCTAAAATTGTCACTCTTTTTTTCAAATTCAAGCTTGTTCATTTCAAACAAACGGGGAAAAGTCGTGATCACTCCTTTTTTAACAAAAAAGGATGTGTCACCATTTAACGCGACACTCGCGCCAAATTCGGTTCCCCTAATCGCGCAAACAGCCGCTTTAGACCGAACCTCAAATTCACTGTTGCCGATAATACTCTGAACCTTGAAAATAACAGCCCCGATATCCAGATCAAACCGGGCTTTTTGATTATCACTGGATTTTTCCAGACTTGAAATGCCGATAATTGTTTCTTCCTGAATACGAAGGTCAGCCAGACCATCAATTTTTAATTCACAATAAGATAAAAAACCTGTTCTTAACACATCACCAGGATAGAGTTTCATGTCCAGCTTTGCTTCTTCCCAGGAATCATTAGAACGATATTCGACATTACCTGAAATATAGGTAACTACTGCTGAATTGATGAGTACAGATGGAACCTGGGGCTTTTGTTCCGGCCCGCATTGTACGATAAAAATTATAGTCAAGCAGAAAATCATCATGGTAAAATTATATCTTTTCATAGCGCACCCTCTGTTTCCCGGAGTCATTTCCATTTTATCTCGAAAAGTATTTATTTCAATCACCTTATACAAAAAAACAATGGAAACTATTAGGAATTTTACCACATCTTTATGGAAAATACCTCATCAGTTTTTGATTTATTCAGAAACATGCCTTATGGCATAATGGCTGAAACCCATGATTTTCGTTGAGATAGTTTTTGATTAAGCGTAAAAACCGCTTATCGTCCAACACCTATTAATTTATGCAGGGAATTGCCGAGCCAATCCACAATCCCTTGGAAAAATGAGTGATTTGTGTTACTATAGGCTGAATAAATGAGATAAAATCTCGTTTATTACTTTTTAGTCAAAAGTCGCAACTGCATATACAGCGGGGTGTTGAATTATAAAAAAAATGAAAGGAATAATAAAAATGAAAAAGAAAAAGTATATGGCTCTTTTGATCGGTCTATTAATAACAGCTTTTTCCGCCCAGGCTCAATCGATCAATTTTGCCGAGGCTTTGCAAAAATCCCTTTACTTTTATGATGCTGAAAAATCCGGGCCCGGCATTACAGGCGGCAGGCTTCAATGGCGGGGTGATTCGGAAACTACCGATTCTCATGTGCCCTTGGTTTCAAAGCCTAAAGGAACACTGGAAAACGGCGTGGTTCTTTCGCAAAGCTTTATCAATAAATATCGGGATATACTTGATCCAGACGGCGATGGAGGTGTTGATCTTCATGGGGGTATGCATGATGCGGGTGATCATGTGAAATTCGGCTTGCCCCAAAGTTATACTGCGGCAACTCTTTTATGGGGGCTCTATGAATTTGAACAGTCTTTTATTGATATAAATGAATATGACCATATGATCGACATTGTGAAATGGTTTACCGATTATTTTTTGCGAAGCGCTTTTTTTGATCAATCGGGTAATCTGATCGCTTTTGGTTACCAGGTTGGTGAAGGTGATACTGACCACAATTACTGGGGTGTCCCGGAGCTTCAGGATGTTGAACTCTATCCTCGGCCAGCCTATTTTGCCACAGCGGAAACTCCAGCCAGCGATCAATGCGCTGGAGCTTCTGCTGCCTTAACCATCATGTCAATGGTATATCATAAAATCGACCCAGCTTACGCGGACCGTTGTTTGGCCACAGCCAAAGCCCTTTATGATTTTGCTGTAAGATACCGGGGTTTGGGCTACGCTGGTTCTTTTTACCAGTCTATGTATGATGATGATGAACTTTCATGGGCCGCTGTCTGGCTTTACGAAGCAACAGGTGATACCCGTTATTATGATGATATCGGTGCTGTTGATAGTCAGGGTAATTTTACCGGTTATATGGGAAAAATTATTACCGCGCCGGGCGACACCTGGCAAAACATTTGGGTCCATTGCTGGGATGCTGTTTGGGGCGGGGCTTTTGTAAAATTGGCCACCCTTTTCCCTGATAATGAGCAGTTTGATTATTTTGCCCGCTGGAATATTGAGTTCTGGTCTAATGGCATGGTTCCTCATGAAGATCCTAATGACACATCCTATGTTTTTTATACTCCCGGAGGTTATGCCATGCTGAACACCTGGGGCTCTGCCCGCTACAATTGCGCGGCCCAATTATGCGGACTCATTTATGGGAAACATCGTAACCGAAGAGATATGGCCCAGTGGTCCAAAAACCAGATGAGTTATATTATGGGTGACAACCCCATGGGTCGTTCCTATATCGTCGGCTATGGCGATGATTATGCCCGCCACCCCCATCACCGTGCGGCCCACGGTTCCACAACCAATAATTTGCTTGATCCGCCTGAGCATCGCCATATTTTATGGGGAGCCCTTGTGGGCGGCCCGGACAGTTCTGACAAACATGTGGATGCCACCGATGATTATATCTACAACGAAGTGGCCATCGATTATAATGCCGGTTTGGTCGGTGCTTTGGCGGGGCTTTACCACTATTTTGGAAGAGATGAAAATCATATGCCCCTGGCGGATTTTCCTCCGCCTGAAGAAATTACCGGTGAGCATTCATTGAAAGCTAAAATTGTGCAGGAAAATAATCAACGGTCACAGGTAACGATCCAGGTTTTTGGTCAATTATTCATTCCGCCCTTTTTCGAGACCAGGCTGAAAAGCCGTTATTTCTTTGACATCAGCGAGATGGTAGAGGTAGGACAGAGCATTGATGATGTGAGCGCAGATGTGATGTATGATGAATGTGATTTCAGGTTCAAAACACCGGTCAAGCTCTCAGGGCCTTTTCCCTGGGATGAAACCAAAAATATCTATTATGTTGAAATGGACTGGGCGGGTATTGATATTTACGGTTCAAGAGAGTATCAAGTGGCCTTGATTGCGGAACAGGGGCCTGAATGGAAATCCTATTGGAATGGTGCCAATGATTACAGCCAGAAGGGGCTTGGAGAGGATCTGGCCCCGACGGATTATATTACCCTCTATCTTGGTAACAAACTTATTTCGGGAATCGAACCTCCCGGCCAAGGTGTGAGCCCTGAACCTACCCCTACACTCAGCCCGGGATTAATTGGCGATGTTGATAATAGCGGTAAAGTCAACATCGTGGACGCGCTTTTAATTGCCCAATATTATGTCGGGCTGACAAGGGACATCAATGTCAGCAAGGCAGATGTCAATTGTGACAATGCCATTAATATAGTCGATGCCCTTTTGGTCGCCCAGTTCTATGTAGGGATAACTTCGTCATTGTTATGTTAGGTTTTTATGGGATTGCTTTACCATCCTGGAATTGGTAAAGCAATTTTTATTTATATTCAGTCTTCAATCTGCAGCGCTTAAGACCATATTTTCGGGTATTAAGCGCTGTTTTTCATTGATATACGAGCACATCAGGTCATCTGCTTTTATAATGCATTGCGTTAGGGATTGGAAGCAGGCAAGCCGTTTTTTCAAAAACGGCGCAGCCAACCCAAAGGCGGCGCCCAAAGCCGCCTTTGGGGTCGGAGCCTTTGGCGGAGTGCTGGAAAGCCCGGCCTTGGATACCGGAGGTTCCAAGGCAACGCCCAAATATGAATTACCAGAATAATTCCTCCCCCTGACTCTTTAGATTATCATGTTACTGAATTCTCGTAAATAATTGTTGATTACATCGTAATTACAATGTATACTTTATGTATATACAATTTTACTGGAGGAAAAGGATGCGAATACCAATTGTTACTATCGGGAATTCGAAGGGAATACGAATTCCCCAGGCTATTTTGAAGCAGCTCAGTTTTGGTGATGAAATTGAACTTGAAATAACAGAGGGAAAAATTATTTTAAACCGTTCCACTGGTCCTGAAATTGTACCGGACTTTGATTCCATTTCCCAAATGGATGATGTAACCATTCAAAGAATGTTACGAAAAATCAATGGGACTGATTTGATCACGGCCATGATAGACGCGGATCAGTGTATTAAAGAGGTTCTGTACAGAAACCTTTCGGAGCGTGTTCGAAATTATGTAAAGGCTAAGGTTGATAAGCTTGAAAAAGGTGACGCGCGGGATTTGATTATTGAGCGTAGCCGAAATTTAATCAGCGAAGCTTTTATGGCTTTAATGAATGAATAAATTCCTTGGCATTGAGTTCAAGGGAAATTGATGGAGGAAAGAATGAAGAAGATTAATACTTTAGACACAGTAAAGACCATGTCCGATAAGGAAATTCAGAATTGGCTAAGGAGGATACAAATGGAAACAGAGTTGACTGTACTGCCAATCGCGATGCTGGGATTGGATAATAATATTACGAAGTGTATTTTCAGAAATATGTCTGTTCCCGCGCGAAAATCAATTCAGCAACTCATGGAGGAGCAAAGAAGAAATAAGCTGGCAGAATCGCTTATAAAAAAATCACTGAATATTATTGGTCAACTTCTTTAAAAAAGGAAAATGATAATGGATATTTTCAATGCAATTAAATCAAATGATACCCTTTTTGTTCGTGAATACATAAAAGGTCAGGGTGATATTAATGTCAGGGATTCCTATAACATGACGCCTTTGATTCTGGCTGCTGATCAAGGCAGGTTAGAGATTGTAAAGCTGTTGCTTGAATCAACAGCTGATATTAATGCCCAGGACAAAATGGGTCAAACAGCTTTGCATTTGGCAGCTGGACGGAATTTCACCAGCATCATAAAGCTTTTACTCCAGGCCAAGGCAAGCTTGAATATCAAGGCCAGAAACGGCTTAAGGGCATATCAATTTGCAACAGAAAATGGTATGAGGGAAGCGGCTGTGATTTTAAAGAAAGCAATGGGGTGATATTCCTATCTCCAGATGACTTTAGCCTCTTTTTTCTACAATTTTATTAGCATTTTTGGATAACTTTGACAATAGTGTCTGCTCTTCAATAAAATTGGATTATAAAACTTTTGATGGAATAAGCTGGTTTAATATATTAAACTGAAACAAAGCTTATAGATTTTTTTTATCAAAATAAAATCGGAGAATGATGATGATTTCAAAAAAACAGGGTTTCAATCCTTATCTGCCATCATGGGAATATATTCCCGATGGAGAACCATATGTTTTTGAAGGACGCGTTTATATCTATGGTTCACACGATCGTTTCAATGGTCATGTCTACTGCCTGAATGATTATGTTTGCTGGTCCGCGCCGGAGGATGACCTTTCGGCCTGGCGATTTGAAGGTGTTATTTACAATAAAACCGATGATCCCTTAAACCCCCATGGCCGCATGTGTTTATACGCGCCTGATGTTACCCAGGGGCCCGATGGAAAATATTACCTTTATTATGTTCTGGACAAGGTTTCTGTCGTATCGGTGGCAGTGTGCGATAAGCCGGCAGGAAAATTCGAGTTCTATGGTTATGTTCATTATGCTGACGGTTCCCGGCTGGGCGAAAGGCCTGGAGATGAGCAGCAATTTGATCCCGGTGTTTTGACTGAAGGGGACAAAACCTATCTATATACTGGATTTTGTTTTAGCGGCGATAGATCAAAAAGCGGGCCAATGGCAACAGTATTGGGGCCTGATATGCTGACTGTTATTGAGGACCCGGTGTTCATCGCGCCCAGCCAGCCTTACAGCAAAGGAAGCGGCTTCGAGGGCCATGAGTTTTTTGAGGCGCCTTCCATTCGAAAAAAGGGTGATACCTATTATTTCATTTATTCATCTGTTGTGTTCCACGAACTTTGTTATGCCACCAGTAAGCATCCTATTAAGTGCTTTATCTTTGGCGGTGTTATTGTTAGTAATTGTGATTTGCACATTCCTTCCTACAAACCGCCTCAAATGCCCATGTATTACGGTGGAAACAACCACGGCAGCATTGTTGAGATAAAGGGCCAATGGTATATCTTTTACCACCGCCATACAAACGGTACCAACTTCAGCAGACAGGGATGCCTTGAAAAAATTACCATCAAAGATGATGGTTTAATTGACCAGGTTGAGATGACATCCTGCGGGCCCAATAAAGGTCCACTTGAAGGACGAGGGGAGTTTCCTGCTTATATAGCCTGCAATCTTTTTTGCAGGAATGAATCGATTTATTCCGGTCCAAACGCTTATATGGATAATCGTTATCCAAAAATTACGCAGGATGGAAAAGATGGTGATGAGGAACCAGGCTACATTGCCAATATGATGAATTCTGCTGTTGCAGGGTTCAAATACTTAAAATGCGAGGGAATCAGAAAGGTCACAATCAAAGTGCGTGGTTATTGTAAAGGTGATTTTGAAATCCGTACAGCATGGAATGGTCCTGCTTTGGGAAGAATCAGCATAAATGATTTTACAAATGAATGGACCGATAATTCCAACAATATTACCATTCCCGATGGGGTTCACGCCTTATATTTTGCCTATGTTGGGGACGGTATTGCCAGTTTCGCTTCTTTTGAACTGGAATAAATAATCGGAAGGAGCTGATTGCTTAAATGAAGCCTTTCAGAATCAGCTTCTTCACTCAATTATTTTCAATAGAAACAAGGCGTTAACGATATTCTGGTCCTGCCCGTAATTTTGGTTACCTTTAATAAGATTAAGCAGTTCGGTTGCTGGAATAATAATGGTATTATTGTATTCATACATTTTATCATTGGTTAAACCCGATAGACTTGTTTGAAGCTGAGAAATTTTGTCTTTATTATTTTCAAGGTATTGTGCGATATTTTGGCCGGCGATTTGCGGCTTGTCAGAGTTTTTTTTCAGTTCAGCAATAACGTGATTAATGATTCCGGCGTATTGAACAGCCGGTGAATTGTCAGCACAAGCTGAAAACATGGCAAAGGCTATGATCAGAACAATCAAGGTTTTTCTCATTATCTGAATATCCTCCCATTATTAAAGGGTCAATGTATTTTTACAAGACTATCTTAATTATGATGGATTTCAACACAAAAGAAAAGTCTTTTTTCCTTATTCCATTAAGGATATTTTAGTTCCCTAATGGCTGATTTTTTAACTAGGCGTTCGCGTCGCTTTCGTAAATCTTCACGAATAACGGGAAGTATAAAACTCTGGGCCTTGAAGCCTTTATCGATCCATTCAAGGGCATTTTGATAATCACGGAATTGATGTTCCGAAAGCTTGGCCAGTTCTATGGCATAATAAGGGCTTGGCCTCTGGCTAAAAAGCTGCTCCCATATTTCATAAGACCGGGCATAGTCTTTTTGTTTTTTATAGTTTCGTGCCAAAATGGCTCCTGAGCGAAAATCCCCCTGCCCATAGGCTTGCTCCAAAATCCTTGAGGCTTTTTCTGGATCATTTTTCTGGAAAAAACGGCTCAAAGCTGAAGGATCGGCTGGTATTTGAATGGTGAGTGAGGAAGTGTCGGTAATGGAATGCTTCTTGTTTTCTTTTTGAGTCAGAATCAGCAGTTGGTGAAGCAGCAAGGCCAATGAAAGCACATCCTGAAGGTTATGATGAAAAACCAGGGCCAGTTGATCCAGGTTTCCGCTTCGAAGAAAATCAAAATAGGCTGCCGGGACCTCATAACCGGGAATATCCTGCTCACGGGTTATATTCAAAACCCTTTCTTCGATTTGAGACAAGCGGCAGGACCCGATTTGCCGCTTCCAGAAACGACGAGCCCAATGAAGCAAATCCAGCTGGTCTTTGATGGGAAATGGCCGCGAGTATAAATCTAATCGCGATTTAAACAGATAGGAGTCAAAGGTTTTTCCATTGTAGGATACATAGATTTTATTTTCCGAAAGATGGCTCAGGACAAGATCAAGAAATTCCATTTCACCGGGATAATCTGTCATAAAAAACTGCTTCACTTCGAGAACATTTTTTTTGAAGCATCCAAGGGCAAAGAGAAAGATGCGATTACCTGCCCCGCCTGATAAACCGGTGGTTTCGGTATCAAAGAAAAACAAATCATCAGCTTGAACAGCCTGGTTGAAAATCAAAGAATTTTTTAAAAGCTCTGATAATTGGGGAACAGCTTCCTGATGAGTGTATACATAGGAAAAGTCACCCTGTTTTTCCCAGCCTGATAAATTGAATTCAACTGGTTTTTCCTTGGGCGCGTGAAAGGCAGGATTTTCGTCTTTGGACTTTTGTTTGAGAAAGGATAATTTTCGTTTTATGTCGCCTAAATCATTCATCATGGTCAAGATCCAGGGCTTCCAGAAAATCGGTAACCCTTTGTTTGATGTCCTCGGCATCGTCACTATCCATGGCACCTATGCATGAGGGACAACCGAAGGTACAGGAACAGCGGGCTATCAAATCCAGGGTGCCTTGGAGTATGGCTTTGGAATTGGATAGAAAGCCCTCTGCCAAACCCGTACCGCCGGCATAGGTATCGTAGATATACAAACATGGCTCTTCAAGTTGGGGATCGCGGACCCTTTCGGCTATGCCCAAATCGTTGATATCGCACAGCAAAAAAAGCGGGGCCACATTGCGGATCAAGGTTCCCATGCGGCGGATAATCTTACCCTGCTCTTCCTCAGGAAAGCGGGCCAGGGCCTGGCCGCCTAATGAGTCTCGATCAAATATCAGGGCTACGGAACGGGTATGCATTTCTTCGGCTGGTAAAAAGATTTCTCCAAAGCCGATATTTTCATGGGTCTTGAACTTCAGCTTTTTGAATTTCGAGGCTTTTGAACGCACCAGAATATCACCAATCAGTGAAAGATAATTGGCTTCACGGATTTCCTGGTCCTTATGAAGGATTTTAATATCGGTTTTCACAACCGAATCAGTATAATAATTGACCTCTGCTTCTTCCACGTAACATTTCAGCTTTTCGAGGTCCAGTTCTTTGACCAGAAATTGTTCGCCCCCGTGAAGATAAACCGCGTGTTGATAAATCAGGGTTTTGGCGGAGGGCACATCCATCTCGCCGATAACATTGTTTTTGCCTTTGCTTGTGTTGATGATAATCACATTTTGCTGGCTCGATGAACGGAGCGAGACATTTTCGGCAGGATAGGTCCTCTCTGACCAATACCATTTTCCTCCTGTATAGCGGATCACACCCATTTCTTCAAGATAAGTGAGAAGCTCGCCAACCTGCCAGCGGGTCAATTCCTTTTCGTCCATAGGCAGTTCAAACAAGGCGCATTTCAGCTGGTCCATGAGAATGAAAATATTATCAGGATCTATCCAGCCTGATTCCGGCGACTTGCCGAAAAAGTACTCGGGATGATTCATAAGGTACTGGTCCAGAGGAGAGGCCGAGGCAACGAGTATGGTAAGCGAGGTCTCGGTGCTGCGCCCTGCCCTTCCGGCTTGCTGCCAGGCTGATGAAATGCTGCCCGGAAAACCAGCCATGACCGAGGCATCAAGCCCGCCAATATCAATTCCCAATTCAAGGGCATTGGTTGAAACCACTCCTTGAATGGAACCATCGCGTAGGCCTTTTTCAATGGCCCGCCGTTCCGATGGTAGATAACCCCCTCTGTATGATGCGATTTTAATGTGATGGTTGTCATTATAAAAGTTTTTAAGATTATCCCTGATGTAGGAAGCAATCAACTCGGTACGAACTCGAGAACGGGCAAAGACAATGGTTTTTACACCGCTTTTTAACAGCTGCGCGGCTATTCTCTGGGATTCCAGCACCACTCCGCGGCGAATGCCTTGTACCGCGTCAACCAGGGGGGGATTATAAAGCATGAAATAGCGCCGCCCGCGAGGTGCCCCGTTTTCATCGATTAAAACAGACTTTTCTTCAATAATTTTTTCTGCCAGATCCCGGGGGTTACCAATTGTGGCAGAAGCGCAAAAAAACTGGGGTTCTGTGCCGTAAAATCGGGTGATCCGCTTCAAGCGGCGTATCACGTTAGTAAAATGGGAACCAAAGACTCCGCGGTAAATATGTACCTCATCAATCACAATATATTTAAGGGCCTTCAGGAATTTGATCCACCTGGGATGATTGGGCAAAATGCCGCTGTGAAGCATGTCCGGATTGGTGATTACGATGCGCCCCTCATCACGGGCCGACATGCGGATGGATTGGGGTGTGTCACCGTCATAGGTGAATATTTTTAAAGGCAATTCACCGGATAAAACCGTATCGTTCAGTTCCGATTGCTGGTCCTGGGACAGGGCCTTTGTCGGGAACAGATACATGGCCCTGGCATTGTTGTCCTCCAGCAGGTTTTGCAGAACGGGCAGGTTGTAGGAGAGTGTTTTGCCTGAAGCAGTAGGGGTCACTAAAACAACATGTGAGCCCTGTCGCATGGCGTCATAGGCTTTTCGTTGATGAGAATAAAGCCGGGAGATGCCCCGTTTTTCAAGCCCCTGACGCAGCAAAGGTGATAAATCTTCGGGAAAATCGATGTATTTGGCCGCTTGTTCAGGTATTTCCTTTAAAAAGGAAACCTGGTTGATAAAAGCCGGATCCTGTTTTAAATCATCAATAATTATGTTGATATTTTTTTTCATAATACAGGGCAAAGAATATCATTTTCGCCTGGTTTGAACAATAACAGATCCGATGATTCCCGGGGCAATCACATTAAAAGAATAATGTTTCAACCACTTGTTATTCTGAGGAAAAACGACGGGGGCCTGGTCATAAATGCTCCGCATTTATTGCTCAGTGACGTGAATCCTCATTGGGATTCACTATATCCATACGTCCTACCTGGTCATAACGCTCTGTGTTGCTGCATAACCCTGCCTCCGGAAAGAATCTCGCCTGGTTGGGGCTTTTGTTTATGACTACAATTGGCCTATGTTAAACGAGATTCTTTGCTTTGCTTAGAATGACGGCGGATGCTAGCTCAGCATGACAAAGGCGCTATCAAAATTATAATACGATTGCCCTGAGATGATTTCAGAGAGTATTGCTGCCAATGGTTTTGCTTTATAGAAATAAAAAAATAAATAACTTTTCATAAAGCTCTGTTCACTGATTGTTAAGACCCAGTAAACAAACAATTTTTTAAAAATAAAATGCAATTCTTGACTTCATATATATTTTGACTTACTATTACAGCAAAAAAGGAGGGGATTTTGTACGACGTTGTTTCACTTATCTTAAGCGGAGGGAAAGGAACCCGGCTCTACCCGCTAACCAAATTAAGAGCAAAACCTGCTGTTCCCTTTGGCGGAAAGTACCGCTTGGTGGATATCCCCATTTCAAACTGCATTAATTCCGGTATGAAACAAATATACCTTGTGACTCAATTCAATTCCTCATCCTTGCATAATCATATTGCCCAAACTTATATTTTTGACAGTTTCAGCAATGCTTTTATCGAAATTCTGGCTGCTGAACAAACCTATGAGCATTCCAATTGGTACCAGGGCACAGCAGACGCGGTAAGGAAAAATTTCCCCCATCTCCATGACCGTGATGCGGATTATTATCTGATTTTATCGGGTGATCAATTATACAGAATGGACATGCGCGATTTTTTAAAGCGCCATATTGATAACAAGGCGGATATTTCATTGGCAGTGACGCCAGTCACCAGGGAGGCAGCTTCGGGCCTTGGTATTTTAAAAGCAAAACCCGATGGAAGGATTAGCGAATTTCTTGAAAAACCTGGTCCTGATAAAAACATCGATGATTTTAAGATACCCGCTTCTTTTGACAAGGCTTATCCTGGTCGGGAATCTGGAAAAGATTATCTGGCTTCCATGGGTATTTATATTTTTTCAGCCGGTATTCTGGAAGCAGCTTTGGATAATTCCATGACCGATTTTGGCAAGGAGATCATTCCCAAGTGTCTTGAAAACAACAATGTTTTCGCTTATCAGTTTAATGGATACTGGGAGGATATTGGTTCCATTAAATCATTTTACGAATCCAATATCAACCTGACCTCCATTCGTCCCAATTTTAATTTTTATGATGAATACAAACCAATCTACACTCGCCGAAGGGATTTACCCGCATCAAAAATCAATTTTTGCACGATTTCACAGAGTCTGACAGCTGACGGTTGTATCATCACCAACGGCACTATTATGAACTCCATCGTGGGCATACGAACGGTCATTGAGACCGGCGCCCAACTTGATCGCGCGGTTTGTATGGGTGCTGATTATTATGAGAATGATACACAGAAAAAAGCGAACCGGAAAGCCGGAATTCCTGATATTGGCATTGGCCGGGGTACGATTATAAAACAGGCCATTGTTGACAAAAATGCCAGGATTGGCGAGGTCTGCCGAATCGGTATTGATAATTTTACCAGGGAAGACGGCGATTTTGGCGATTATTACATAAATAGCGGTATTATCGTTATTCCCAAAAATGCCATTATTCCTTCTGGAACGGTTATTTAAAAAATGGTTTTTAGCTAGCTTCTGTTGCCTGTGTCTGAAAGATTGTAATGGGCTTTATTCAAGGACCTGAGGATTTAACCGCGTTAGCGATGGGAGCAGGTTTGTGTTTTTTTTCAAAAAAACACAAACAACCACAGCACCGCGTTTTTTTAGCGGGGCTGTGGTTCGAAGCCTTGGCGGAGCTGCGGAACAGAGCGACCCGAAAATCCCGGAGGGTTTTCGGGAAACGCCCAATATTCATTCAGAAATTAATGGGTTAAGGCTATAGACCATCCTGAAAACCTAAGGCCTTCAATATTATGCTTCATTATCATGACAATTAAGAAACAGGAAAACTTGACACTCAAGTTGATATTAAATATGATATTACAGCAAATAAGAAAGTCATGAAATGTGGTTTTAAATTTTTTGTTTTTGGGGTTTTCAGGAACCATAGGAAAAGGCTGAAACTTACTTTTAAAACTCTTTTAGCAATTCAATCGACTTTGTGAAAGCGAATTTCTCCCGTTTTCTATTTTTATTGAAGAAAACTAAAAGCAGGATACTTCTGTCTTCACGGCTAAATATTCGACCACTTTTAGCAAATAGTGAATTAACGAGAAAGATAAAAGAAATACAATTGAGGAGATGAATCTATGATTGAATTAAATTTTAAAAAATCCGGGGGGCTTGTTCCGGCTATTGCCCAGGATGCTGATACCAAGGATGTCTTAATGCAGGCTTATATTAATGAAGAAGCCTGGAAATTGACCCTGGAAACTGGGATTGCCCATTACTACAGCCGCTCACGAAACAAATTGTGGAAAAAAGGCGAATCTTCCGGCAACCTTCAGGAAATAAGGGAGATTCGAGTTGATTGTGATGATGATTGCGTGGTTTTCCTGATCAAACAGATCGGTGACGCGGCTTGTCACACTGGTTACAGAAGCTGTTTTTATCGCAAGGTTTCCGGCGATAATCTGGTTATTGATGATAAAAAAATTTTTGACCCTGACGAGGTTTATGGAGATAAAAAATGAGTGATTTCATAAAAGTCGGAATTCCTAAAGGGAGTTTGCAAGACGCGACCATTGAGTTGTTTGAACGTGCCGGATGGAAGATTAATGTTTCATCACGGAATTATTTTCCCACGATTGATGATCCTCAAATCCAATGCGCCCTGGTTCGCGCTCAGGAGATGGCCCGCTATGTTGAGAGCGGTGTGCTCGATATAGGTTTGACAGGGCTTGACTGGATTCTTGAGGATCAGTCAGAGGTTGAAATTATGTCTGATCTTATTTACTCCAAGGTGAGCTCAAAAAAAGCCAAATGGGTTTTGGCTGTGCCTGAAAATTCAGATATAAAAACCATCGAGGATTGTGCTGGTAAAGCCATTTCAACCGAGTTGGTCAATTTTACCAAGCGTTATTTCAAGGAACGTAACATTCCTGTGAATGTGGAGTTTTCCTGGGGAGCGACTGAGGCCAAGGTTGTTGAAGGTTTGGTGGACGCCATTGTTGAGGTGACTGAAACAGGGAGCACCATCAAAGCTCATGGTTTGAAAATCATTCATACGCTTTTGGAGACAAATACCAAGATGATCGCGAACCCCAAAAGCCTTAATGTGCCTTGGAAAAAGGACAAGATTAATCAGATTGCCATGCTCTTGCAGGGCGCCCTGGCTGCCGAGAAAATGGTGGGCATTAAAATGAATGTGGCAAAGGAAAAGATTGATTCGGTTGTAGCCATTTTACCGAGTTTGACGGCTCCAACGATTTCAAACCTTTATAACACCGACTGGCTTAGTGTGGAATCGATTGTTGCTGAGTCCATTGTCAGGGAAATCATTCCAAAACTCATCGCCCAGGGGGCTGAGGGAATTATTGAATATCCTTTAAACAAGATTGTAAGTTAGGAGGGGCCTATGTCACGGATTGGAGAAATTTCAGATTTTCTGGATAATCATTTTACAGAACCAATCCGTGACCCTCTTTGGAAACATATTTATTTTCCGCCCTGCTTTCAGGGTATTTTGAAAAGTTGTGAGTTTTTGCAACTTCACGGAATCCGTCAGTTGGGACCCACCTATCTTGTTTATCCTGGTGCTACTCACAGTCGATACAATCACAGTCTGGGAGTGTTTCATATAGCTTATAAAATGGTCCTTGGCTTTATCAAAAAAAATAGGTCCATGGATTTCACTTTAGAAGGCGTTAAGGCTTTTCTGCTGGCTAGCCTGCTTCACGACCTGGGCCACTACCCTTTTGCTCATTCACTCAAGGATATTGGTGTTCGTGATCATGAAGAACTGACCTCGCAAATTATTCTTAACAGTTCTCTAAATAAGATTATTGAAAAAAAATGTGGGACAAATGCTGCTTGGGTAGCCCAGATTGTGGATAAATCACTTCCTGCAGAAAGCGAGGAGATCCGCTTTTTCACCAAAGTGCTATCCGGTGTCCTTGATCCTGACAAACTGGATTATTTGAACCGGGACGCTTATTTTTGCGGTGTTCCCTATGGTATTCAGGATCTTGATCATATATTAAATGAAATCCTTCCCCTGAAAAACCATGGCATCGCCATTACACCAAAGGGTGTCATCTCTGTTGAAAGCCTTCTTTTTTCCAAATACCTGATGTACAAAAGCATTTACTGGCATAAAAATGTCAGGATTGCCACAGCCATGATTAAAAAGGCCATGATTGAAAGTTTGGCCCAAGGTACGATCAAGGCTGATGAACTCTATGGGCTTGAGGACCAGGGCTTAGCTGCATTGGCAGATAAAAGGCCGACGCCTGAAATGGCTCTTGTGCGTGATGTATTTAAAGGGCGTCTTTATAACCAGGTGTTTAGAGCTGCTTTTGATTCGGAACATGAACTTCACACGAAACTGGAAAAATTTGACAGCAGAAGCCAATGGGAAAATGAAATTTTCCATTCCCTGAAAAAGAGTTTCACTTGGCTCAGGAAAGAGATGATTATTGTGGATGTTCCCGAGCCTATTACCTTTGAAACCGATTTGATGGTGATTGATGAAGACCATGAGTATCCTTATCAAAAAGCTGAATCCATGTTCAAGGGCCATGGTTCCGAGAGCTTTGTTAAAAACCTTCGTTTTATCGCGCTTTACGCTCCGGATAATCCTGAGCTTGAAGCCAAACTCAAGGGAATGGCCCTTGAAATTCTCGACTAGGCCAGATAGTCATGAAAATTCAGCTCATTAATGGATTATCTAGGCTTATTTTTTGCTTTTAAGGCGGATTCTGATGATTCATGATGTGATTGTTGTTGGAGCAGGACCTGCAGGCTTGTTTGCCGCGATACAGGCTTCATCGCGGCACCAGGTTTTGTTGCTTGAGAAAAAGGATTCACCTGGTAAAAAATTGCTTATTACTGGTTCAGGCCAGTGTAATTTAACCCATACAGGCTCAGTAAGAGACTTTCTGGCTTTTTATGGGCGCCATGGTTCTTTTCTTGGTTCATGTTTACAACAATTTCAGCCTGATGATTTACTGGATTTTTTCAGAAAGCGCAATTTGGAGTTTTATATTAGCGATGAGGGAAAGTATTTTCCTAAAACAAACCAGGCTGCCGATATTCTGAATATTTTGATCCAGGAATGTCAAAAAAATGGGGTAGCCATTAAAACCTGCGAGAGAATCGAGAAGGTCCAGAGAAAAGATCAGTTTTTTCTGCTTGAAAGCAATAAAGCGATTTATGAAGCCAAAAAACTCATTCTGACCACAGGCGGCATGTCCTATCCGGGGACAGGATCAGAGGGTGATGGATACAGCCTGGCTAAATCCCTTGGGCACAGCATTATACCGCCGCGACCAGCCTTGACTCCTGTTTGCGTCAGCGATTTTTCCATGAGTCATCTTTCCGGCTTAAGCTTCAAAGAAGTCGCTATTGATTTGTTTCGCGATCATATAAAAAAAGCGAGCTTTACAGGTGATTTACTTTTTACCCACAAGGGGCTTTCAGGACCGGTTATTTTGAATCATTCTCGCTATTTGTTGTCAGGTGATGTTCTTCATATTAACTTTTTGCATCCATTACAGGCTGCTGGTTTAATTAAAGAAATGCTTGATTATATTCAACATAAGGGAAGTCATAGCCTGATAAATTTTTTCAGAGCCTATCCTGTAAGCAGAAACCTGGTAAAACATTTTTTTACTGCTATCGGTATAAAACAGGACTTGAAAGCAGCTGAATTAAGCAAAGCCCTGCGGACCCGGCTGATTCAGCAATTAACCAACTTTCAAATAGAGATCAACAAAGTACAGGGCTTTTCACATGCCATGGTAACCGCGGGCGGTATTGATTTGAAACAAGTAGACCCCCGAAGTTTTCAATCAAAAATTTGCCCTGGCCTTTATTTTGCGGGGGAAATTCTTGATATCGATGGTGATACTGGTGGGTATAACCTTCAAGCTGCTTTTTCTACAGCCTTCACAGCTGGAAAATCAGTTTGAAAGTTTTTAAAGATCTGCGAATTCACCTTTAACCGATTCTTTTTGAAAATCAGGAAAAACATAAACAATGGCACCATTATCGGTAATGCGCATTTCAGAATAGCCCTTGCTTGCCAGTTTATCCAGGTATTTTTTGGCATCGTCCAGAGAATAATCCCCTTCAAGAGCAACAGAGCCGGGTGTTACCAGGCCATTATTGTTTTTGGCGCATTGGAGGATAACTTTTTCAACCGACATTTTTTGTATTTTTCTGGCCGGCCTCATTTGAAGACTGATGGGTTCATCTTCAAAGCTGATAGCTCTTCTGTATTTTTCCCTTAAATTAGCTTCTGCTACCATATTGGGCAAGGAAAGCCCGTCAATTAAAAACCCCAAAAAACCAAGATTCCAGGTGAAAAAATACAATAAGCCAGAGCCGATTTTTCCCAGATAAAAGCGGTGTAAACCAGGAACAAATAATGATAATACCCACATTAAGCGCGCTATAGTAAGAGAAAACACTGTGAACCTCCAATTACAAGTATATATACAATTTTTACAAAAAACAAATTGCTTTATTCATTTATTAAAAAAATATTGCCTTTTGCAATTACAAAGTTAAAGTAAAAGAAAGCAGAATAAATGATTTAAGCACTTTTGAATTTACTTAATAATATATACCAACTTGTTTTAGTAAACCATATTAAAATCAAATGCCCTCATAATATAACAAATTAAGGGCATAAAAGAAGCACCCTTTCTTACTCATCGATGTAAGAACAACAATAATCGAGAGGAGTCATGACCTTTAATTGGAATTCCGAATCAGCAGAAACTTCAAAATTGTCACCATCGATGAAGGTTTGCCATTCCTTTTTTCCAGGTAAAAGTACTTCCACCTTGCCCTCCAGGATTTCCATGATTTCTTTATCTTTTGTTCCAAATTTATATTCTCCGGGAAGCATAATTCCCAGAGTTTTCTTGGTTCCATCTGTAAATATTACCGTTCGGCTTGTCACTTTACCATCAAAATAAATATTGGCTTTTTTGACAATAGCTACGTTTTCAAAGGTATCAACCATAGCGATTCTCCTTGATTTTATATCATCTATAAATACTGATGAAAAAGTTTACCTGGAAAATCTTTATTTTGCAATGACTAAGTTAAAAGGCCTCATTTTTTTTTATGATAGCCCAAATGCAGGTTGCTTTTAGAGTATAGTGTTTATCAAGGCTTATAAAACACAATTGAAAAATCGGCTTGAATTCTGGCAGAAAATAAGGGAAACTTGACAAGGGTTGCTCAGATCAAGTAAATTATTATTATATAAAAAAGGCTTTTTCTAAATAATTTCCAATATCTGACTCAAAAATATATTATAATTTAATTAAACAATAAGGGTTTTGGCCGATAATAGATGAAAGAGAGTTTTTTCTTTTAGGAGACATGAAAATGGCAATAGAAAATGACAATTTCAGCAATAATCCCGACATAAAAGACGATATGCTTGAGCAATATGGGGTCTGGGTAAAGGTCGAACCTGAAGTTATTGCTGATGATCCTTCTTTGGATAATGAACATTATGAAATGCAGGACATTGATTTGTCTGATGAGGAAATACAGAGTGATCAGGAAGTGGATTTATCTGAAGAGGATATGGAGTTGCCCGACGAAGTCAATGACGAGTTTGCCCTTGACGAGGAAAGCAATCTGTCTCTTGACCAGGATGATTCTGATGACTCTCTTGATGATTTAGGCTTTTCAGAGTCTTCCATGGATGAGTCCTTGGATGCTGATGATCTTGATACAGAAGAGCTCACATTGGATGAGGATTTGTCTTTTGGCGATGATGAAGAGATTTCCATGGGGGACGAAGAGCTGTCTCTTGATGAAGATGAGCTTTCCATGGAAGATGAAGAGCTGTCTCTTGATGAAGATGAGCTTTCCATGGAAGATGAAGAGCTGTCTCTTGATGAGGATGAACTTTCCATGGGAGATGAAGAGCTGTCTCTTGATGAAGATGAACTTTCTATGGGAGATGAAGAGCTGTCTCTTGATGAAGATGAACTTTCTATGGGAGATGAAGAGATATCTCTTGATGATGAAGGTCTAGAACTCCATGATGAAGAATTATCCCTTGATGATGAGCTTGAAGCTGATATGGCCCTTAATGAAGAATTGGGTGAAGATACTCAAGGTACCTCGGATTTAAGCTCTGATGATATTGATATGGATGATTTATCAGATGAAAGCCTTGAATTACCCGAAGAAGATTCTCTTTCTCTGGATGAAGATGAAGAATCCATTACTCTGGATATTGATGAAGATAGTGAAATTGCTCTTGATGATCTTGAATCCGAAGAATTATCTCTTGATGATGACAAGGATGAAGATGAAATGGAAATGGATGATCTTGATCTTGATGTGATGGATGAAACCGATGAAATCGATCTTGACGATGATATTGATCTGGAAGAAATGGAAGAAGAAGCCAATCTCATAGCAGGTGTTAAGCCTGAAGATAATCTATTAATGGATGATGATGTATCTGAAGTGGATCTGGATGATATTGATGAAAATGATTTTGATTTATCTTTAAATGATAATATAGACCTTGATGATTCTTTTGAATCTGAGGATGATGATCTTGAATTGTCCAATAACGAAGATTTTTTAAATAATTCAGATGATTCCAAAGAAATAGAAGATGATACTGAAATGGGTGTATCATCCATAGATGAAGAAAGTTTTGAAGATATTGAATTGGATGATCTTGAAGATTTTAATCTTGATGAGGAATTACCGGAATTAGACACTGATATGCCCAGAGATGATTTACCCTTGGATGGTGAATCCGATGAAATGGATGGAATCAATCGTGTTGAAGATTTAAGCGATCAAATTGAAGTGCCTCTTTCTGAGGGAGTTAATACTGACGATCACTATGAAGATTTATCATCACAAAGTGTAATGCCTTCTTCAGGAACCAGTGGCGGGAATGACAGCTTGCTAAGCAGAATCGAACAAGAACTATCTTCCATTAAATCGGAACTTTCGAGTCTAAAAAGTGAACTTTCAAGTTTGCAACAGTCAAAAGCTGCCAACATCACACTTAAAGCAAGTAAAGCTGGATCCTCCAGTGATGTTTCTGGCTTTTTTGATGATGAGGATGATGAAACCATAGCCCTGACCGGAGAAGAATTAAACAATATTCTTACAACAGCTGATATCACCGAAGAAGCAGTTGATGAGCAATCGAACATGGAAGAGGAATCTCTTGAAAGCGATGAAAGCGATGGCATGACTATCGATTCAATAGAATTGGACGAGGCTGAAGAATCCAGCGAGTCAAATCTTGATGAATTTGAAGCTATTGATATTGATGGTGAACTGGATCTTGATGTTCATGAACAGAGTGATTCAGACAGGGCATCCGATGATGATAGTTTTTCTGAGGACATGGATGCCTTAAATATTCCTGAAGAAGATGAACTGATAATCGAAAACAACGATTCAGATATTGAACTCGATGATGATATTTCGGATATTGATCTGGATGAAGAAATTGAAGATGTATCGGTTTCAGATTTTTCAAGTGAACCCGATGATGAAATTTCTGAGGAAGAAAGTGAAATACGATTATCACTTGATGATGAGGAAGACCTTGTGGTTGAGGAGGATATTCACGATAATCTTGAGGATGATTTGACCGCAGAAGGCGAAATGGAATCGTTGATTGAAGAAGCCGAGAGTATTGATTTTGATAAAACCGATGAATTAGGTAATACTGGTTTTGAAGAGGTAGCGGATTTCAGCGACAATGTTATTGACGATGAATTATCTTCTGTTGAAGATTACGATACAACATCTACCATGGAAACAGAAGATAGATTTAACGAACTGGAAGTTGTAGAATTGGATGATGACACTGCTTCATCAGAAAATAAAATAACCGAAACGCAGGATACAAATTTACCTGCCAATTTTAAAGATGAATTAAAATCCGTATTGGAATATATGGATAAATTGCTTGATTCTCTTCCAGAAGACAAAATAAAGGAATTTGCCCAATCCCAATATTTTTCTACTTATAAAAAATTATTTGAGGAATTGGGACTAGCCACATAAATGGGTCTTCTATTACGAGCAAATAAACTGAATCGGAAAGTATATTCTGCCCTCCCCCGTAAGGGTCTGCTTCAACGATCACTTGAATATTCTTTTGATCAAAGCGATCAGTTTTCTGAGTCGATTAATTCCAGAGTAGAGGTAATTGAACAAATTGAAGAATTTTCAATTAAACACAAGGAAAAACTGAACCAAATTACTGTCTACGAAGAAAATGAGTTTTCTTTTGACACTGAAAGTCTTGGGGAAAGCCAGGATATTATTTCAGGAGAGCTTTGTAAAAAACAAGACAGGGAGATTGATGGCAATAATGAACACAAACAAGTAAGCTTGCCTTCTAAATTGATTTCTAATCGTGATGATTTTATCGATGAATTATCGCATCAATTAATTCGTTCTTTGGAAAAGGGACAGGCATTTTTCATTATAAAAATATCCATAAACAAACTATTGCTTATGATAAATCAGTCAGTTGCTATCGATGCTCTATTGTCAATAATTCAAAAAATAATGATTGATATAGGCAAAGCTTATCTTTTCAAATCAGAAACTATAATCTTAGTTATCAATAAAATGTATAAACCTGATCCGGATATTTTCTTGCACCAGTTCAAGCGTGCTATCCGAAAAAATTTGACCGAACTTGAAAATGTCAGTGACCTTGAATTAAATCCCATTGTTCGTATTTTTCCTGAGGATGGTAGAAACATTCAGGATCTTATAAATGGATTGCTGGAATAATGTCCTTTGTTCTTCAAAAAAGCAAATCTGGATCAAAGACGATTGAAATAAACGGGCGTTTAATACACTCACTTTATTCACCTGAAAAAGAGGCTTTTCGTTTTATAAGCCAGCTTTATGCCAACGAAAAACCCAATTTAATTATCCTCTTTGGTGCTGGCTTGGGCTATATACATGATGCCATTAAAAAGATTTATCCTCACGCGCGCGTTTTTTTAATATTTTTTCACTCTGAGGTTTTTCATAATTGCAGTCATAAAAATAAAATAGGTAATCATTCCTGGCATCCTGAAAAGAACCAAGATCTCTTTGATTCTTTAAATCAAGTTTTACATGATTATGATTATGATCGAGTCATGATGATTAAATGGGAACCAAGTATACAAGCCTTTCCACAATTGGCAAAAATAAGCGCTGGAATTCTACATCAGAGCTTGAGCCAATTGAAGGGCTCTTTCAGAACTATCCAAGGTTTTGGAAAAAATTGGATCAGCAATTCCTTTATGAATTATGTGTCCATTCAAAAAATTATCTCGGGGCAGTTAATTTCACCTGAAAAATTTCCGGTTTTGGCAGCCTCAGGATATAGTTTAAAAGAATCCATCACGTTTATTAAAGCTTACCGAAACTATATTCAATTGATCGCGCTTCCTTCATCATTATCGATTTTAAATGAATATGAAATTACACCCGATGTTATTGTTGTCACAGACCCTGGTTTTTATTCAGCTTATCATTTTCGATTCCATAAATTCAAGAATCCGGTTATTGCCATGCCCTTATCCGCTGCAAAGGGAATTTATAATTTATTCAATGAGTTTTATCTTTTCCACCAACCTCATTTTTTTGAGACTAGCCTTTTACAATATTTTAACCATTCTTTTTTACATATTCCTCCGCAAGGAACAGTTGCTGCCTCAGCATTGGCTTTAATATTAGCGCAAACAAATACCCCTTGTTTTGTAACAGGTCTGGATTTGGCATTTATGGACATACATGGACATGTTATTCCAAATTCATTTTACGATATTCAGTTATTGAATTCCACTCGTCTTCGTCCACTCTATTCTAATTTATTCAAAAATGCTGTAAACACCAGTGATGATATTTTATTTAAAGATCAAAGAATTTCTAAAAGTTTAAAATTGTATGCTGATTATTTTAATTTATTGCCAACAGCAATTAAGAAGCGTATTTATATTACCGAACATGAAAAAATGCTTAAGGGATTTCAGATTTTCGATGAAAAAAAATTTTCTATGAATCAATTCTCCAAGGCTCCTGTTAATTATAATAAATTAGAAAATATTCCTTCTCATAGGTTACGAAAAAATCAAGCATTATTACTTTTAGATTCCTGGTTAAAAGATTTAGATCAAAATTCTAATACATTTCATTTCATAGAGGAACTATTTTATTTTATTAATCCTATTGAATATTCAAGGTTTAAACATCATCAACAATATAAAGAGGAAGCTTTATTTGAAAATTCTTTAAACCTTTTAAAAGCAGAATGTTCGGATTATTTATATAGTTTAAAAAATAAAATCAAGGCATTGAGGGTAGATTTTTGAGTACCATTTTTGAACGAAATCTTTTAGCATTGTCTTCCTGCGATCCCAGATTATCGGCGCAAATTAGCGGTGTGACTAGTTCAATAGACACCCAAATCATTCTTTCCAAAAGCGGTCATCCTGTTCCAGTTATTTCCCGCAATAACCGAGACACTCCCCTTCACTCAAGATTTGATCCACAGAAAGAGGGTGAAAAATATTTAAAGCATTTTGAAGCTGAGGGTTTTTTGGTCTTTTTAGGACTTGGGGCAGGCTATCAAATTGAACCTTTTTTAAAACAAAATGAAGTGACTCAAGTAGTTATAATCGAAAAAGAATTTTCATATTTCAAATATCTTCTTGAAAACATAGATTTGAGCGCGTTGATCATTAATCCCAAGGTGAGGCTTATTGTAGGTTATTCTGATAGGGAAGTTGAAGAATTTCTTTTAAAAAATTATTTACCCTGTTTTTCTGGAAATTTAAAAACCATTTCCTTGGCTTCACGAGTAAATCTGGATAGAAGTTATTTTGAAAATATTATAGAAGTGATTCGAAATGTAATTGGTAAAATCGCAGATGATTACACAGTTCAAGTAAATTTCGGTCGAAGATGGTTTATTAATACAATAAAAAATCTGGAAAAAGCGGAAAAAACATATTTCAGGCTCCCTTCGAACCGTAAAATTATTATTACCGGTGCCGGGCCTTCGCTTGAAAATCAAATTCCCCTGATTAAAAAAAAGCATAAAGACGCATTGCTCATAGCGACTGACACCTCGCTTTTAACTTTATTGGCCTATGATATTGTTCCGGATTTGACTTTATCTATTGATTGTCAACACATTAGTTACCATCATTTTTTAAAAGGAATTCCCGATAACATTCCACTTGTTCTGGACTTGGCCTCCCCCCCATTATTAACACGGTTAACCGATAATATTCTCTTTTTTTCGAGCGGACATCCATTCAGCCAATTTATTTCCAATTATTGGAGGGCTTTTCCTAACATTGATACATCAGGTGGGAATGTTTCACATGCCGCGCTTTCTTTGGCAAGATATTTGGGCGCTGAAAAAGTATATTTATATGGCATCGATTTTTCTTTTCCCGAAGGAAAAGCCTATTCAAGAGAGTCCTATTTGTACCCCTATTTCAGAAGTTCTGAATCCAGAACCAAGCCTTTGGAAAGTTCTTTTTTTAATTTTATTTTTAAAGATAAAAAGGTAATAAAAGAACAAATAAAAAATTATATTCGATACACAACCAGGCCAATGATAAATTACAAAAAGCGTCTTGAGGAAATCGTGAATAATCTGGAAATCAATGTGATTCAGGAAAATTCAATGGGAATTCCATTGGATGTTAAACATTTTCATACTGATGTGAATAAACTTCCGCGACTAATATCCCAGGGGCCAGCAAAAACCTCATGGAAAGAATTTCTTATTTTTTTTAACCTGGAACTAAGCAAATTGCCAAAGCCTTTTTCTCCTATTAGCGAATATCTTTATCATTTGGAACTATATCAAAGAGATTTGTTGATGACCCTATTCCCGGCCGCATCCACGATTGGAGAAAAATTAAACCCAAAAAATCTGAAAGGCGCTGATTTATTGGATGAAACCATTCAATGGTCAACAAACATAATTAACCAGTTTCTTTAGTGTGATTATGGATATCAAGCTTTTCAATTATAGTTTCAATTATTTTGTTAGCAATTGCTTTTTTTGAGGAGAGATCAATTTTTTTTATTTGTTTATTTTTATCTATGATGATCACTTCATTTGTATCAACATCAAAACCAGCCTCAGGCCGTTGAACATCGTTAGCAATAATCAAATCAGCTGAGGCTTTTTTCAAACGTTTAAAAGCATTATCTATCATGGCATTGTCATCTAAATCAGTAAGCGCGCGAAAGGCCACTAAAAAGATGTTGGGGTTATGCTTTTTAATTTCATCAATAATTTTTGGTGTTGGAATCAGTTTCAATACTAATTCTGGATTATCAGTAGAAATTTTTGTCTTAAATGATTGATCCAATTGATAATCACTTACAGCTGCCGCGGAAATAAAAATATCGGCTTTTTTAATTTTATCTAGAATTACATTCTTCATTTCTGCTGTCGACTCTACCGAGATATCGAGGGCTCCATGAGGAACCTTGACCCGGCAGGGACCATGAACTAGGGTAACTGAAGCCCCGTAATTCAGGGCTGCTTCAGCAAGGGCCATACCCATTTTACCAGAGGAGCGATTTGAAATAACGCGCACCGGATCAATACTTTCAACAGTCGGACCAGCAGAAATAATAATGTTTTTTCCCTTTAAGAGGGTTTTTTGTGAAAGCAGTGAAATAAGAAAATTCACAATTTCTTGATTATCCGCGATTTTTGCCTTGCCCTCTTCCTCTTTGGAATCAATAAACTTAACACCTAGTTTTTTCAGTTTTTCTATATTTTCAACAACAACAGGATGATGGTACATGCTTTCGTGCATGGCGGGAACGACTATAACTGGAATCCCTTCGCCCATAGCAGATGTAGCGCATGTGGTAACAGGTGTATCATCAATACCTGCTGCTATTTTTCCAATTGTGTTGGCACTTGCCGGTGCGATTAAAAGAATATCACTTTTACCAGGAACATTACCGCATAAAGCCACATGTTCAACAAGGCCGGTTAATTTTACAACAGGTTTATTGCCAGTCGCCCAATAAAGCAAACGGGGTTGGATTAATTTTTTCGCCGATTTAGTGAAAACAGGATAAACCTCAGCGCCATGGCGCATCAATAGTCTGGCTAAATCCACTATACGCGTTACTGCCACACTCCCGGTTAAACCCAGAGTGATTTTTTTTCCACTTAATATTTGGGATACTGATCCAATAATATCTTTTGATATATGCATACTTAATTTCCTATATTCCTTTTAAATCAGCTAAAAACATATCGATGTGTTCCTTTTTAACATGGGGCATAAAAACAATTCGAATATGGGTTTTAAATAGAGAAACAGCCCAACCCTTGCTTCGGATGATATTTGCCAATTCATTGACAGGATATTTACGAGAAACAAAGCCGACAACATTCAGGTCAGGCTCTATTAATATTTCATAATCATCAAGTTTAGATATCTGTTTAACAAAATAATCTGTCAGTTCCATTGTTTTTGAGACAATTTCCCTGTATCCCCTTTTACCCAGATGTTTCAGTAATGCCCAAACAGCCAAAACAGAAGCCCCAGACCGCGTGCCGACAATGGTCGCGTGGGCCGCTTTACCGCCAGACAAATAATGCACTGCTACTTTGACTTTTTGAGATAATTCCTTTGAAGTATAAATGATTCCGCCAGCTGGAATAGGAGCCATCCCCATTTTATGGGGATCGATGGTGAGCGATGATATGCCAGGATAGGAAAAACTTAATTGTGGTAATTTCTTTTTAGTATTTCCCAAAAATGGCATTACATAGCCGCCAAAAGCCGCGTCAATATGATAATAAAGTTTATATTTATAAGCAATTTGAGCAATTTCTTCAAGAGGATCAACCATCCCTAAAGCCGTAGAACCGGCTACAGCAGCAATACCGATAGTATTTTCTGTGATTGCTTTTTCAATGACTTTTTCATCCATTTTATATTTATGGTTTAAAGGAATCCTTACCAACTTTAGGTTTAACATTTTTTCAGCTTTTACAAAGGAAAAATGCATGGATTCAGGCACAATAAATTCCGGCTTTGTAATGGACAAAGGAGCCATTTCTTTTGCAGTCCAAAAAGCCAGTATGTTTGCTTCTGTACCACCGGTAACAATAGAACCATAGGCAGGTCGAAGATCAAACAAGTCACCTAACATATTAATCGCGTCCTGTTCAATCTCGACAGTAGCAGGACACAACCCCGGATCACCTATATTCTTTTCCAAATATTTTAGAATAACCTTATTCGCTATGGGATGCGGCAAGGTGCACATGGACCCCAGAATACGGCCTGATTCAAAGTTTAAGTCTCTTTCTAGTTTCAGATTCAACTGTTGCAAAACCTGAGTCTCTGGAAATCCTAATTCCCTCATTTATCAAGACTCCTCTGCCATACGGGAAAGCTGCTGCGTGATATGGAGCAGAACCTTTGCGATGGATTTTTTATTGTCAAAATCTGTTTTAATTGATTTCAGGGTTTTCATATCTGATTTTTTTAATAAGTTGATTTCATTGATAAAAAGCGGTACACAGCGAATGATATTATCAACAATAGTAATGTGAGATTTTTGCGCTGTTCGGGAAAGTGGATTTAAATCCACAGTAATCACTTCTTTTCCATTATTTATTAACGCTTCTGTCCTGTCACCATCCTCCAAAGGAACAAAAACCAAGTCAGCGATCTCAATACCTCTTTTATCAACAATACGTCTGTGACTTTCAAGATTTTTTAATTGCGTTGAATATTTTTTTTCTATTCCAAGTATTTCCGAGGCCCCGGCCATTTTCAATTCTTTTGCAATTGCCTTAATTCTTTTTTGAGAACGATAAAAAAGATTGATTTCAAGCTTGGCCGGAATTGTTTGGGACAATAAAACAATTTCTTTTGGACATAGCGCCGCGACATTTCCATTTACAGAAAGAACCGGATGTTTGGCCAGTAAAAACGCGGCAGCCGCGGCTCTAATGCTTTCCTGTGCTGGCGGAATTGTAATTTCACCCAACAAATAGTCAAAAGCCTCTCCTCTTCCATGGGCGATTAAACCCGCTTGCGCGACAACGTTTTGATGACATTTTTCAATTAAGTTTTCACGAACACGAATGGATTTTGCTCGTGGATGTGAATCAGGTACCTCTATTTTGATCAATGAGTCGAACTCCCTTTTCTTCTATTTCACAATAGATAATTTCGGCTTCATCGCTAAATTTGTTTAATATTCCCTTAACGACTTCTAGCTGACTCGGCTGATATAAAACGAAAACTCCATCTCCAAACATAAGCATTGCTGACAGAATATTCTTATTTTTTAATTCTTCAATTAACTTTTTTGTGTTTATCGAGAATATATTCAGTTTATTGGTAAATTTATAAGATAATTTCATGAATCGCGAAACACAAGGGTCATTTTTTAATTGATTCACCATTTCATTACCAAAATGATTAATCCTTTCCCTTATTTTTTTGTCTTGTAAAAGCTCCGATGTTGCTATGGGCCCCCAAACGCAAAAAGCAGCGGAATAACCTGAGTATTTGATAAATGCCAGTTCAGCAATACCTGGAGCACCAGGCAAAAGCCGAATTTCCATTCCCCCGTAGGTTTCAGCTGTGACCGTACCCAGACCAGTTTTTAATTGAACTTCAGCAAGATGAGCTATTTGAGCAATTTTATCAAGGGGCGCATCAATTTCATGTAATTGATGCAAGGCCATGGATACGCTCAAAGCCCCGGCACCACTGGTTCCAAAACCGCAACCCATGGGAATTTCAATGCTGTGAGAAATTCGATAAAAGACATCAGCTCCGATATTGTAGCGAGATTTAAAAAGCTCCAAGGTTTTCAATGACACTTTCGCGTCACTTAAAATATTATTGATGAATACTTCATTATTTCGTTGAGATGTTTTAAGATACTCCACTTGAGTTCTAACACCCCTATTAATAGAAAACCCTGCCCCTGTGGACCCGCTTTTTAAGGGATCATCGGTGTCAAAATAGCTGCTGAAAAAACCAGTAATATGAGCTGGAGAAAAACTTGAGACTGAAAGCACAGGCATCAATTCCTTCCCTGGGAAATGATAAAAAGAAAGTCATATTCTTCTATAATGTAAGTGTCTCGAGGATTCAAAATTATCTGCCCACGGCTTTCTATTCCCAGTAAAATCATTTTATTTTTCTTTCGAAGTTCGATTAATGCCTGGTCAAAATTCAAATCTACGGTGAAATCAGGGGCCTTAATTTTTTCCAGATATTTGCCGTAGGAATTACTAAGTAATTCAGAATAGACCTTTAACAGCCCCCTATTCTGAACGCTTTGTGAAATCAATTGACCGCTTATTTCGTTTGTTAAAAAAACCTCATTAACCTTTGCCAATTCGGCAAAATAGCGATTTTCAGTATTTATCAATTCAACACAAATATATACACGAGGATTTATTCTGCGTATTTTTTGCGCGACCAATAAGCTTTGGCCGTCAAGATCCTCTTCATTAAGGCCTCTGGAATAATCAGCTAAAATAATAACCGTGTCTGCTTTATACACGTTCGCGCGGTCAAGATCAGCATCATTAGCTGGATTCCCATTAATAAAAAAAATTCTCCAGTTATCAACAGGTTTTGAATTGATTTCAGCAATCAGACCAATATGTCCAATTTTTTTTGCGTATTTGTTCTGGATTTCATCAATGATGAATTTGCCTTTTGAATTCCAGCCGCAAATTAAAATATGATTTTTTACTCTCATGATACATTCCCTGTATTAACACCCTAAAGGAAAACCCATTATTGGGTTTTATTCAAACATAGACAAATCACATTGCCATAAATATCATTTTACCAATCCCTTGACTGAAATCATTCAAAGCATGAATAGATAAATTTATTTTCTGAACAAGCTAATAAACCAAAGCCATAATCTTTTAAAAAAAAGTAATATTTTCATAAAAATATTAGGATTCTTCAACTTCTTTAATTGGTTTAGACCATCAGCTAATTCTGTTTCCGTAAGATCACGTCGTTGCAGGTTTTCTTCTAATTCAATTTCAAGTTTTGTAATATCATCCTGTGTTTCAACAATAGCCACAAACACAGTACTCCAGCCAATACGTTTTGCCGATTCCAGACGCCGGTGACCTGCTATGAGTTCATAGTTCTTATCAATAACAATAGGATTTAACTGACCAAAATTGCGAAGACTGTCCATCAGGGGACCAAGATCACCAAGATCCTTTCGTACCCGCTTTCGAATCCTTATGCTCTCTATCGGTAATTGCATATTAATCCCCGCTAATCAAATAAATGGTTTTCAGAATTAAAGTCTATGGAGTAATCATTTTCTGAATTGTTTTCAGTTGTGGTTTCCAAAGCATCAATAGTCACTGTTTCCTCATTATCATCTTGATCATTTTCGCCAGGCTGATTATCCATATATTCCTGTTTTTCTTCTTCATCTATCCATAATTTAAAAGGATTTTCCCCATCTCTTTCAAGGCTGTCGAGGACATTAATAATCCTTTCTTCACTATCAACGTTGGCTTTTTCCCGCTTTTTATGAAGTTCGCAATAAGTCCGAGGCTGGGTTCCCTCAATAAACACTTCCTCATAGGTGTGGCCATTACAATACCCTTCAGGGTCCGGTAAATCACCGGATAATTCACAAACAGTCACCCTCCGAATACCTGTTGCCGGCTCGGTAAACTCTTCATTAGGCATATCTTCATGAATACGTTTCATGTATTTGCCCCAATATTTTCCGGTCAAGGTCGCGCCGGTCATATTGGTTCCAAGGGAATTTCCTGGCTGATCAAAACCAAACCACATTGTGGTTGTAACCTGGTTGGTAAACCCGCATGTCCAGGCATCGGACCAGTTTTGTGTTGTCCCGGTTTTTCCGGCAACAGGCCTCCCTTCCCAACCGCCATTCCAGTAAGAGGTGCTGGACAGTGTTCCGTACTTGACTGTTCCCTGAAGGATGTTGGTCATAACAAAGGCTGCTTGAGGGCTCATCAATTGAGTTGCATTTCCTTTACGTTTTTGCGCGTTAAGCATCTGTTTTTCCGGTTCAAGAATGATTTTACCATAGCGGTCTTCAATATATCGCACGGAAATGGGAACAACTTCCTTGCCGCCGTTAGGAAAGGTGGCATAGGCTTTGGCCATTTGCAAAGGAGACACATTTATGATACCAAGACCCAAAGGAAATTTCCTTGGAAAAGTCTTCTCTATTTGAATCGGATCGGAAATACCCAGTAATTTACTGGCTTGATCAATAGCCGCGTCAAAACCTATGGCTTCAAGCACTTTAAGAGAAGGCACGTTCATGGAATGGGCCAAGGCATTGCGTAACAAAACATAATCAACCCATTCGCCTTTGAAATTTTCAGGAATATAGGGTGTGCCGTCATCATTTTCAAAAACAACAGGCCGGTCAATAATCAGACTGGCGGCATCAAATTTTTTCAAATTAATGGCAGCCGAATAATACAATGGTTTAAATGAGGAACCAGGCTGAATATGGCCATCCACCGCGCGGTTGAACCAGTTTGTCCTTGAATCAAGGCTTGAACCGCCTATCATGGCCAGAATATGACCTGTATGGGAATCGAGGGAAACCAGAGCACCCTCAATTTCAGTGCGTTTTGATATTTTTTGCTCAATTTCAAAACCAGTTGTGGCTGTATCCTTTAAATCATTTCGATTAAAGGACACTCCTAACACATCAATAAGGGGGTTTAAATAGTCCCGGTAATATTTTTTTGCCTGGCTCTTTTCCTTGCTGCCTGCTGTTCGCAGGTCTCGTAGATTGAAACCCAAAGCCAGTAAATCAATAATAGGCAAAAATTGCTTGTCACCGGCTTTACTGCGCACCCGCGTGTTGGAAGCATTGGTTTCATTGGCATATTTCAAAGCTTGGGCCATGTATTCATCAGCGATGCTTTGGTATTCCAAATCCAGGGTAGTATAAACCTTAAGACCGCCCTTCCAGATATCATCGGCGCTTAAATGAAGCTCCTCTAGCTGACTGGTCAAATACCAGCTGAACCAGGGGGCTTTATCATTACGATTACCCCAGGCACTTTCAGAAGACGCCCTGGTACCGTCATAACCTTGCCAGTACTGGTGAAAGCTCTGATCAGCCTCTTCCTGCGTGGTATAGCCCAGCTCAACCATCTGAGAAAGGATTTCCTCCTGCCTTTCCTTGGCAATATTGGGGTTTTTTAAAGGCGAATAGGTTGAATGCCTGGCAATAACATTGGCCAGAAGCACCGATTCTGCTATAGTGATGTCCCGCGCGGATTTATGAAAATAAAACTGTGAAGCAGCCTCAACACCATTGGTACCGCCGCCAAAGGGAATCTCGTTAATATAAAACTCGAGTATCTCCTGTTTTGTATAATAGCGCTCCAGCTGAATGGAATACCATAATTCCACTAATTTCCGGCTAATCGAAATATCACGGCGGTCGGCATAGCGATTTCCCGCTACCTGCTGAGTGATGGTACTGGCCCCGCCTGAATACTGGCCCCGGACAATATCAAAAGCTGCTTTTACTAATCGGGTAAAGTCAAAACCATTATGTTCAAAAAAACGACGATCCTCCCGAGTCATAATGGCAAAGAGAAGATGATCGGGGACTTCATCGATTGAAATGACCTTGCGCTTTTCATTGGAGAAAAACTCGGTGATCAATTCACCGTGACGATCAAATATTTGTGTAGGAAGAGCTGATTCAATAGGAGTCAAATCTCCATCAATGTATTTCAGGTTCTGTGTTGCCGCAAGGGCCAAACCAAGAAGAATCGCGATAATAATGGAAAAAACAAAGGTGATACCCAGAAGAATATCAATCACAATCCTTCTCTTTCGTACTGTACTCATGGGCCTATGGTAAAAAGACTTGGCCCTTTTGTCAACTATCAAAATCAATTATTAGGTTTCAGAAGCCTTCAGAGTATCTTTTAGCCATGAAATGTCCATTTTTTGTTTTTTTGATCATTCATCCTGTCTTGGGCGTTGCCTGGCTCCGCTCCGCTAGGCCAGGCCCGGGCTTTGCGTTACTCCGGCTTTCGCCTCCGAAGGTTTTTCCCCTGAAAAAATCAGGGGAAAAACGCTTTGGGCTTCAGGTTTTAAAAAACCTGAAGCCCATAACTCCAATCCCTAACGCTGAATTCGGGCCACTCTGAGAGTTTATGAGCGATCCAGTAATTTCACACAGAACATAGGGAGGCGCTTTTTATTCGCAAGGGCGAAAAATCCCATAATATTATAAAAGAGCTAATAGCAAGGCACCATGAGGGTCAAACCCTGTCTTGGGTGAAAAACGCGTTAGGGATCGACGCGGAAACCCCGCAGACCTGCGGATAGATTGTTGCGACAGGTCAACAAAACAGAGCCCTTGGCCAGTAACCAAAGGGTCGAGGAGTTGGAGCAAAGAGCCCGGGCCTTACGGAGCGTAGCGGAGGAAGGTAACGCCCAGAATATCAGGAATTGTGAAAATCGAGGTGGGAGCAAAAAAAAATAGGTCAACTCTGGGCAGAGTCGACCTATTCCTCAATTTGCCGATGCCAAAATAGTAACTGGGAGGGGAACTATGATGCACCGACATTTATATTATCGTATATTTTTCAAAAAAGATTAATATTCTTTTACATCTAAATCCAAAATTAAGGCAATATTATAGCTTTTTCCGCTTTTTATTTCAATTTTTCGCGTCATTTTTTGATTTCCGATTTTGATGATAATGGTATTCAAGCCTTCCTCAACTGCCAGGGGTTCATGATTTTTATAATCCAGGAGTTTCCCGTTCAGATAGACAACAGCGCCTTCTAAAAGATCAAAGACCAAGGTGGTATTTTTGGGCTGTAGCTTTAGCTTGAGCTCGGTTGTTTGTCCGGCATTGATGGTAAAATTAGTCAGCTGAGAACCTGCTGCCTGAGAATTGATAACAAGCTGGTGAATCCCTGATTTGAGCACCAGGTTTTGGGTATCTTCTTCAGTATAGGCAATATTATCGATAAGAATATCAAAATCATCTTTTGTAAGACCATCAGCCTTTTCTAATGCCAGATTCAAAATACCCTTTTCTTCAACTATCGGTTTAATGATTGTATAAAAGGCACGGTCAAGCACATCTGAGGGAAGGCCTTTGGTTATGGGTTGAATGGTCAAGGCAAGAGGATATGCGCGCGCGGGCATTGACCTGGTAATATCATAGGTGCCCAAGGCTGATGATATTTCCAGTCGATTCTCTCCAAAGGGGATGTTTATGAACAAACGATTGACCCGCGGCAGGTTTTCCGAAAAAATACGCTCGCCTTGATAGTTTTTTCTGGTTTTTGATACAGCCGGGCTCAGGCTTCCGTATATATCAATGGCAAAATTATCAGAATAGCGTTTCAGGTTATCGGAAATAATGATTTCGATTTGAAAACCTGTGAGGAATTGGGTGTTTTTTCCAGGCTGAATAATTAAAAGCTCATAGCTTTTAACCGGCCGTTCAAATTCCAAACCACCCTGGCCTTCGATTTCCAGAATATCAGCCACAGGCCCAAAAACAGGGTCTCCCATGCATTGGATTCCTAGGAGCAATAAAGTAAATACAAAACCAACATTTTTCATGTGTTACATCCTGAATAAAGACAGGGGATCAGTGGGCTCACCCCTTTTTCGAATTTCAAAATGAAGGTGAGGGCCCGTGGTTTTACCGCTTAATCCGACCTCACCGATAATCATACCGGAATAAACTTCGCTTTTCAACTGAACTTTTATGATTTTTAAGTGAGCATAAAGGCTCTGATACTCACCTTGATGGGATAATAAAATATAATTTCCGTAAACATCATTATAACCCATATCTAGGACTGTTCCCGCTCGTGCTGCCAACACTGGCGTTCCCACTGGCGCGGCCATATCAACACCTCGATGCTGTTCAAGGTGGTTATCAAAGGGATTATGTCGTGAACCAAAACGGGAGGTAATGGAGAGTTTTTCAAGTGGCAAGCGAAAGAAGCTCTGTAAAAGAAAAACCCTTTCCATTGAATGGAATTTTTTTCCTTTCAGAAAATAAAATTCTTCATCCCTATTTTCTGTAGAATGTCTGATTGTAATGCGCGGTGAATCACTGAAATCCCGCCAGGAATGCATTAAATATTCCAGGTCTGATTCAGGATTGCAGGGCACGTACAAGCCTGGCATATTGGGAACAAGCAGTAAGGGAGTGTGATCAGTCAATTCCAGGCTATGAAGATGGTTTAATGAAACAAGACTGTCATAGGGCAGGTTCAAGCGCGCTGAAAGATGAAGCATGTCAAAATGCGGGTCTATCTTGATCTGATAGATGGAAAGGCGCGGATACAGGTCGTTATTGGCTTCTGCCCGAAAAAACTGGTCAATATCTGCCTGCAGCTGTTTAAAAACCGGGTTTTTGTGGCTCAATTCACCTAACAAAGGATATTGCCCAAAAAGGACGGCCGAGAGTGTCAGTTCAATCAAGATAATCATAAAGCGCTGTGTTTTTGGCATCAAATTCAACCGTCCTGGGGGTTTCTGCGGTTTTCATAGAGAAAATAACCGAACATAGGTATAAATAGAAGAACCAGCAGAAGAACCAGCCAATACATGGCTGTTTTATAAGCCAGAGCCAATTCGTATATAAGGGACAAAAAATTGATAAAAATGATGAAAAAACTAAAACTCCTGGCCAATTGAAAAGGGGCTTTCCAAAACCGATTCAAAACCAAGGATAGAATTATCAGAAAAGGGGCGACAAAAATAAAATATTCCAAATGCAAAGCGTAAAATATAAAACTCAGGATTGAAAACATCAGGTTAATCAGGATAATTCCTTTTTTCCTGATGTCCAAAATAATAAATTGGGGAGGTGTTAAGCGAATTTGATTGATGACAAAATAAGCTATTCCCGTTATGGCGATTATCAAGATCAGGATATTAAACAAAAAACGTGCTTCAATGGAAAGGTACCAAAGCGGAAAAGACAGGACAAGTCCAATGACGCAAAAAACGAGAATTGTCAAAATAATGATAAGAATTTGTTTGATTGTACCTGTAAGTCCCAGGCTGATTTTTTTTAGTATATTCATTATGTTTTTTTAGAATAACTGTCTATTCCTTCCCTTTATTTTCATTAACACTATTATTTTCAATTGAGGCCAGTAGTCGTTTATAGTAGGAATAATCATCGGATGTGCCGAATTCCTCTGCCAGGGGCAAAATTAATTCTAAAAGAGCTTTTAAATCTGATGTGGTTTTAAAATTGGGATAAACCACTTCCAAATTCAGATAAATAAAATGGGCAATTTTGAGATAATAATAGGCATCTACCCCTTGTCCATTTTTTTGAGCAATAATGCCCAGGGCCTGATAATCTTTCGCGATTCCCAGGGAATTCTCAACTTTTTTGTCATACTTAAGAGCTTGTTCAGCCATGTCAATGGCCTTTATAAAATCGCCTTTTTCTGAATAAATCGATGCCAGCATATAATAATTGGAAGCAATTTCCATGGCCAGTTTTTTTTGCAGATTAATGGAAAGGGCTTTCTGAAAATAGGACAAAGCCTTTGTGCTGTCACCTAAGCGCTTGTAAACAATACCCAGATTATGATAAACCACTGCCACATCTTCTTTAGTCGTAACAACCACTTCATTTTTCAGGGCTGATTCAAAATACTCAAGGGCTTTATTGAAATCCTTTAAGCGTAAATAGAGCTCGCCAATATTATTGAGACTGCGTAATTTCAGTTGTTTATGGTCAATACGTTCAGCAAGATTATAGGCGTTTTGAAAACTGGTGAGTGTGCTTTCGTAATCTGCCTGGGCCATATAAACCTTGCCAATGGCATTATAGGCTTGGGCTACTCCCATTTCATTGTACACAATACCATTATAAGCCAGGGACAATTTAAAGAATTCCAGTGCCTGATCATAAAGCCCTTGGTTAAAATAATCATTACCATAGTTGGCGAATTCCACAGCCTGGTTTTGTTTCTCGATCAATTCCTCTTTAGGTGAAGGAACTGATGAACAGGAGAAGAAAAACATGGCTAAACAAAACAAAAATAAAATACGCATCAAAAATCCTCATCCCGGGTACTCTGAAAGGTGCTGGGCATTTCCTGTTTTTCGCTTACACCGCCGCTTAAAAGGGGGTTATTGATAAGAGCTTCCATTACGTCCTGGCTTTTGTCAAGAACATCTTGGCCTTCTTGAAGGATACCTGATATCTGGGGTGTTGACCCGGTCAGGAAACGCGATAGGCTTTCCAATTCATTAACAATCTGGGCCAGACTGTTCATCATTTCGATAACGTCATTATATATGGCATTATTATCATCAAGCAAGGTTTTAAGAGAGCCCTTGGGATCAATCAGCTTAACAGCCAGCCCTCTGGGATCCTTGCTCAAGGAATCGAGATTAGCTGTTATTCCCTCAAGATTGATCAATGTGCTGTTTAAGGTTTCAAGTTGCCTTTTTAATTCAAGATTCAGGGTATCGGTCATGCTGGCGGCATTGGTCAGAACTGTTCCCAAGGGGCCGCTTGTATTCGCTGAAGGCCCCTTGTTCACTGTTGCCAGGGCCACGTATATTTCATTCACCGATTTATCCAGATTGTAGAGAGTATTGCCAAGAGCGGTGTCTCGTGAACCTTCAAGGGCATCGTTTACATGAATCAGAATTTGATTGGTGTTCACTAAAATCGGTTCAAGATTGGATAAAATCGGACCAATGCTCGCGATAAGAGAGCCAAGGGTATCTTCCGATGCAGCCCCTTCAACCATTCCCCGGCTCAAGAGCCGTTTCCCTTCATCCATATGGTTAGAAAAAATAAAGCTCCCTTCGGCAAGGGGTGGCTGGGGTATATTGGTCTCGGATTTTCCAGGATTGAAAATAAGAGCGGTTCCCAGTCCAAGGGGACTGGTTTGCAGCTGAATAACGGAATTGGGTTTGACCACATGACTGTAGAATTCATCATAAATATAAAAATCCACATACACAAAACGGTCTTCGGGATTCATCTGAATCCCTGATACTTTTCCGATTACAAAGCCCTTAAGGGTAACGGACATACCCATTTCCAGACCGCTCATTGAATTAAAACGGGTTGAAAAATTATAATTTTTGGCAAACCAACGCTGGTTAATACCGATTAAAATCAAAAGCCCTGCCAGGGCGAGAATGGCTATTACTATAAAAAGACCGACAATCTGGTCGACAATGGGCATTTTCAATTTCATGGTATAAGTCTAGCCTTTATCCTTTCTCATGTCAATATTCGCAAAAAAAACATAGCCCTTTATGCCCCTCTATTGAGTCTTGGATCTTGATATAATCTTAATAACCAAGCGATTATTCATTGAGCAAGTCCAATAAATCATTATCAAAACTAGCGGCTTCACCCAGGACCTGAGATAATAATTGCCGGGCATAGGGATCCTTATTCTGCTTGACTGAATTAAAGTCACCGGCATCCAGGATTTCTCCTTTTTTTACAATAACCAGGTAATCGGCAATTTGCGAAACCAGTTTTGGGTCATGGGTAATCATAATAATGGAAGCTCCCTTGTCTTTAAAGCGTTTGATTACCTTTATAATGTTTTCCTGAAAACGGGAATCCACCGACTGGGTCGGATCATCAAGATAGAGAATTTCCGGCTCACAAACGATGGCCCTTAAAAACGAAATGACCTTTCTTTCCCCAAAGGACAAACGCGCTGGCCGGAGGCTGGTGGAATCGTGAAAGCCAAGTTCCGCGCATAAAGCTTCCACCCTTTCGGAAACTTCTTTAGCTGATAATTTGGGAAAATGATATTTTAATGGCAAAGCAATATTTTCATAAATATTGGTATTGGCAAATAAGGCGGAATCCTGAAACACAAAACCGCTTATTTTCCGGAATTCACGATTTTCCTTTTCATTTAATTCAAGAAGGTCCTTATCCTTTAAATAAACTAGCCCACTATCAGGCGGGTAAATCCCGGCCGCGATTTTCAGCAATGTACTTTTTCCGCAACCTGAAGACCCCATAATGACCGTTGTGAGATTTTTAGGCAAAGAAAGCTTTACTTCGCGAATAATTTCAAAATTTTCAGAAGTAAAACTCACATTATCAAGATAGATCAATTCTCTCATTAGGTCTCCCGATCTAAATATAATACACCAGGGTGATAATAACATCGGCGATAATGCAGAGAACAAAACCCTGGCCTACTGCCTTAATAACAGCCACAGGAATCTCGGTGGACGCAACCTGAACCTTAAGAGCGTAATAAGAAGCAGTGATGCTGATAATGATTCCAAAAACCAAGCTTTTCATGATCATGGTAATCACATCCACAACCTTTAAGGCATTAAATAAATTGTAAAAATAATCAAAAAAAGGAATAGGCTTGATAACCTGAGTAAGAAAAAAAGCCGCGAAAAGCCCGATAAAATTAAAATAAATCGTCAGCAAGATTGTTGAAATGGTCACACCTAAAAAACGCGGAACAACCAGGTAGGAAACCGGATTAATGCCTATTGAAACATAAGCCTCTATTTGATGAGTAACCACCATGTCGCCCAATTCAGTGGCAATGGCTGTGGCGGAACGGGCTATAACAATAAAAGCGGTTAAAACCGGCCCCAATTCACGGGTAATCACGGTAATCAAAATCAGATAAACAAGGTTTCCTTGCCCGAATTGAGGTAAAACAGCAATTCCATTGATTAAAATAGCCGCGCCAATGGCCAGGGCAATCAATGTAATGATTCCCAAGGCTTTAACCCCGGTAAAATAAATCTGCATGGTAAGAACTTTAAAAGCAACTTTTTGGCGTCTGAGAAAAAATAAGGACTCCCTTAGAACCTGAAAAAAGAAACCCAAAGCGTATAAGCTTTGTTGCAGCATTTTAAAAAACCTGTGTCCGATTGCCCTTAGCATGATTATCCTTTCAGCCTAAAATTATAAAAGAAAAAAAAAGCTTAAGCAATTCAATTGGGCCTTTTCCTGGCGATGATTAAAAAAAAAGGGCTTTTTTTACATGAAAAAACAGTCCCCCGGGGCACCCGGCCGGAAGGACCTGTTCAAAGGAAAAGAACTTTGATAGTTATTCGGGGAGTTGGCTGAAGGAAGTGCCTGGACCAGCTGGGACTTGCTGATCTTCGAAAACATCATAAAATAGCTTTGTTGTCTATTTGGTAAAAAGGCATTATTTTTTGGTTAATTTTTATTCGGTTTGATTGTTAAATTTTTGATTCATCCTTTTAGTGTTTTGAATGATCCCGGGCTGAAAAGAAAGTCGATTCAAAAAATTGAATAAAATGCATAAAGTATTTTCCCCTTTAGCTGAGCTTTTGTTTTGCTGACGCCCTTTGATGATTCTTGACATGTTTTATCAAGAATGATAAATTTTAACTCTTTTAGGAGGTGAGTGATGAAAAAAGTGGTTTTTATCGTCATTTTAATAAGTTCATTTGTGTTTAATTCCTGTACTTCCACCGGGGTCTTTGGCTTTATAACCACAGAAGAGGTTTTGGCCAAGAGAATGGCTGAATCTGAACAGAAGACTTCAGCTGAAATGGACAGAATGCGTGAATTGCTAAACCGAACAGCCAAAAACCTAAGTGAACTGGAAGATTCGGTTGAGGAACTAAATTCCATGATCAAACGACTTGAAAACATGGAAGAAGTGGCTGAAATGGCCAAAAAGGAATTAAAGAAAATGCCTTCTGAAATTATAAAGGAAATTGCCAGGCTTTTGAATGAAGCTGTGGAAAATCTGGAAAAGCAATAATTTGAGAGGCTCTTGCAAAACTGAGTTTTTGCAAGAATTATAAAAATGGCGGATAAGTTAGCGTAATACCGGATAATCAGGTAATTATTTACAGCTGTCTGCTAATGGCAAATGTCAGGACTTTTGCCATTAGCTCTTGAGGATAATAAATTTCAACCAATTGCAAAAGGAGAAAAAATGTCTGTTGTATCCATAAAACCAGATATATACTGGGTCGGAGTAAATGACCGTACCACTGATTTGTTTGAAGGAATATGGCCTATTGAAAACGTAGGTGTTTCCTATAATTCCTATCTGATAAATGATGAAAAAAAGGCGATTATCGATTTATCCAAAGCCATGAAAACCGATGATTATTTTTCACAGATTTCCCAGATAATGGATATCAAGAAATTAGATTACCTTATTGTTAATCATATGGAGCCTGATCACACTGGTGTTCTCCGAACCTTGATTAAAATGGTGCCTGATATCAAGATATTGGGTACCAAAAAGTGCAAGGAAATGATGGCTGACTTTTATCAAATCACCACTAATTTTCAGGTGGTAGAAGATGGTGAAACCCTAAAGCTTGGTAAACGGACTCTCCAGTTTGTCTACACTCCCTTTGTTCATTGGCCAGAAACCATGGTGACCTATGAAGTTTCTACAAAAACACTTTTTTCCTGCGACGCCTTTGGCGGTTACGGTGCTTTAACCGGCACTATTTTTGATGACCAGTGTGACAATATGAACTTTTACGAGGCCCAATCACTTCGCTATTATTCCAACATTGTTTCCACATTTGCCGGACCTGTAAAAAAGGCGATAAAAAAGCTCAATGGTATTGAAGTTGATACCATTTGTCCTTCCCACGGTCTTGTCTGGCGAAAAGATCCGGGCCGAATTGTTGATCTTTACTCCACATGGTCTGATTGGGGGTCAACCGGCGGCGAGCTTGGCGTAACCCTGGTTTATGGTTCCATGTACGGCAATACCGAACAGGTTATGAACGCTGTGGCCCATGGTGTTTCAGAAGAGAATGTGCCAATGGAAATTTTCGACTGCGCTCGTACCCATACTTCCTACATTCTGCCTTCCATGTTAAAGCGCAAAGGCGTGATTCTCGGAGCGCCGACCTATGAAGTCGCTTGTTTTCCACCAGTTCGGAATTTAGTAAAAATGGCACTTGAAAAACGAGTCAATAACAAGGATGTGGCCATGTTTGGCTCCTATGGGTGGTCAGGCGGCGCGTTGAAAGAACTTAAGTCGATTATTGGAGATAAATGGAACTGGATAAAGGATTTCTGCTTTCCCGGCGGCCCGACCGATGAGGTTTTGGAAAAAGCCGCGGCCTTTGGCCGTAATTTCGCCAAAGAACTTAAAAAGAAATTTTAAGAATATCATATTTAAGAATTTAAGCCCCGTTTTTTAGTAACGGGGTTTTATAAAAAAGGCGAAAAAACCTATTTTCAATTTTTTTCGGAAAAAGCCCATGCTAAAAGATAGGTTTATGCTGCAAGATATGGAATTCATGATAATTTAATTACCGATGGTGCCTGTAAAGCCCTGCAACTTGAAATAAAATGAAGGTTCTTTAAAGGCCTTAATAATTTCTTTTATAGAAAAGATTCATCATGGAGTTTCTATGAGCATGAAAAAAGATATTTTTAAAATTCCCAATCTCCTCAGTTTAAGCCGCATTTTTTTTGCACCCCTTGCTTTTTTTCTGTTTCAATGGCAAAGCCTCGCAGGTCAAATAATCACCCTGGTTTTTTTTACTCTGGTATTTCTCACTGATTTTTTTGATGGATACCTCGCGAGAAAATTAAACCAGCAAAGCGAATTGGGACGAATCCTTGATCCATTGGCAGACAAGATTATTGTTTTTATTCTTTTGGCAGCTCTTGTTATGTTCCGCGGTGTTCCCTGGTGGGTTTTTCTGACGATCGGTCTCCGTGATCTGTTTATTCTTGTTGGCGGGCTGTTTATTAAAATTAAAACAGGCAAGGTTATGGAATCCAATATATGGGGAAAAGCCGGAACCTTTATCATGATGGCATCGATGGTTTTGTTTATTTTTCCTGACCTTTGGTTTCTAAGTCTGCCCCTTTTAGTCATTTCATTCGTATTGATAATTATTTCATTCTATACCTATGTTTATCAATTCTTTGGGATATTCATAACTTCACTAAAATGGCGCGTCATTTTGATTTGCCTGGTGATTATTTTTTCTCTTTCTATTTTGCTTATTCCATTTTCATATGCTCCTGAAATAAAACAAAAGGATTTTTCAAAAACAGGGGTTACACTTGATACAGAGCAAAGCATGTTGCTGTTGGAAGGCTATGCTCCGGTGATTTATTTGACCCAGGATGATCCTTATATCCCGATTGATGTGAAAGCCTATCTTGATCATGCCGAACTTTTTGAATCCAATGGTTTTTTGGGGGCCTTTGATAAAAAGGTGAGCTCCGCGCCTCTTAATTTTTTATCAAGTACTTTGGAGCCTGGAAAGAAATATTACACGCGTTTGGCGCAGCCGCCGGATATTATTTCCGCGGCCTTTGCTAATGAGTATGAAAAAATGGTTTATGCCCGGGCATGCCAAACCCCTCAAGGCATAATTCTCCAATACTGGTTTTTCTTTTTAGGCAGTGAGGCTGGAGACACAGGGATGCTGGTGCACGAAGCTGATTGGGAAATGATAATGATTCGCCTTGATCAGAATCAACAGCCTGTTGAAGCTGGTTATTCTTCTCATTATTATGGTTTTGTGAAAAACTATAATGACCTTGAAAAGGAAAATAACAGACCAGTGGTTTATATTGCCAAAGGCGGGCATGGTAGTTATTTTACCAAAGGTATACATAAGGCCTATTTTGACAATCACAAGTTGCTTCGTTTGGGGAGCGACCGAACTTCCAGTGAAATTAGAATGGACCTCGAGGTTTATCGCTTAAAGATACTTAGCGATTCGATTTCCTGGATTCAGTATCATGGCTATTGGGGCCCTCCCCTATTCTCTTTAATGCGAGGGCCTGCCTTTCGATCACCTCATAATCAGGAATTAAATATCTGGAGTTTTCCTGATAAATGGCTGGATTTTTATCGATGATATTTTTGCCAGACAAAACAATCATGTAAAATGAAGTTTTTGTGAAGTATATTTACCCATCTTATTTGGACTTTCATGTTGGTTCAATAAAATACTTTTTAGCATCAAAATTTTTGAAATGACTCTATTCTGGCCAAAAATCTTTTGGTATTACAGTTTTTTTAAGCGGCATTGATTGAGCATTGAAATTTCAAGGGCCCAAGTTTACTGTAGACGAATATTTTGATAAAATTTTGTTGACCAAGGAGTTGTATTAATTTATATTCAAGTTTCTTTAGTATTGATTAAGAAAAAACAAGGAGTAAATTATGAACAAAAATATAGCTGTTCTGCCAGGCGACGGGATAGGCCCTGAAATAACCCGGGAAGGGATAAAGGTCCTGGACAGGATTGCCGAACTTTATGGTCACACTTTTCACTATGATTACTGCGATTTCGGAGCCTCTGCTTACTTTAAAACAGGCAGTTCCCTGCCCCCTGAAACAATAAAATTGTGCGATAACTCTGATGCCATTATTAAAGGCCCGGCAGGTCTGGCTGTTGAGGAAATGAATAAAATTCCCATGGAACATAGTCCGGAAAAAGAAGGCATACTGGGATTAAGAAAGCGTTACGATACCTTTGCCAATTATCGGCCTGTTTTTTTACCAAGCTCACTGATAAACTTATCGCCGCTCAAAAAAGAGGTCATACCCAAGGGACTTGATATTCTCATGATCAGAGAACTGGTGGGCGGTATTTATTTTGGAGAAAAAACCGAAAGCCATGAAACCAATCATAGCCATTCCAGCGACAATGCCACTTACACACGCCAGCAAGTAGAACGTGTGGCTCGCATCGCTTTTGAGGAAGCTCGCAAAAAGAAGGGACCAATGACAAATGTGCATAAAGCCAATGTGTTAGCAACCTCGCGCTTCTGGAACCGCGTTGTGGAAGAAATTGCCAAGGAATACCCTGATGTTGAATATCGTTCAGCTTTGGTGGATAATGTGGCTTACCAGTTAGTTATTAACCCGGCCCAGTATAATGGTGTCATGCTTCTTGAAAACATGCAGGGTGATATTTTATCAGACCAGGCCGGCGGTATAATCGGTTCGCTGGGTTTTATGCCATCAGCGTGTATTGGTCCTGAAAAAAGTTACGTGGAAGCAGCTCACGGCTCTGCTCCGGATATTGGGGGCAAAAATATTGCCAATCCTTACTCCATGATCGGCAGCATGGCTTTATTGTGTGAAAAGGTTTTTGGATTGGAACAAGAGGCCAGATCTATTTGGGAAGCCTTAATCCGCACCCTTGAACAGGGTTTTCATACACAGGATTTGGTTTCCAAGATTAATATGCCTGAAAAAACCTTAAAGACCGATTCTTTTGGTGACAAGGTTATTGAAAATCTAGTTAAAACCGAATAGGCAAAAAAACACCCGATCGGGTCTGTAAGCTCAAAATTTAACAATTGATTCCCACATTCCCCAGTGCATTTTAGTAATCGCGATTTTTGTGTGGAATGTGGGATATTTTTATGATTTTTACTGCAATTTTAACAAAAAGCCATTATATATGGATGTTATTTCAAAAATTTTGACTTTCTGAACAGTCACCGAATTATTTATAATAAAAATTATTTTTTTTGTATAAAAAATCAGCTTAATTGTGTTATATCACTAAATGCCTCTTGTCTCCCATTATCACTATAAAAATTTAAGTGATCGATAAAAACTAACGATAAAAGAAAAAATGAATAGGAGAATAATGAATATGGCTGAACGCAGAAAGATCCACCGATCCGATCTGAAGGGCTTGATAAATTACTACGAAACCCAGATCGCCACAAGCCGGAATGTCAGCCACTCGGGAATAGCGATCAAGAGCAGACATCCACTTGAAAAGGGAACACCACTTTATGTGAAAATACCTGACAAGAAAAAATACCATCACCGATTCGGGGTCATAACCCGCTGTGTTTCACATGAAGAGGGGTATTACGAAATAGCTGTTCAATTCACCGATAAGCAGACCCCCAACAATTTACAAGTGGAGTCACAACAGCAACCACTTGGCAAGGAAGAGCGAAGGTCTTCAGCACGATTCAACAGTATAAAAACCATTCAGTTTTCTCCCTTAATGAACGGGATGATCAAGAATTTCAATAATACGGGCTTATGTTTATATACAACCCGGCATATTAAAATTAATCAGCCTATATATTTGATAAAACCGATTTCCACCACAGATCAATTGATGATCAAAGGTGTTGTGGTTTGGCAAAAAGCCAATTCAAAGGGTTTAAGGCAGTCAGGGATTCGCTTTGAAAATGTCAAGGTCATACAAAAATCCAGATTCCTGAAACTTTTTTCAAAAACAATGTTGAGTCATATTCGCCAATAACAGCAACAAAAGAGTCTATTCCCGGAAATGATTTATTTTTCACAAACAAAAAACATCAGAAAGAGATTAAGCTGCCATGGTCCAGAAAATTATAAATTCAGTTTTGATAAAAGCCCCTTGTCTGAAGAAGCCAAGTCATATAAACCGATTTCCTTTGGGTTTACCCATTTGATTTCACTGTGTTCATGAAGCACAAAATCACCTGATAAATGAAAAGCCTCATAGGCAAGAAGCTGATACTCTTTATCACGATTGGTAAAGCTATGGCTTGCCAGACACTTGCCTATGGTGACTCTGATTTCAAATTCCTCCAAAAGCTCCCGTGTTAAGGCTTTTTGGGGTGTTTCTCCTGGTTCCACCTTGCCTCCGGGAAATTCCCATTTTTCACCAAGAACTCCGCCGGGTTTTCGTTTGGCTATAAGAACAAGGCCTTGTTTTTCCATGATGGCTGCTGTTGATTGATGCATAATGCATTTTAGAGAAGCCTATTGTTTTTGTCAAGTTTTACCTGTGGCCAAGGAATCGACGTGTTAGGGATTGGAGCGGCTGAAATCGGTTTTTTCAAAAACCGATTTCAGAAGCCTTTTGGCGCGATAATTCCGCGCCAAAAGCTTTGGAACCGCGTAAAGCCCGGCCTGACACAGCGAAGCGAAGTCAGGCAACACCCAAAACAAGAAGCTGAAAAACACCCTTTGTTGTTTTAAAAATCCTGAATATCCAAGCTTGACCCCTTTTCAATTACCTTTTATAGTAGCACAATGATCACGATAAATGATATTTATAGGAAAATCTCTGGTTCCGGCCAGCCTGCTGCCAAAAAAGCGATGATGATCTTGATGTTACTCTGGTGCTTGGATTTGGTTTTATCCGCCTTTCTTGAAGGTGTGACAGAAATGAATGGCTATCTTCTTTTTACCTGGTTGTTCAAGGTAATTCTCCTGGGAATGAACATCTGGTTTTTTGTTCAATTTTTTATGAATGATAATTCAAGGTTTTATCAGCCGCTTCGAAGCTACACGGGTTATATGGTGGTTTGCCTTTATGTGGTTTCTTGTCTTCCCCGTTTGTCCTGGGAGCAGCAAGGTTTAGTGTCTGAAACTCAGGCTCTTTTTTTATGGATCAATAGCTCTATTTTATGTTTGTTTCCCTTGGCTTTGTATTTAATGTTGATTAATAAAACCATAATTAAACAATGCCATGTTGAAACGCTTCAACCCATGATTCCAATTGAATCGGGAAAAAATGATGAGCCTGTTTCAGAGGAGGATTCAAAAAAAAGGCTCGGGACAAAAGCAAAGAAAAGCCCTCTCCACTTTTTACTCGATAATGCCAATGTTGTGCTTCAGGCTATTATTATGGTAATATTGATCAATCATTTTGTTTTTCAATTATACATTATTCCTTCTGGTTCGATGATTCCAACTTTTTTACTCAACGACCGTCCGCTTGTGCTGAAGGCTTTATCTGGTCCGACTATTCCTTTGACATCATGGCAATTGCCGATTATCAAGGAGCCTGAGCGCGGTGATGTGGTGATTTTTCAAACCCACCGTTATGAAAAGCCTCCCCTTTACATGCAGATTCTTCAGAATTTTATTTTTTTGGCAACCCTTTCAATGTGGGACATAAATCGAAGTGAAAATTCGGTTGAGCCTCAATATATTGTAAAGCGTATTATCGGGGTTCCGGGTGACCAACTTATGATGGTGGATGACAAGGTCTATGTTAAAAAAAGCGGTGACGCGGATTTTTCATTATTGGAAGTAGATGCTTCAAAATACTCACATATCAATATTGTGCTTTCAGCTGAGGATCGTGAACTCCTTGAGTATTTTGACCAATTTAAAAACTCCTACTCACTTTTGAAGTGGCATGAATTATGGGAAACCAGCCGGAAGAGGATTCAACAAGATTTTTTTGGGCTGAAAGAGCAGCAACAACAGGAGTTTATTTCTAATATTAACATGAATTTCAGCAATACCTGGAAAAAAATCTGGGCTAATGCCCCTGTTTTGCCTGATGAGAGCACTTTAAACCTTTATGAAATTTCTTCACGCAAAGCCAATTTCCTTTTTCATTATCTTGTGGCCAGGCAGCTTGAATTGGGCCTGGCTATTATCCATTCTCCTGAGGACAAAAGCCTGATGGATTCCTATTTCAAGGCAGCCATGGAATTCAATCAATTTAACGGAAATTACCTTGGTCATTATTTTACTCGTAATTTTAACGCTTTTCCAAAAGGCGAAAATGAGTTTATTCCCGCAAAGCACTATTTTCTGATGGGTGATAACCGATATAATTCTCTGGACTTTCGCTATGGTGACGAAGCGGTTTACATTCCTCTTGATCCCGATGATTCCTATTCCTGGGCCAGAACAGTGCGCTTAAACCCCTATCTTTTGCCCCAGAATAGAATATTGGGAATGGCAGTGGCCAGGATTTGGCCTATAAACCGGATCGGTCTGGTTTTGCCCTAGGTGTACAGCTATTTTCTTCGCTTACCACCAAGCAAAAAACCAGGCTTTTCATCTTAACAATCGACTCGGCCTGCCTCTTATCCTATGAAAGTAGCTATTCAAAGGGATGAATCCTATCCGTGAATATTGAAACCTCTTTTTTTCACAGGTCTTTGCGGAAATGATTCGGTGACCACGATTTTAAGTATTTTAACTTGCCTATTGGGTCTTTGAAGCTCACTACCCGCACGAAAATAATAATTTCTTATATGAGCTTTAGGCAATAATTCAGAATATTGAGTTTTTACAACAAACTCAAAAATCGATAAATAAGAGTATTTGTAAATACCCTTATTTAAAAATCCAGACCTGATGGATCCTGGGATTTTTTTCAAAATCCTCTGGAATACTTTGTTTGGTAATTTCCCTTATTTCTTCAAAGGGAATTTCCCCGGGATCCAGTTTAAAGCCTCTGTAATTGCAGGAGAAAATTATTTCTCCACCTGGTTTGAGGGATTTTTTAATTAAACGAAGCAATCCGGGATAATCCCTTTGAATATCAAAATGCCCCTGGCGGGATTTGCTGTTGGAAAATGTAGGAGGATCACAAAAAACCAGATCAAATTTCTCAGTGTTATCCTTGAGATATTCAAAACAGTCGGAGCAGATATTCTGGTATGAGGATTCATGAAATCCATTGAGTTTCAGATTTTCATCAGCCCAGGCGAGATAATTTTTACTGGCATCGACATTCACAACCCTCAGGGCACTGCCTGATAGAGCATAACAGCTTACAGTTCCGGTATACGAAAAAAGATTCAACAGATTTTTTCCTTGGGACATTTTTTTTACCAAGCCCCTTACCGGCCGATGATCCAGAAAGATGCCTGTATCGAGGTAGTCAATGAAATTGACATAGAATTTTAGCCCACCTTCCTCAATGGTATGGTATATGCCCAGATGGGAATGAGCTCTGTATTGTTGACTGCCTTTTTGATGACTCCGCTGTTTGATGTAAATAAATTGCCCTCCCAGACCAAGGGCCTTTTCAACAGCTTGAACCATGGTTTTTAATCGAGTGAAGGCTTTTTCAAAGGGGATTTCCTTGGGCGCCTGGTATTCCTGTATTACTACCCATTTCCCCTCATAGATATCGATAGCCCCATTGTATTCTGGAATATCCGCGTCATAAAGCCTATAGGAGCTTATGTTTTCCCGTTTCAGCCAGGATTTCAAAATGCGATGGTTCTTTTTTAATCTGTTTATCAGCATCTCCTGATTGTTATCCTCAAAGTATGCGACTCTGGTTTTGTTTTGTATCGGTTTTGTAATCAAGGGGTTAAAACGATTGGAATCATTGATGTTGAATAATGCCAGCTGACAAGCAATAGTGCCATTGTTAAATCGATAATTTTTTTCAGCCTTCAAACCGATGGAAAGAGTCAATTCTTTTGGTGCCAAAATTCCTGTTTTCCAATTGTGCCATTGTGTTTTTAGTTGGCGCCCCAAAAGATGATAAAAAGAGGTCATATCCTCATCAATATCAAGCCTTTGCCCATACGGGGCATTCATCAGCATAAAGCCGGGTTTGGAAATTTGCCGGGCCACCTGAAATTCAAAAAAATCGATTCGATGAAAATGGATATAGGAACTAACACCCGCTTTTTCAGCGTTTTGCCTGGCCAGCTGGATGGCTCTGGGATCCACATCACTGGCCCAGATCAATGGCATTTTTTTCGATTCCATGATTTTGAGACTGTTTTCATTGCAAAGCTGTTCCCATAGACCTTGATCATGGTGTTTCCAGCCTTTGAATCCATAATAGGACCGTAAGGGGCCTGGAGGTATTTCCAGGGCCATGAGCAATGCTTCGATTACCAGTGTACCGGAACCGCAAAAAGGATCGGCTAATGGATAATCCTGGAACTTGTCCAACCATCCTGAACGTCTGATAATGGCAGCTGCCAGATTTTCCTTTAGATCAGCCTTTCCCAGAGCTTCACGATAACCTCGGCGATGGAGGCTTTGGCCGGATAAATCGTAGTAAAGACTGGCTTCTTTATCGTCCCAAAAAACATAAAAAGGCGCATCAGCTTGTTCGCTATCTACTGAAGGTCGTCGCGTGGTTTTTTTTCGAAAATAATCGCAAAGCCCGTCCTTTAATCGTTGAACAGCAAAACGATTATCGGTTTTGCTTGTCCGTTTACTTTGAACAGAAATCGAAAAGCTTTGGTCAACCTTCATTTGCTCATCCCAGGGAAAATTAAGGGCCATTTGATAGAGTTCATCATAATCAGAGGCCGCGAAATGATGAATATTCAGATAAACCCGACCGGCAATGGGGCTATAGAAAATAACTCTGAGCAGTGAGGCATAATCAGCAGCTCCGCTTAAAAAGCCAGGCCCCTTTTTAAATGAAGAAATTCCGGCTTTTTGACAGTCTTCTCCAAGCAGATCCTCACAAAAAGGAGGGCATGTTACTAAAAAGTTGTATTTTTCTGACATAATGGGGCCTATTCTACTGTGATACCTGTAAAGAAACAAGATAGATTTGTAAATAGGTGGTTATTTTTATAAAAATTGCTGTCTAGTCACATTTAAAGGTCGCTGACATAAGCCCAGTATCGCATCAAGGCCTTGAGTTTTTCTGTAAAATGATTCATGTCATGAGGCTTGATGATAAAATCATTGCCCCCTAAATTGATAACTCTATCTATATCACGGGCTCCATTGAGTTCTGAGAACATGACCACGGGAACGGTCTGATATTCTCTGTAAGTGCGGATTGATTTTAGCAGCTCCATACCAGGGACAAGTGGAATAAACATATCAATCAGGATGAGATCTGGCAATTTTCTTAAGGGATTTTTTAAGGGGCCCATGTTTCCAAAAAGGTACTCTTCTGCTTCTTTGCCATTGGTAAAAGCAAGAACCAAAATGTCGGGACAAATTTCCTTAATCGCGTTACAGGTCAATTCCAGATGGTCAGGATTATCCTCTACTACAACAATGTTGTCGATTTTTACCAAATTCAATGGAATCCTCAATCACAAAAGTTCTGCAAGATTAATCTGCAAGTCTTTTGGTTTTATTCAGAACGCGACGAAGTCAAGTGAAGAACCTTAACAGTTAATAAGAGCAAGTATTGGTATGTGTCACCCAGTTTTGCCTTATCTGCCAGGACAGATATTTCTTTAACTCGAACTTTCCTATAATAAAAAATATTGTATTTGTTTAGCTCCTATGCTTTTTGGGCGTTACCTGATAAGCCCAGGGGCTTTCTTCAGGCCGGGCTATACGCCACTACGCTGTCGCTCCGAAGGTTTTTTACCGGAAATAATCCGGTAAAAAACGCTTTGGCTTGCCATTTTTGAAAAAATGGCAAGCCATGCC
>JAFGWI010000118.1 GCA_016937215.1 Spirochaetales bacterium | reverse complement strand
GGCATGGCTTGCGATTTTTTCAAAAATCGCAAGCCAAAGCGTTTTCTGCCGGATAATTTCCGGCAGAAAACCTTCGGAGCGACAGCGGAGGTAGGTTGCAGACTAATAGCGAATGCCAATGAGCATTCACGCCATCGAGCAGCAAATACGACGCATTTGTGACCAAAGGCCGGATAGCCCGACCCGCCGGAGGCGGGTAACGTTTAGAAAGTATGTAAGCTAAACAAATACTTTTCATTTAATATCCTTGTTCCGCGAAATCACTGTACAGCGATTTTGATCAAACTTTTTCAGGAATAAATCGGAAGCTGCCAGCTGATGGCTAATGTCAGGACTTATACAATCTGCACTTAATTTTTTTGGTTTTCGGAGAAAAAAAAGGTACTGGAAACGGGATGCACCCCTCATGGCTAAAATACCGATTCCCTGTTATAAAAATATTTAATTTATATATGGATATGAAGCGCCTTTGACACAAGAATAATGTAACCGGGAATGGCTGAAATAAAACAATGGCTATTGATTAAACTCAAAGAAATTGATTGAATATTGAACACGATTTCAGGGTTAAACATTCAGAATTAACCGAAGTTATGGAGATAAAATGGCAGCTTTGAACAAGGCTTTTCACAAAGTACTCTGGTGGTTGAAACGCATACAGGTATTTGCTCTGGTTGGAAAACCTGGTACAGGCAAAAGTTTCAGGTCCAAATTGGTCGCATCAAAATACAAAATAGAATTAATTATTGATGACGGGCTGCTTATTAAAGACAACAAGATTCTTGCCGGAAAATCGGCAAAAAAGGAAAAAATCGCCTTTTCTGCTGTTAAAACAGCATTGTTTGATGATCCCACTCACTTGTCAGTGGTCAGAACAGCCCTGGACAAGGAAAACTTTAAGAAAATTCTTTTGATTGGCACGAGCGAAAAAATGGTTCAAAAAATCGCTTCCCGACTGGGCCTTCCTCATATTCAAAAAATTATTCCCATTGAGGATGTGGCAACACGGGAAGAAATTGCACGGGCACGCCGCTCTCGTGTTACCGAGGGAAAACATATTATTCCAGTTCCAGGAATTGAAGTAAGACGGAATTATTCCCATATTTTCCTTGATTCCATAAAAATATTTTTTAAACATCGCTTTAATTTTGGCGGCAATAAAGAAAAAATCTATGAGAAATCCATCGTAACACCGGAATTCAGTAAAAAGGGTGAATTGTCAATTTCCGAACCTGCCCTTATTCAAATGATCATGCATTGCGTGCAGGATGTTGATGCCAAAATAAAGGTCAAAAAGGTCATCCTGAAGCAGCAAATTTACGGCTATAAGATTGATGTTATCATTTCTGCTCCCTTCGGAGTTGAACTGCCTCCCTTAATCCACGAATTACAAGCAAATATTATCAAAAACATTGAAAATTTTACTGGAATTAGCCTGAAAGAGGTTAATATAATTATAGGGTCTATATCTTAAGTTTTTTTTGCCGATAGTATTGATATAGACATCTCTGTAAGGCAGAAGATTTTGCAGAATTTTGATGGAAGTGATCAGAGCTTGACCAATGGCTGGCTAATTCACCATTTTCATTTACACCAGTGTCACTTGAAGGGCTCAGGATTCTGCGGCTCTTTCCGCTTCATGAGAGTGTCTGATTCATTCTTGTTTGCACTACAAATTAAGGATGATTCACTGTTTCGATTTTGCCTGAAAATGAATCGGGCAAAGTAATTACTTTATTTGGTTAGGAACTGATCAAATGAAAATAATTTTACCGATACGGGTTAAGGATAAAATTCTGGAGGAAATATGAAAGGCTTGAAATCATTAATCATTTTACTCTTAATTTTGGGGGGGGTAGAACTCTTTGGCCAGGCGGACACCATGAGTCAATACGCCAGTGAGCATTACCGTGTTTACACCAATGTCAGCTCCTCCTATGCCCAGGCGCTTGCAGAAAAAATGGAAGCCGCCCTCAAGTTATTTAATGATTTTATTAATTTTAATCTAAGCGCTATAGAAACGAAATTCAAGGTGGTTGTTTATAAAGATAAAAGTGATTTTGACGATCATTTAACAAAGCTACTAGGCCAGTCGCGGGAAGATTTTGTTTATATCCACTATTCTGATCAATTGAAAAGCGAATTAGTAGGTTTCTATAAAAACGACAGTGATTCCATGAATATTTCCCTGCTTCACCAGGGTTTTATTCAATTTTTAAAAGCCTTTGTGCCTAACGCTCCCATTTGGCTCAGCGAAGGAATGGCAGCCTATCTGGAAACATCTAGCTATTCCATCAATGAAAACACTCAGCTAGACTCTATCAGTGATAGTCGTCTTGAAATGAGTGATATGGAACCTACTAGCTCTCCAGCCGAAAGTGATAGTGCAACGACAACATCCGCATCTGCAGATCCAAGCGATACGACCATGGAAACCGAATCTATAGAGGACAATACAGATGATGCAGCAGACACGAAAACAATGGATAGCGCCCTTTCCGAGGATACAACAAAAGAAACAGCCGATAAGGCAAACACTTCAGATGACAAGAACATTGAAAAGAAATTCACACTGAACAAAAGTCTTAGTTGGCTGGATAATCTGAAGTCTATTTTAAATGGCGATAGTGGAGTCATAGCTTATAAAATTGATGATTTAATCACCCTTGATCGAACACAGGCTATTTCGAATCTGAATGTTTTTTATCCGCAAGCCTGGGGTTTGGTTTATTTTCTGATAAACAGTGATGAAAAGCTTTACAACCGCATGATATGGGATTCCATCTCTTATCTGGAGCCAGGTTATAGTCTCACGGAAAACTCGAATTTGCTGAAAACCCGGATATTTGGAAAGATTGATTCCGCGACCCTGAACAAGGATTATAAAAATTTTATCAGCAGCCAGAAAACCTTCTTTGAATTGGTCACAGAAGGTATCGAATATTATAATAAAACAGAATATTCCAAGGCACTCGAATATTTTACAAAAGCCCTTGATCTAAAACCGAGTAATTTCTATCCCAGCTATTACCTTGGACTAAGCTATTACGCCCTAAAAGACTATTACAAGGCCGAGTTATATTACAAAAAAGCCATAGAAAATGGAGCTGATAAAGCCCTTACCTATTACGCCATGGGCATTAACGCATACGCTGACAATAATTACACAAACGCCAACAGCTATTTAACAAAGGCCCTTGAACTGGACGCGGAAAAATATCAAGAGAAGGTTCAGGTTATTATGGACAGAATCGAGACAGAATCGAGCGGAGGCATGTAATTTTCAGGAAAAATAATAAGCTATTTTAGATGAAGACTGTTGCGCAACTTTTGAAAACATGGCAACTATCCTATTCAGGAAGATGTTAGTGAGACATAGCAGATATTGCGCAACAGTCACTCAGGTTTAGCTTAACAACAAGGCTTCAAACACAGTTTTTTATACTGGTTCCGCGATAGCAGTTGGCACATGAAAGCGGGCGTGTATTTCGATAGCTGCTTCAGGACACACTAAGGCACATAAAGTGCAGGCAGTGCATTGTCCGTTATCAATGAAATCTATCAGCCTGTGGCCGGATTTAGCAATTCTACCGATTGTTGATATGAGTCCATAGGGGCAACTGGGAATACATTTCATACAGCCAGTGCATTTTTCAACATCTATGGAAATAATATTTCTTGATCTTTTTTTCTTCATACAGGGTAATTTGATATTAACCCGATTAATCTGATTAATCAAGCTTTTTAAATGTAAAACAATGTGAATTCTTTACCTCTAAAAGCCCTTATTGTCCTTTATTTTCCTTAATTGCGCCTATCTGTAAAAAAGCAAAAGCGCCGTGGGAATTGATTTTTAAAGATCTTTCATACATAATCAAGGTAATGAAAAAAATAATAAAAATGATAAATCCCCTGAAAACTTATGACTGGGGTTCCAAGGAATCCATACCTGCCATTCTTGGTCAGGAAACAGGAACCAAACCAATTGCCGAATTATGGATGAGCGCCCACCCTAGCTCTCCTTCTAAGTTGATTCTTGATACCAAAAGCCAAAGCTTGGAACATTGGATAGCCGAGGACCCCATTAACCGATTAGGCACCGATGCAGCCAGTCAATTCCAAGGAAAGCTCCCATTTTTATTAAAAATCCTCGCGGCAGCCAAACCCCTGTCCATTCAGGCTCATCCTAATGAAAAACAGGCCCTGAAAGGTTTTCAGCGTGAAAACCATCAAAATATACCCCTTGCTGCCGCAGAACGTACCTACAAGGATCCTCATCACAAACCAGAATTGATTTGTGCCTTAACACCTTTTGAAGCTTTAAATGGCTTTCGCCCCTGGAATGAAATTCATGAGAATTTTTCACTGCTTCAACACAAGGGTATCACCCAATTGATCAAGGCCCATGAAAATAAATCACCAAAAGAGGCCATAAAGGGCCTGTTTATCGACCTGATCAATCAGGAAGAGCATACCAAAACCAGTTGGGCCAAATACCTCCACGATTGGGCCAATAATCAGAAAAATCATCCCCTAAAGGATGTTATTATTTCCACTTACCATTTTTTTCCAGGTGATATTGGAATCTTTACCCTTTTCATGCTCAATTATGTGGTTCTTCAACCTGGCCAGGCCATGTTTTTGAACAGCTGCCGCTTTCATGCCTATTTAAAAGGCACAGGAATTGAAATCATGGCCAATTCCGATAATGTTCTTCGCGCTGGTTTGACCAAAAAGCATGTCAACATACCAGAATTGGCCCAAATCATCGATTTTCAGCCAAGCCGTCCAGAAATTCAGTCGACCGCATTTAACAGCGATTTTACTGAATACCATTCAGAAGCAAAGGAATTTCAACTGCTGCGCTTTGATATGGATGGTAAAAAAAACTATTCCACCCATAATGGTGAAATTCTTTTGGTTGTAAAGGGGCAACTTGAAATTCTGAACCAATCAGAAAAATTACTTCTGAACCAGGGGGAGTCGGTGTTTCTTTGCCCGAGACTCAAAAACATCCGGTTTCAGGGGCGGTGTTTGTTTTTCATCGCGCGGATCAATCCACTGGTTTAAAAAAGGCGTGTCAGCTACAAAGCGTTAGGGATAGGAGGCATGAGGAAGGTTTTTTCAAAAACCTGACGAAAAGCTTTTGGCCGCGATTTTTTCGCGGCCAAAAGCTTCGAAGGCCATTGCCGGAGTGCCGCATAGCCCGGCCTGAAAGCCCCTGGGCTTATCAGGCAACGCCCAAACACGTCCAACATTCCATAAATAAAACCCAAGCATTTCGACAAACATAGAAATAGCTTAACAAAAAAACCTATAACAGTATCAAGGCGATAGATCCGCCCAACAAAACAAATAAGACAGAAATAAAGGGCAAAACAACACCAAAAAAATAAAAACTGCTCGATGAAAAACTTAAAGACATTTTTTCCAGAATGAGGTACTTATCCTTTGGCATATGTTTGTGAATACGGCGCAAACGAAAATCGAATTTTACTAATTCATTCTGAAAATAAACCAAATAGATCATGCTTACCAGTGTCACAAGGGAAATCACAGATACAACGCTGTATTTTAAAACAGAGCTTGCCATTTCAAGGGGAACAAGTTTCACAAAGGAAACAGCCAGAATATTAAGCAGAACCATGAAATAAACCGTATGCCACTGAGCGTTTTTTGTTTTTTGAATTTCATCACAGGTCATTTTATAAAAAAAATTAATGTTTTCAGGATCAATAATTGACAGTTCTTTTTGATTCATTTTTTTCTCCTTTTTTTGTCGACTAGCTAATCAATGATAGGCGAAAATCAAGCTTCAAGGCTTCGGGTAAACACAATATTAACACCTGTGTTGTTAAAATTTTTAAGCAAACACTGGTTAAGTGTAATCGGGACTTTAACCTCGAGCTGATAAAGATGATTAAGTAAATCGTTAATATATTCCTTTTTCAGGGGTTGATCGGTTTTTATGGGAATATAGGTCAAAGTCGCTGAATTGGTTTTCACAACAGCCGTGACAATTCGCTTGGGTTCAAGATACTCTTCCTGACCATAGGATTTGCCGCGAGCACATTTATTCCCGCTAACACTCAGCTGGTCATTCTCATAGCCAACGGTTAATTCACAGCCTATGGGACAGGATATGCAAATTATTTTTTTTGGATCTTTCATAGTATCATATTCCTCACATTAAACAATTGAAACTTTCAGGTCTTTGAATTCATCCGCACTTAACCTGGCCAGATCTTTTTCACCGATACGGACTTTGATCATTTCGCTTGGCCGAACATGGAGAAGCTTTTTTTCAAGCACGACTTTGTCGGAAGTCTCCACTATCAACTGAGCATTGTTTTTAACAATAAAGGTGCGCAAATAAAGATTAATTTCCTCGCCCGGCACATAATGATTGGGCACAAGGTATATTACATTGGCGCCTGGCTGTATCCGGAATTCAGTCGGCAAGATCTTCCGACGTAAATAATCAACCACATTAACAGCGCAACGGCGGGCTTCTTCAGTAACAAAATCCACAATATCATGAACATGAAGAACATTGCCGCAGGCAAAAACGCCTTTTACATTGGTCATGTAATTGGAATGCACATAAGGCCCTTTTGTATCCTGATTAATTTCAACGCCGATTTTACATGATAATTCGTTTTCAGGGATCAAACCAACGGACAATAATATGGTATCACATTCGATGGAAAAAGTATCTTCATCCTGAGGCGCGCCGTCTACCAAGGGAGTTATGTCAACTTTTTCCACTCTATCGTGACCATAGATACGTGAAACAATATGGCTTGTATAAAGGGGAATATTAAAGTCATTCAAGCATTGTGTAATATTACGGGTCAATCCCGAGGCATAGGGAAGAATTTCAACCACAGCCAGCACTTTGGCCCCTACCCATGTCATCCGCCGGGCCATGATAAGCCCAATATCACCGGAGCCGATAATCACCACCCTTTTTCCGGGAATAAAGCCCTCAATATTGATCAGCCGCTGGGCCGAACCGGCTGTAAAAATTCCCGCCGGACGGGTCCCGGCTGTTCCAATATTTCCCCGGTTTCTCTCTCGGCAACCCATGGCCAAAACAATGGTATCTGCTCCCAGTTTTAGCGCGCCATGGACAGCAGAATAACAATGGGCTGTTTTGGTTCCATTTTCATCGATCAAATCGCTAACTGTGGTGCTGGTAATAATCTCAACCCCGCTTCCTGCCATTTTAGCGATAGCTCTTTCAGCGTATTCAGGCCCGGTGAGTTCTTCTTTATACTCCTGTAGTCCAAAGCCATTGTGAATACACTGCATAAGTATTCCACCAAGAGATTCTTCGCGCTCAATCAGAGCAACAGAAAAACCGGATTTGCTTATTTCATAGGCAGCTGACAAACCAGCCGCTCCGCCCCCAATGACAATGGAGTGATATTTTTTTTCAATCATGATGGTGTATCAACCTTTCCTTCTCCCAGTTGGTGAGACAATAGAAAACTGTTTCCACCCCGTTTGGTTAATTGGTAAGCGCTTTTACCGGTTTCCCGCATCAGAATTTTTATAATTTTGTAAGCGCAAAACCCGCCTTGGCAGCGGCCCATTCCAGCACGTGTATAAAATTTGATACCGTCCAGAGTATGATGACCATTTTTAATGGCTTCGATAATTTCCGCTTCAGAGACGTTTTCACAGCGACAAACAATGTTACCATAACGCCGATCATCGGATATCAGTTTATCGGCATCACTAAAATCAAATTCCCTTATCATGGGCTTTTTTTCCAGTTTCGGATCATGGTCTATTTTCTTGACAAGCTCCATACCATCTTGCTTCAATAAATCCAGGACATAGAGTCCGATAGCCGGCGCGGCTGTGAGCCCCGGGCTTTGAATGGCCGCGGCCTGGATAAAATGAGGGGTTTTATCGGAAATCTTGATCAAAAAATCATTCCCCTTCATGGCTGGCCGCAAACCCGCGAATGAGGTAATGATCTCTTTTTTGGAAATCATGGGTACCATTTTCATGGCCAGGGTAAAAACCCTTTCCAGATTGTCACGGGTGGTTGAAAAATCTTCTTTATCATCAATTTCCTCGGCAGTTGGACCTATCATCATTGTTCCTTCCACTGTCGGGATAACCAGCACGCCTTTTGAATTTTTTACAGGCACAGGAAAAATAACATGGCGCGGAAAACCACTCGCGTTTCGTTCAAGAAGATATTCTTCGCCCTTTCGGGGAATAATCTGAAATTCCTCAGCCTTGAAAATTCGGGAAACCTCATCAGAATAAAGCCCTGCCGCGTTAACCACCCGCCTTGCCCTGACAGCCTGATTATCAGCGCTAAGAATGGTAAAAACACCATCTTTCTGCTTGCACTGACTTACCATAAAATTCCGTCTCAGTTCAACACCGTTTTTAAGAGCCGATTCCATTAAAGCAAAAACAAAACGGTAGGGCTCAATAATTCCTCCAGTTGGCGCGTATAATCCGCCTACCACATCCTGGCTCAGTTTTGGTTCCAGATCCAATATGCGTTCACGGCTGACAATTTCTATTCTGGGAACATTATTTTCAACCCCCTGATGATAGAGTTTTTCGACCATCTTCATTTCTTCGTAATTGAAGGCAGCTACCAGAATTCCAACCCTTTTAAAGGGAAAATCTAGAGTCTGTTTAAGCTCATCATACATCAGGTTGCCCTGAATCTCTAGATGGGCTTTCAGACTGTCAGGCTTATGGTGAAAGCCGGCATGAATAATACCGGAATTGGCTTTGGTAACACCAAAAGAGATATCTTCCATCTTTTCAAGCACAACCACTTTTGTGTCGTAAGCTGATAATTGATAGGCGATGGAACTGCCGGTCACACCGGCACCGATAATGGCCAGGTCAAAAAGGGTTTCAGCCATTTTTTATTCCTTTCTGCTTTAACAAATCTCTTATATTTTCATGAGCCTTTTTTTCAAACAGACTTTGAAAATGCTCTGTATGGTAAATAGTCTTTCTTTTTAAAAGATTAACAAGAAAATCACAACGGCACTTGTTGTATTCATTATCATCAATAAAAGCATATTCCCGGCGGATATTTTCTTCATAACGCAGAAAATCCTCCCATGGCGAACCCAAAACAGCCAAATCTATATCAAAAAAGTAGGCCATATCTTCATCTTCGGGATCTTCATGATTTTTGCTTGCATCAATCAAGCTGATAACCTTTTCTGTAAAATCCGCGTCAAATCCAAAACTTGTCAAATCCTTTAACGCAGACTGAGCGCTGAGGTATTCATTTTCATGGCTCAGAGGTTCATAAACCACATCATGATACCACCAGGCAAACTCCAAAATCTCGATGTTTTTTATCTTATCCCGGACCGATGTAAGATGATTTAAACCATCAATAATATGAAGAAGATTATGATAATATCGATTCCGCGCAGCATAGCATATCTTCAAATGATTATAGATTACTTCAAAATCACCCTTGGCACGCGAGCGATACCACAAACTCTTGAAGCGAAGAAAACCAAACACATCCATGTACGAAATAATTTCCTGGTACAATTTTTCCAGCTTATTTTCGTCAGCACCATCGGAGTTATCGTAGGTCCACAATTTTCCCTGCGAACTTTTGGAAACCGCTGCGGCCATTTGTTCGCGCTTCTGGGCCTCGTTAAACTGACTTTCCAGACGTTTAGTAATCTGCGCCTCACTGAGCTTTCTTTTTTCAAGGCGTTTTTTCTGGGATTCTTTGTCCACATGCAAAAGCAGCACATTGTTATTGCACAAATAGGTCATGTCCGATTCAGCGATCAAGGCCGCATTGAACAAAATAAGACCTTGCTTATGATAAAGCTCCCGGCGTAGACGAACCACTAAAGGCGTATAAAAAATATCATTAAGGCGATCGAGCTTCTCTTTGTCATTAAAAACAATATCGCCCAGCTTTTTACGGTTTACCCCGCCCTCGGCATTTTTCACCGAAGGTCCGAATTGACGAATAATCTCCTGGCGGATCTCCTTATATACCGGTTCTTTCAGAGCCGACAGGATCTGGTGCCCGATAAAATCAAGCTCAATATTAAATACATCAATGCCCTGTTTAGCCCCTATTTCCCGGAGCTTTTCACTGACCCAGGATTTACCCGAACCGATTTCGCCGCTGATCCCCAAAATATACTGGCCGGAAATCGCTGCTTCCAGGCATTGCTTTACATATAAAGGAACATATTCATGAATCAGCCCCTGTTCCAGCTGCAAAGCCTTGGCTGAAGAGGAACTCACATGGGCAAGACTTTGCCGCGCGGGCAGTAAAAAGGTATCAATAGCCAGTTTCTGGCTGTCGGTCACCTGATGCAGCCAGATCTCGTAATCAAAATCACTGGAGTTCCTCACTCCCTTAATAATTACGGGAATGTTATGTTCAAACGCATAATCCACCAGCAAGCCCTCAAAAGCTATTACCGAAACATTTTTAATCGGAGCCAGGCTCATCTCCGCCATTTTGCGCCGCTGTTCGAGTGAAAATGTATATTTCTTGTCAGGATTCACACCAATAGCCACGGTCAAATGGTCAAAAATACGGGAAGCCCGTTGAATAATATCAATATGTCCGAAAGTGACCGGATCGCCTGAAAATGCATATATTGCCCTGGTTTTCATAAGCTGATTATAACATTTTTCTCTGAAATCATTCAAATGGAAACATTAAAAACTTGGGAATTTCATCAGGGTAATATAGTCATACTTGGATTTTTTGTTTTACTTTATCGGATACTGGCTTTGCCCGCCGCCTGGGAGCATAGCAGGCCAGGCAACAGGCAGCTTCTGAAATCCGTTTAGTTGTTTTTTAGTTTATTAATTTATGATAAGTGTTCTCTTAAAAACTTTACCAAATTAACCTTAATATTATATTTATCTATATCAATTATTAATTTCTTTGGGGCTTTAGATAATATACTAGAAATAACTGAGAAAGTGGACCGGCCAGGATAAATTAAGGCATCGCATTCAGCCAATAGATACATATCAATAAGGGCATCTACTCCGTTTTTTATTTTATCTGGGCAAGCATTATTGCTATGCATTGTTTCTTTTGACGTTGGAAACCATTTATCCTTTTGAATTATTTGTGGAAAGGTGTCTTTGAATTTTTGTATTACAATCTCGTTATCAGTGGCTAAAAATATTTTTGCAAATTTATGCTTGGCTAATAATAATTTAGCTTTATTTATTATTTTTTGTAATGGCACTTTTCTATCAGTGTATCGGATATGAATACCCAGAATATTGCTAAATTTATTTTTTTCTTTAAAGTCACGAATATCGTTTATAATTGATTCATTTAAAACTAAATAGTCTGACAATAATAATTTAATGATTTGTTTTAACCCATTGCAATTGTTAAAATAAACAGATTTTTTTAGTGCTTTTTTCATATGGAGTAATTGGTGAGTGTATGAAAAAAGTACGACTATATCTTCATTATAACCAGTTATTGAGGGATTAATTGAAAATTTTTTAAGCACAGTGAAGCTTGTATGTTTATTATTTGCAAATTCATTTACCATGGCATTCGCTGATTTACTTAAATTGTTTTTCCAGACTAATGGAGCTATGCTTGAATAATCTGGAATTTCTGATTGGAAATTAACTCCTTTAAGATTAAAGAAATAGGGGAACGCATTTATATTTGGATCTGCGTACATACCATCATTCCAATCCACAATAAGTGTTCGTCCCGTAAGCAAACTGTATGCAATTCCCGTTAGTGATGACAGCATCCTGTTACCTAAACCAGCTTTGCCCTTCACCAATACATATTTTACTTTTTCCATAATGTATTTTCTTCCATAATTTCCCAGATTACTATACTGTTTTACATGTGTCAATTAGCAGGATGAACTGAATTTTCTGCTTGTAAAAAATAAAATAACCTATCCGCAATTTACATAATTCCTTCAAAATTTCAGTTTTCAAAAAGCCTTATGAGTCATTTTTTTCATCCAAACACATGGGCCATAGTGATCACTCATCAGCCTCCATCTGTTTCAAAAAAACCATCCGTTTTTTTGCAATCATCTCATTTGATATGCCAAAACTTTTGTCATATGCCTCACTAAAGGAGATAGAATTTCCCAAAATAGGCTTGTTATAATGATTGTCACGATCCCTGAGGTCGGTTTTTTCATGTACCTTCAAGCTCAGCGGTACATCATTAGTAAAAAGGGTGCCCGCGCGCTCATAGGGTTTAAGCACCAAGCCGCCCTTTCCTAAATATTTATACAAGCCGCTTCGTCTCTGTAATACGCATTCCCCTTGAACACAGACACTTGAAATCGAGAAAGCCTGGTTCATTTCCGGGTTTTCAATCGTCGAGTTTTTGACCACGCAGTTTGACACACTGCCCTTACCCTTCAGCCGGCTGTTAATCAGCACTGAATCGCGTACCTCAATACCAGTTTCGATCTCCGATGAAATAATGATATTGCCATTCTCATCTCGCTTGCCTGGAAGATTTTCCAGCTTACGGGAAATTTCCCCAAGAGCGTCATCATTCAACAGGGAAAAATATTTATCATACATGGCCTGGTGCTGGCCAATGTCAGCCCAGTAGATATCTTCACCCAGGTTAAGCACTTTTAGCTTCAAAGGCCGTCTGAATTTTTCCTCAAAGGCCTTTTTAAACTGACTTATCCGCTGGTAAAAATTATTAAATAACTGGTCCAGCTTTTTAAGATTCTCGTCATTTTTGGTGATTTTCTCCCAAAGCGCTTTGTCATCAATGCTCAAGGCCATCAAAAAATAGGGGTCAAAATCCAGAATCACACCAGGGGTTTCGATGTCAGCTCTGAAAAAATCAAGGGAAAACTGCAATAAATCGTATGACATGGCAACCGGCCCCAGACTGACGCCTGCGGTATAGCGGTTCTGGTTGTCAGCTTTAATGCCCAGGCTCTCAAAGCTTTGAACCATGGAGTCATAGGGGGCACGAGGCAGCATACCTATAAAATCATCCTTCTCATTAAATAGTACAAAATCCTTTTGCGCCGCCAGTTCGGGTGTCACAATAATAGGCGAAATTATTTTAATCAAATCTGTTTGAGCATAGTGCTGTGTATTTTCTGGAATCAGGGTCATATCGATCGAAGGGATTTCCGTTTCATCGCCCCATTTATCAAGAAAGCCCCGGAAGCCCCGCTCTTCCAGATAACGGACCACTGGCACAAAACCGAACAAGCCCTCTTCTATGGCAGACAGCACTTTGATTGATTTATCAGGCGCCATGAAATGGCTGTTCACTTCAATGGCCGGTTTTCGGTCTCCCTCCACCTGAGTAAAGGGTGACATGCGTTCACCGCGTCCAAAGAGCATTCCAACAAGAACAAGACGGTCTTTGTAGTGCTTGCCAGCTTTTTGAGCCCACGTCTCCATTTTCCAATAGGCCAGTAAGGTGCCAAAAAAATTACCCTGCTTGCCCTTGTTTTTATGTTTTTCCTCGAATGATAAAACCACACAGGAACCATCAGCATTAAACAGATATTCCGCGGCCTCCTGGATTTTTAACTGCCAATTGGCTTCATCGTCAGCATTGCCCGAAACAAGAACAACATAGGCCGGCCCCCTGTTTTCAAGGATTGTTTGATAGGTAAAGTCTATATTTTTAATAATCAGATTTTTTGTCTCTTCAGTCACTTTGTTTATCTCCATAATTATGTTCTTCAAAAATAATAAAATTTTCCAATTCCATGTTGTCAGAATATTCCAGGGCAAAATCTTTTACACTGTTTCCCGATTTCATCGTTGATAAAGGATCACCAGTTTTCAAGGGATGCCATGAAGGCAAATCCTTTCCTTCATAAATCAAACGATAGGAACAGGATACCGGCAAATAATGGAGTTTTTCCGGTATCAAGTCTTTTATAGGAACACAATCAACATCAAGCTGAAAGCGCTTGTCATAATAACGGCATTTCACAGTTTCAATATCCAGATAGGAACAGGCGATTGATGTGAAAAACAATTCCTTGGTTTTGTGATTTTCAAGCTTTTCCAGACAACATTTTCCGCAATGGTCGCAAAGCCGTTCCCATTCTTCTTGGCTAAAATCCTGCCATTTTTTATTGAATACAAATAAAGACATAATAGTGACACTATAATTACTCAAGAAAAATTTTTCAATCAGCTATTTGCAACAAAGCAAGTTTTAACAGGAAATTATCGTTCCTTTGGAATTCAAGGCTAATAATATAAAAAATTGGGCCAATTTTATCAATAATCGGAATTGCCTTTCCTGAAAAGAATTACTTGACATCGAACAGATCAAGGTGATAAACTTATTTTAGTTTGTTCCCCTGTTTTTAAGGAGAAATTAATGGCAAGAGTCCTTATTGTAGATGATGATAAAAAATTTGTGGATAGCACAGCTGAATTTTTATCAAAAGCCGGTTATGAAGTCATAAAAGCAACGAATATTGGGGAGGGAAAACTTTCGGCAGAATCCGAAAAGCCCGATATCATCATTCTTGATGTAACCCTTGAAACGAGTGAAGACGGTTTATTGCTGGGAAAAGAACTTCATCAAAGCGGGGTTAATATGCCTATCATCATTCTGGAAAGTGTTATCAAAGCAGCCAATTTTAACATCGATATTTCCGAACTCATGGTTGAAGCCTATGCTGAAAAACCCATTGTCATGGATAAACTGCTAAGCAAAATCAAGGCTATTTTAGAGCGATAAAGCCGCTTTCTATTCCCACTCGACGGTTGCCGGCGGTTTACTGGTAATATCATAGAGAACCAGATCAATTTCAGAAAAATTTGAAGTGATTTCCTCACAAACAGAATCAAGAACATCCAGAGTGATATCCTTGTTTACCATGGCCGGGCGGCCTGTCATAAAGTCGTTGGTAATAAAGGAGCGAATAGCCACGGAACAGGGCCTGGTCAAACCAAAGGGTAAAAGAACCGCAAAGGCCTGGCTGATTTCTGGCCGGTCAAAGTACTTCCGGACAATAGCATCCACCTCGCGCAGAAGTTCCAATTTTCCATGCTCCAGATAGGTTTTGGCCATGACAAGCTCCTGGCTTGTGTCAATTTGCTTGTTAAGAACATAGGCCACCCGATTGATGAAGTTAAGCTGATTGGGCAGCCTGGTGCCAATGGTGTAAAGCTCTTTCCAGTCGACCTTTCCTTGAGTATCCCATAACATAGATAAATGGCGATAACTCCGGCAATCACCCTGTACTCCAACGGTTTTAATGGGAACCACTTTACCGTATAAGGACGAATTATGACCTTTCAAAGCCTCCTGAAAAATCCGGTTTTCCTCGGCAGTAATTTTCAACTTGCCGTCATAGCAAATGTAGCGAATGGCCAGTCCAGGTCCGGGAAAGGGCTGCCTCGAAGCCACAGCCTCATCAAGCCCAAGAATACGTGCCACCTGCCTTACCTCATCCTTATGCCAGTCCCAATTGGTTTCAATCACCTTGCCCTCTTCACGGGCTTTTCTGATGACATCCACATCATTATGATGGGTTTTGATTTTATGGGCATAGGAGGACACATCTGGGTTGCCGCTTTCAATAAGATCGGGCCGGAGAGTTCCCTGGGCCAGAAAAAGATCCTTAATATCGAGATTAAAGCGTTTGGTAGCCTGATCAAGAACCTCGATAAACATGTGGCCGATGATATTACGCTTGGTTTCCGGGTCAACCACAGAGTTCAGCGGCCCGGTTTTTACACCATTTATTTCAGGGGTTGATGTAAGAAAAGCCTCTTCTCCATTGATCCTTTCCAGATGGTCTAGCCCCATGTCTTTGAGGTTTTCGCATATCACATCGCTTTCGTTTTTGCGCATAAAACCGTGGTCTATGTGCACCGCGTAAACCTGTTCAGGCGGCAGAGCTTTTAAAAGCAAAGCAGCGGTCACAGCTGAATCCACACCACCTGAAACCAAAACCAGAACCTTTTTATCCTTGACCTTGGCCTGAATATTTTTAATGGAGCTTTCAATGCGGTCTTCCAGGCAATAATCTTCTTTCAGTTCACTTACCTCAAAAAGAAAATTCTTAAGAATTTGCTTTCCATTCTCGGTTAAATCCACCTCAGGGTGAAACTGAACACCGTAAATCCGTTTTTCCGGATGATACAAAGCCGCGATAATATTTTCCGACATGGCACAAGCTTTGAAACCAAAGGCCAAATCCTCGATGGAATCACCATGGCTCATGAGCACCCTCTGCTCTTTTTCAAGGCCTTTAAAAAGCGGACAGCTTGTATCCACCTGGATATCGGTCTCACCATATTCCTGGCGAATACCCGGCTTTACTGTACCCTTAAAATGGTAATTCACCAAATGAAGTCCATAGCAGATTCCCAGCATGGGCAATCCCAGCTCAAAGATCGCGGGGTCATATTTCAGGGACTTGTCAGACCAGACACTTTCAGGCCCGCCTGAAAAAATAATCCCCCTAAAATTCTTGAGATCCTGGGCTTTAACATTAATGGGAAAAATCTCGGAATAGACCTGCTGCTCCCTGACCTTCCGGTCGATGACCTTTGTGTATTGGCCGCCGCAGTCGAGAATGGCTATAGCTTTGGTGAAACTCATCAATTATTCTCCTAAAATCGCTTTCACATCAGCGAGGATTTGTTTGGCCTCTCCGATAATTTTTTGGCTTTTCTTTTCAGCGATGCCACAATAACGGTGGGGATTATTGAAAAAATCCTCTGCCTTGTTTTTGGCAATCAAAGCGTATTGTTTTTCAAGCATGGCCCATACTTTAGTATCCTGCATCAAGGCCTGGGCTAAAGTGATATTTTTCTCTTCGCACGCCAGGGTCTTGACACGGATAACCTCATGGGCATCCTTGACTCCAGCCAGAGCCAAAAGAATATAGGCAGGCTCAGCCAGAACCATGTCGCCTTGAAACCTGATGTTCTTCATCATCCGCTCTTTATCAACATAAAGGCTTGAAAGCACCTTTAAAAGCCGTCTCGCAGCAAAAGCAAAGCCGGCAATATATTCCATCACAAAACGGGAACTGGCCGAATTGGTCAAGTCGCGCTGATGCTCGGAAATCTGGTCCATAAAAAAGGTCATCACCCGGGGAGCATAGGCCTTCCACATGGATTTAATGTTTTCTGAATTCCAGGGGTTACGTTTTTGAGGCATAGTGGAAGAACCCACCTGAGTGGCAATAAAGCCTTCCTTTACTTCACCAATTTCAGTCCGCTGAAGGTTCCGTAAATCATCAGCCAGATTGGCAATCACCCCAAAGGCAATATTAATTTCCACCAGCAAACGTAAATGATATTCCGGTTCAATAATCTGGGTGGAATGGTCAGAAGGTTTGAGCCCCAGATAAGCAAGGTATGTTTTTTCAAGGGCCTCAGGATCAGTCACTACCATGGAAGTGGCATTATAAGCCCCCACAGCGCCAGCCAATTTGCCCCGAAGGTCCTCACTATATTCGGCAATCCTTTTGATCGACTTCCCCAGCCGGGAAATATATTCGCTGAAAGTGTGGCCAAAGGTGATAGGCACAGCATGCTGGCCATGGGTCCGCCCAACCTGGGGTGTCGCGGCGTGTTCACCGGCGATATCCATCATTTTGCCCAGAACATCCTTTAAAAGGGGGAGAACCACTTCCTGGACCGCCTTTTTTATCCTCAAGGAAAAAACCGTGTCCAGAACATCCATACTGGTGGCTCCCAAATGCACCAAATGGGCCACTTCTGGCGGAACCTTTTGCTTGATCACATTCACCAGGGCCCGGATATTATGCTGGGTTTTTTCTTCTTCTTCATAAACCTCTTCCGGGTCAATCTCATCGCTCAAGCTATCCAGTTTTTCAATAATCGCTTCTTTTCCAGATATCCCCTGTACATAGGGAATAATGCTTTTCAATAAAGCCATTTCCACCTGGATGGCATATTTGATGGCCCCGTCTTCACTCAAATGCCGCGCCAGGGCGTCATAAAGCTCGGAATTGGCCATGGAATAGCGGTGATCCAGGGGTGAGATATTCGTAAAAATGTTTCGCTGTTTCATAGCTTATATATACCAAAAAACTCTGTTTTGTCAAACTCTGAGCCCTTAAAATTCCAACTTTGTTTCATTTACTCGAAACTTATTGTAAGGTTTTATGGCTTTTGGGCGTTGCCTGAAAACCATCCTGGATTTTCAGGCCGGGCCATGCGGCACTCCGCCTCAGGGCTCCGACCATTTTTTCCGCGTAATTCGCGGAAAAAATGTTGGCAAAGGGTTTTTGAAAAAACCCTTTGCCTGCCTCCTGTCCCTAACGCGGTGAAAGAGACAACAATCATTTCGCCCGGGAAAATACCATTGATCCTGATTTAAATCGAGCCGCATCCTGTTGCATGTTAAAAGCGAAAACCATGAAGACCCTCCAAGCTTGAATCTAAACAAGAACTGTTCGACCTCAGGGACAAATGACAGGGCCACCCCGCTCCTAGCGCGCCAGGGATGGGAGCGGCGGTTTTCGGCTTTTTCAAAAGCCGAAAACCGAAGCTTTTTGGCCGCGCACTTTAAAGCGGCCAAAAACTTTGGAGCGCAAGCGGAACCGCGGAACAGCCCGGCCCGGCCGCGGGGTTTTTTACAAGCATCAACCGTTGTTAACACCCCTCCTCGGCCGGGGGCGCCCGGAAAAATCAAAGACAGAGCCATTCGGACAAAAAAATAATTTTGCGGTCATGTAACTTCGATTTCAAAAGCCGGGATAGTATCAGAATCATTATCCAAGGCTCTTGCAAAATTGGGGTTGACAAAAAATCATGAAATTGCAAATAAGTTAACTTTCCACTGGATAATAAGTTACTATTTTCAAACTGCCTCTTAGGTATTTCATATTTCCCCTGCTTTACCTTTGTCTGAAAAAAGCATACACTGGGTAAAAGAAATTATTATGGACAAAGCCAGCGAATTACTAAAAATGGCCATTGCCGCGGGTAAGAAGCGGAATTATAAAAAGTCGATCGAAATTCTGACCCATCTTTTAACTCACTATGAGAGTCATGGTGCAGCTCTGCTCTATTTGGGGCGAAGCTATCACGCGCTCGGTGAATTCGAAAAGGCTATCGGGGTGTTTGATTTTTTGCTTCAAAAAAATCCTGATTCCGAAGAAGGGCATTTTTTCATCGGCCGTTCCTATTTGGCCATTGGTTTGGCTAGCCAGGCTATTTATCATTTAAGCATTACGATTGAAAAAAATCCCCTTTTTGTGGTGGCCCTGGGTTTTCTAGGCCTGGCTTATCTCAAAACAAGGCGGTCGGAAAAGGCCATAGTTTGCTTTGAAAAGGCTCTGAAGATAGATCCGCGTAACGAAAACATTGTGCAGGGTTATCTGAATGCCATGCTGGTTCAGGGTGTAAAGCTTTTCAATTTAAACCATTTTGACGGGGCCATCGATATTTTCAAATATCTGGTAAAAAACAATCCGGAAGCTATTTTGCCTCACTTATATATAGCCCGGATTTATCGTCTTCTTGATCAAAATCAATTGGCATTAAAACATATTGAAAGGGCGATAGAGCTCTCCCCTGAGGATGAGTCGCTCAGACTCCAAAGGGCCCTGACTTTAATCAAGCTGGGTAAAACCAAGGCTGGGCTTGATGAAATGAGCGAAATCGGAGATATCAGCCAGTATCAGGAGACCTTTGCTCATAATCCTGGAATGCTCCTTCGTTATTTGGCCCAAAAGTCCTTTGAGGACAAGGAATATCGTAAATCGGTTTATTTTGCCAAGGAGATTCTCAAGGCCAATTACAAGGACGCCGAGGTTCACGCGTTAATGGCCGAATGTTATCATAAACTAGGGAGTCTTGAAAAAGCCCGTAATCATTATTTACGCAGCATTGAACAGGATAAGGGAGCACTTCACTATTATCATGGCTTGTTTTTTATTCTATGGAAGCAGGAAAATTTTGAAGAACTAAACCGCTTTGTCAGCCGGGTTCTTCGTCTTAGCCCTAAGGACCAATGGGGGCATTATTTTCAGGCTCTTGTTTTTTACCAGCTTAAGGATGACCATGAGCACGCTATCCAGCTTTTACATGCCCAAATTCGCAAAATCGGAAAGGATCTGAATCTTTATTTAGCCTTGGCAAGAATCTATTTTGATAATGAAATGAATGACTTGGCTGAATCCTGGCTGTTAAAATCCCTGGCACTGGACAAAGACCATGAAGAAGTGCTGTTAATGCTGATTGAGGTATATCACGATCTGAATCAAACAGCCAAGGCTATTCCTCATTACAAGCACTATTTCTCCCTTAATCCCGATAACTATGCTTTGAGGCGAGACTATATCAAAGTACTTCTTGATGCCGCCAAATATAAAGAAGCCTCGGAACAGATTCTGCATATTATACCCAAAAGCCGAAACAAGGAATTCTATAAAAAATTGCTGGCTTCCTGTTATATACGGTTAAAAAAATATGACGAAGCAGCCTTCCTTTTTCGGGAGTTATTACAACAAAGCCCCCGTTCGCTCGAGTATTTGCAAGCCCTCTTGAGCTGCCTGGATTTTCTGAAAAACCGTAAAGCTGCTATTGAACTCCTAAAAAAAGCTGTTCCTTTTTTTAAGGGTGATCCTCAAATATACCTCATGCTTGGGGTTTTTTATTATAAAGAGGGGCTTTATGAAGAGGCCTTACACCCCTTTCGTGAAGTCATCAGCAAGTATCCAAAAAACTGGAAAGCCTATCGTAATTTAAGTATGGTTTACAAAATGATGGGAAATGAAGATTTTTATATAAAGTTCAACAAAAGGGCCCAGGATTTGTATAGTAAGCAAAATCCTTCCTAAAAAGAAAAATCTCTCTTGTATTTCCCATAAATACCCCTATACTTTCTATTAGGAGGTAATGGAATGAATGTAAAAGCCCTTGATCTGTTTCAAGCCTATAAAGAAGATAAACTGCCTAAAGAAGGCGGTTATATTATATCATCTTTTTTAAGCAGCCAGTCTACCTATTCCAAATATGAAATTGTAGCATATAATGGAGTAAAAAGCCTGTATTTATCTCCTGATGGTCTGACCTTTCAGACAGATGGAAACAAAATTTTTGTTTTGGTTGAACCTTCAAGTTATCCCAAAAAATTCGTTGAGCCATTTAGACGACAGGCTTCTGATCAGATTCCTCACCGCTTTAATGAATTGAATATAATCATAGCAAAAGACCAAACCAAAATTATGATAAGCAAAGACCCGATAATGACTTATTCCGCATTTACCATTTTAAAGCCCATTGGAGAGAATTTTGCCTTTATTTTTTACAATTGGGATGAAGTATTTGAAACAATCAGCTTTTTCTTTGAAAAAACCTTGAATAAGGAATCGAAAGTGCCTCAAAATGATGCCAAAAAAGCCGCTATAGCCATAACTGAAGGTTTAAATCGTTTTACGATCTGGAAAGATTAATCAAAAAGAATATATGCGTGAATTGGAAGAATCATGAAAATTGAGAATAGGTAATTTTATTTCCGGATAGTAAGTTATTTTTATATTGTTACCTGCAAATTGCTAATATCAGGACTTTTGCAATTTGCTTTGTTAAGAATTTGCGGATTGCGAAAGTCCGATTTCAAGCATTAAAAGCAACACTTAACGCGTATTCATTTTTATACCATACTAAAATATCGATTTTTTGAGGATAGTCCTTTTCACCTAAATAAAAAAAAAGACTGTCCTTATAAAGACAGTCTGAATAAAATTTTCTTAATAAAAAGAATGAAATGACAAAATTTAAGCCATTGGTCCTAAAATTATATAATCAACATATTAGCTATATTCCGCAGTTAATTTGTATAATTGTTAAATTACTAAGAAGAAAGAAGCTGGGATTTGCAAAATCACAGCTTCGGTTTATCTATTTCTAAGTGATTACCATTCGATTAAGAACAGTGTATTATTAAACAAAACACTAAATTATTTTCAACTTACGTGATTTTCCATAAACTCTGTTTTGTAACAGTTATAGAATTTTATTATGCCCTTGCTTCTTCCCTTTCAATGTTCAGTTGAGCGATGGCCAGGTTGGCAATCGGAATGGAAAAAGCAGAACAGGAGACATAATTCAAACCTGTTTCCATACAAAATCTGATGTTTTCTGGAATGGCTCCGTGTTCACCACACAAACCTAATTTAAGATTAGGCCGCGTCATTCGCCCTCTTTGATGAGCAATGCTTATCAGTTCTTTGACATTACGATTTAACATCTGGAAAGGATTATTTTCAAGGATGTCAAATTGGGTATAATCTGGCATAAAATTATTAAAATCATCTCTAGATAAGCCAATTGTCGTTTGAGTAAGATCATTTGTACCAAAGGAGAAAAACTCCGCGTAGCGAGCGATTTCTCCGGCACTTAATGCCGCACAAGGCAATTCAATCATGGTACCGATTTTATAATCTACTTTTTTGGCTTCCATCTGAAGCCGCACAGATTCTTCAATATCAAGTAGTCCACGAATAGATTGACCTTCAATATTTTTTCCGTACATAATGATTTTAAGTTCCTGTTCATTCATGATCAATGGAACCATGATTTCAGGTTGAACATTAATCCCTTCCTTTTGAAGGCTGTAAACTGCTTCGAACAGAGCTGTTACTTGCATTTCATAAATTTCAGGATATGAAATAGCGATTCGACAGCCACGATGACCTAACATGGGGTTAAATTCATCTAAAGTTTCACAGCGAGCTCTGATCTCTTTTTCAGGAATTCTCACTTTGCCTTTAGTCGGGTTTATGAATTTGACAAAGTCGGACATTTCAGAATCATTATGAGGTAAAAACTCGTGCAAGGGCGCATCAAGCAAGCGGATAGTAACCGGTTTTCCGATCATAATTTTAAATAATTTGTAAAAATCAGACCGTTGCATTGGCTTAAGTTTGCTCAAGGCTTTTAAACGTTCTGCACCTGAATCAGAAATTATCATTTCACGAAAAACATTTATCCTTTTTTCATCAAAAAACATATGCTCTGTACGGCAAAGTCCGATACCATCAGCGCCAAAAAGTTTGGCCAATTCAGCGTCTTTAGGATTATCGGAATTAGCTCTTACGTGAAAATCAGTGATTTGTGTTTTAATAACGTTAATAAACTCAAGTAATCCTGAGGAATGAAAATCCGGCTCGATCAACTTGGCTTCCCCAAGAAAAATCTGGGGATCCCCATAATGGGGAACGTTCAAGGTAATATAGTCGCCTTCCTTAATAATCGTCTTGCCGATGATAGCTTTTTTACCTCTGATTTTCATTTCATTTTTTACTAAGGACACTTTACCGTATTGACGGGCAACAACTGATGCATGAGCCGCATAGCCACCCTCTGAAGAGAGGATTCCATGGGCCACCTCTATTGCCTTAACATCTTCCGCGAATGAAGCGGACAAGCATAGAATGAAACGGGTATCTTCTCCATACTGGAGAGCCAATTTGTGGGCATCAATCAAATCTTCAGTTGAAAAATAGATCTTTCCAATAGCTGCTCCTGGGGCTCCGGAAATTCCGCCCTCAAGACAATGTAATTTTTTGGTGGATTGTAAGTTCACAACAGGATGCAGGATCTCATGCAATTGCTCTGTTTTAATAGCCTTGATCATGTATTTGTTGTCTATAACCTTACGATTTAATAATTCTAATAACAATTTTATATCAGCCTGGGTTGATTTATTGACAACAGCTCTCTGTTCAATCAACCACAGGTTTTTATTTTCAATGGTAAAACGTAAATATCGGATTTCCTTAAAATGGTCCTCAATGGTTTTAGCGATAGTCTGAAGCCGTTTCAAATAGACTGGTTCTATCTGAGTAATGTTTTTACCTGAAGCTCCAATAGAATCGAATTCGTTTTGATAAAAATCGCCTTGTAATACTTGCTCTCCTGTTACAACATTTCTAGTATAATAATTTCCGCTTGATGAATCCTTGCCAAAATTACCATAAACCATGGGTTGAATCAAAATAGCGGTATCATCATCATCCAATTCATCAAGATTCAACATATGGCTGATACGCTTTAATGCTAATTCCAGCTGAGTATAGGCATCATCAAAGAAGCCTTCAGGCAATAATGCCAAATATTCATCGATATTGATAATTTCCTGAGTCGTACTTTTAGAACTTGAAAGTTCCCGCCTCAATTTTCCCAATGCTTTACGGATTGTATCAAAATCCTTTTTTCTGCCTTCCAATTCAGCAATCTTTAACTCAATTTCTAGATTTCCTTTAATTAAAAACTGAACTTCGTGATATCCGAAATGCTCACCAACGAATTTATTAAAACCATTCAAGGTATCGCGTGTTAGTCCATAGTTATGTAAAGTAGGATAACTCACAACAGCCAAATTGGGACTGACAACAATCTTGACCAATAAAGGATCATCCTGATTGCCAAAATCCTTGCCCTTAATTTCCTTGATTTTTTTAAACTGAGGCTCAAGATATTTTTTTAACGACTCTTTATCCAGATGAGATGCAACATCAGCATCAATGATAAATCCCGGTAAAATCGGTAAATCCAGGGAAGCCAATTCCATAGCTCCTCGCCCACGAATTCCGATCTTATCCAAAATATCTTGATTATTAATAAATTCACCCTGTTTAAAAAAATGAATGTTATTCTTCATATAAATCCTCTCTCATTATAGCGTTTCGATACATTAAAAAAGTTTAAGCAATTGAGTTGGCGGCCCTTTAAGAAAAGCTTCAAAGCGATGACTGGCGCCCTGCATCAGATAACGCTTTAACTTTGCTACCATGGTAATTTTATCACCAACAACAGAAATCATGATAGCTGTACCTCGTTTTACTTTGCCCCATTTGAAAAGAGTATTAATATCGTTTATACGCTCTCCGTCATAAAAAACATATACTTTTAAGCCGGGAAATGTATGTTCATAGCTGGCTATAATTTTTTTCCAAGCTTCAACATTGCCGTTATGAAATAATTCATTGGTTACAGTAATCCCATACATGGGAGTCATTCGCATCTTGGAGTTACCCATTTCAAGATTCATATCAGCTATATCATTTTTGTCCTGAGTCTCGGCCTTTGCCTTTGTTTTACGCTTTTTAGCGGTTTTTTTCTCAGCAACAACAGGAGCCTGATCAGCTTCAGATTGAAAGGCTTTAAATTTATAGGATCCTTTTTCCAGAGCTGTCACAGCCTTGATTTTTTTGCCGGACAATAATTCAATAATTTTATCGATAGCCAACTGATTAATTTTATCAGCTTTTTCGGTTTTCGCGAATTGACCAGCATATATGGTAAGCAATTCATTCCTTTTAAGTGATTGGGCGATTTTCCAATGTTCGGGATTTTTAGGATTGATTAAAACAACACCCAGTTCCGGATGGTAATAGACAAGTACGATATCCACAGCATTCCATTTGGCGATAGTATCACATATGAAATCAAAATCGCTGATGGATTCTGTCAAATTAAAGGAACCATACTCATAGGCATATTTGTCAAATAAAAGCGCGTTTACAATCGATTTGATCTGAACAATATCACAGGCTTTATCAGCCAAAAAAACATTTAATATATCAGCAAGATTATAATGATCTTGAAAGATTTGAATGATTTCATTAACCAGCTTAAAATGACGAAGAGAAGAATTAAAACCTTCCCGTGTGCTCAAGGTATCGAATTGATAACTCAGTTCTCCCATAATTGTACCTCATCTCTCCTTATTTTAAAATGGCGACACCCGGAGATGTCGCCATAAGTTTTTGACTTAAGCTATTAGATTTCAGTTAATCCTGAACTTTTTCGACGAGACTTCTTTGTTGAAGATTTTTTCGTTTTCGGACCCGCGTCCACCAAACCTTTTTTGGAAGGTGTGGATTTTACCTGTTCTACTGGAGCATTTAACATATCAAGGTAATCTCCGCCAGCACCGTTTGTTTCTGAGCTTATCGATTCTTCAGGCATGCCCGTTACAAAAGACTGGGCAATATCATCGCGAACAGTTGAACGTCGTCGGGAGAAAGACGCAAAAGCAGCATCCTGAAAACCTTTTGAAACACCATGGAGGAATTCGTTTAATACATTAGCCATACCATCCAGAGTTGCTTTCTTCTTTTTAATTGAGGTAATGTCCACATCAAGAAGAAGACCTGGCTGAACATGATAAGGATTGATCAAATAATCAAAACCTTGGAAATCCTGTTCCAACTGGCTGAGCCTCTCTTCCATAACACGTCGTTTTTTTGGATAACGATATTCGTACATCTCAATAAGACGCTGTTTCATGATAATCAACTTTTTCTTGATCGTATCTTTTTCAAAAATGTAGGTTCTGTTCATTCGTTCAACATCAGTATCAGCTGGCCTTACGTAATTGATCTCGTCCCACATCTTATCAATATCTTCATATACCGGATCACCGGTTTTTGACTTGATTTTCTTGCGAATCTTATTTCGTTTCTGATGAGCCAAATCACCAAAATCGGTAATCCCAAACCAGGATTTGGACTCAAGATATACCATTTCAAGAACATCCCATAAATGCTGTACCTCAACCTCAAAGGATTTTATCTGTACATCAAAGGCTTTTCTCTCATTTATCAATTGAGCATTATCATAATATTTCATCTTGATTTTAAAACGCTCATCGGGTAAATGGGCTGTATCAGTATCTTCATATTCTCTAAGCACAAGTTCGCGGGCGTTTTTAAGGTTTTCAACATACTGGTAACCCATTTTTGAGGTATCCAGAATCGAAGTGATCGAATTAACCGCTGTGTTAAAACCTCTGTTTCGGATATTTTCAAGGTCGATAATCTTTTTTAGATTCTCACGTATGTTAAGGGGATCAAATTCATCGGGGTGAATTTCAGCTCTTAAGCCTTCAATTCGCTGCATAAGGTGTTTTCCAATTAAGCTATATCGTTTTGATTTGGGATCATCAATTTCGTCATCTGTGTATCGTTCAACCCTTTTCATTTTCTGGAAAATGATTTCACTGTCTGAAAGCTCTTCTTTACCTTCATCAATCAGCTGATCTTTCATGTTTTCAATTTCCTTATCGATGGAATCGATAATATGTTTTGAAAGCAAATCTTTGATAAGATATTCCACAGTAACCTGATAATGAAAAATCGGACTGATTAATTCAGAGTCAAGAATATTTACCGAAAGCTTAACATCAGTTACGGTTTTTGGCTTCATGACATTATCTTTAAAACCACATTTTACTATCGAATAGGCATTTTCACCTCGAATGAAGGCTCCAACATCTGTTTTTTGACGTAAAATGGAATTGGTCAGGTTTTCAAGATCATTAACTCCCCGTTGGATATGACCCTGCAGGTGCCCGTACATGTTAACCACAGATTTTTCAATTTCACCTGTGTTAAACTTGTCTATACCGCCAATTTGATCGAGCAATGCCGCGATTTCCTTTGGTGTATATCTCGATAGGGATTTCATTTCTTCCTTATCGATAAAGTTTCTTACTTTTTTAACCATTTCATCTTCTGTTGTAACAATATAACGGTTGAACATATTCTGATAATTCTGGTTAAAATAATTATACATTTTCTCTTTTAGTCCGCCCATAATATCAATCCGGGTCAAAACTTCTTTGGGTAATTTTGATTGAATATGATTCATGACTTTGTCGACTTCTTCACTAAGCAGGAGGTCTACTTCAGCTTGCTGATCACGGAATTCCTGTGCTAATGAATTTCGTGAACCAACGGCACTGGGTTTCTCGGGATGAAAAACATTCGGGCTTTTTGGTAAATCAATGGCTCCCATAATCTATCTCCTTAGATTTATTATTTCTCTCTATATAGTATTCACATCAAAAACAAAATGTAAAGTAATTTTTTATTTTTTTTGCTTCCAATTTGCTTAAATATAGTGCAATGTATTAACATGAAGAGAAAGGGGTTATTAATGAAGAAATATCACAAATTCATTCTTTTTTCACTATTAATCATTGTCCTGGGCGCATTAACAACATGGGGAGACCAACGCGAGCCCAAGGATATTATTGTTGCCCTGGACCGATCCTTATCAATGGAAGAAGAGATCGAAGAAGTTAAACGTTATGTCAATACTTACATAATAGACAAAACCCTGATAGATGGGGATTATTTTCTTTTACTGACATTTTTCAGAAATGCTGAACTCGCTGCCGCTACTACTGTTCAAGGTATGGCTTCCAAAGAAGCTTTAAAGGAACAGGTCGACCAAATAAAGGCGACTGGTCAATTTACAGATATAGGGAATGTCCTTGACCGCCTTGGTGACGAAATGCTCGAAAGAATCAATAATGGCCGAAATAAAAGTTTTCTGCTGATCACTGACGGCATCAACGAACCTCCTCCAACCAGCGATTATTACACAGCTGATGGTGTATTGAAACATGAATATCTTGATAAACTGGATGATATTCTTGTTAAAGAAACCTGGAAGGTCCAGATTCTCGCATTGGGAACAGATACCGAAACCAAGGATTTTGCTAAGGAGCTCCAGGCCAATTATATTGAAACCGGAGAGAACCTTACAGCTGAAGAAATCGCTCGTATTGCTCCTGATATCGCGGGAATAATGACTATATCTGACACCAATAAAGCCTTACTCAACACAAACGGCCAAGGAAAAGGCCACCTGATTATCACCATTAAAACCGATGGATTCATAGACGATCCCAGCCTAGAAATTGATCAAATCAGCTTGAACGCGGCGCCATATTTTAAGGATAATTTACTTGTCAGCAGCTCCCAGCACATACTGCCCAAAACAGGAGAAACCGAGATTAAAATTCCTGTTATTCTTACTGGAAAATTAAATGCAGGTAATTATCAGGGAACAGTTAATTTCAGCTTTACAAGCAAGGAAAAATTTCCATCACAATTAGATATTACATTACATATTAATAATATTATTGAAGATAACCCCTGGCTTCTACCTATTATCATCGCAGGAGTACTGATACTGGCTGGTTTGCTTGTTTTATTGATCTCAAAACTTATTTTAGGGAAATCCATCGAATTCCGTATCTTAATCGACGAGTCACCTCTTCCCAAAAACAGAGACACCTTTAAGGTCAATAAATCCAGAGGTGTTTATTTGGTCGAATCCATGGATATGATAAGAGTTGTTGACAAGAAAAGCGTAAGGGCCTTTGCTGAAATCTATAGCGGCGAAAATGGGTTACTCCTCCATGCTATTAAGGAGAAATACCTGCCTGAGGTGACTAAAGACATTCAAGACGCTATTGGCAAATCAATACGGGTGGTTACCGAACAGAATACTATTTATCATGTAAAATTTACCGAACCTGTTTAATAAAGAAAGAATTTTTTAGATTAGCAATCGGGAAAGTATAGTCCGATTGCTAATTTTGCGTTAGCCTGGTTCGGGGTCAGTTTTCTAAGTTATATGCATTCATGGGTAATTCTAAATACAGAAAAAGCCCGAAATATAGATATAAAAACCGGATCAGACTATTTTAAGAAACCAGGTATATTCTTGGAAATCATAAATTATCAAAGCAAATACATAACTATGAATGATTTTGTGAAGGAAGGTGCAAAAATCTTCAATATAATTTATCAGTTCATTTGTTTTCGATAAATCATAAAGAGTTAGAACTGAAAGTAAATATTTTTGTGAATTGCTATTCCTAAAATAATTATTATATAGTATTAATGATACCAGGATTATTGCTAAACTATTGGGAGTTAATAATGGAATTCCAAAATGCATTAAATTTCATATCCAAATATGAGAAATTCATAATTTGTGCCCACGAGAGCCCAGACGGCGACGCAGTGGGCAGCGAATTTGCTCTTTTACAGGGGCTAAAACATCTAAAAAAAGAAGCCATTATTTTAAATAATGACCCAACCCCTGAGAATTTTACATTTATCGACACCACAAATGAAATTGGCTATTTTGACGAAGATACACAACTCCCTAAAGATATCGATCAGTATGGTTTATTCATTCTTGATACCAATGACACAGCAAACATCGGCGAAATTTCGGAAATATTACTCCCCAAGGTTAAGGAATATTTTATTATTGATCATCATGAGGATGATAGCGACCAGGTAAAGGATAATCTGATTTACAAGGATGCCTCTTCTACCGCGGAAATCATTTATCTGTTGTTAAAAGAATTAAAAGTAAAAATCACAAGCGAAATAGCGGACGCCCTTTATATGGCTATTGTTTATGATACAGGATCCTTTATATATCCCAAAACCACAGCCAGAACCTTTGAGATTGCCTGCGACTTGGTCTCAAAAGGTGTTATTCCTAACCGGATTTATTCAAAGGTATACGAAACCGATTCCATTTCTTCCATAAAATTAATGTCCCAGGTACTGAGCACTCTAGAAATGGAATTCAATAATCAAGTTGCTATTCAATTAATGAGCAAGGAAATGTTAAAAAAAACAGGTGGAAAATACGAAGAATCCCGTGCTTTTATTAATATTCCGCTAAAAGCAGCAGCCATAAAAATATCGGTCTTTTTCAAAGAAGATGAAAAAGGAGTTTTCCGCTGTTCCTTAAGGTCCAAGGGCAGTTATGATGTGTGTGCCATCGCCCGTCACTTCGGCGGTGGTGGTCACAAAACAGCCGCGGGTTTCAAGTGCACCGAACCCCTAGACAAAATCAAGCCGAAACTACTTGCAAAACTCAAAAAAGAATTTTAAACCCATGAAAATAAAAATTATCATACTCTTGTCAGCAATTATATTGTTTGAATCTTGCCAAAAACAAGCCCCTGCGCAAACCAATGCAAACGAGAATATCACCTATCTTGATGGATATGATTTCTCATTTAGTAATGAAACTGGTTCTGAGTCTGGCTTGTCCCTAGACGGCAAAACCTCGCTAAAGGTTATACTTGATAAAAACTATAAGCTTTTATCAATTACTGATATCAATCTTGATATTGACACCCTTGATGAACAGGTTTTGATTTGCAAAAATTTATCTGATCCTGAAGCGACTTTGATCATAATGGTAGTTGATTATGATGAAATCAGAAATCAATATTTTATTTCCTGGAAAGCCAGCACCCAGGCCTTTAGTCAGCGCACCTTTGAACTGGATACCGATGATATTGTGGGTGATTACAATAAAGAGCTTATATTAACCGGAACCAATGACAAGGGAGAAATCACTCTGGATGTTTACCGTAAAACGCCTTCCCTCACCAATCCCGGTATTAATTTTTCACCAATTTGCCAATTAAACTCTGATGGTACAATTAAAATTCTACAAGTGGAACGTTCCTTGAACTATGCTTCGCGGCAAAAAACAGGTGAGAGTTTTCCAATCATTCTGGAAAAAAAAGATCCAGACAAACAAGACAGTCTTTCCTTGATCAGGGAACAGTATGACTGGATTTATACCTCAAATCAATACAAGCTCACCTCCTCAGCACCAATCCAGAGCGAAATTATTGAACAAAAACGCTTAAGGGAATTGTATGCCAATTATAATGAAAACGCCTTTGACCCCTTTCTTGAAGGTCCCTGGTATAGTAAAAAATACGGAATCAGCCGGATGATTATGTTCAGTCGCATGGATAATCAAATCATCTTTTTTGATAATAATGTTCAAGAAATCTACTTATGGGAATTATCAAAACGTACTGTTTATAATGGATTGGTTGCCTATACTACCAATCTAAACATGCGATCCATTAGAAACCATATCAGCATTCGTATAAACACAATCAATTCCATTTATATTACAGCCAACGACACCGACTGGAATGGTGAATACTTGAAGGTTAACGAAGATTTACAGGAAACCCTTTATTATATGGACCATGTTAATGTTCAACCCGCCGATATTCTATTAACCGATATGTTCCGGACGACTATGGACCAGTCCGAAAGCGATTCCTATATTATTTTTGAGCCTCCCTATTTTACCTGGGTTAAAAACGACGATACTACTATTTCCGGCAGTTTTTCATTAATAAACAATATCCCCATACTCAATTCCTTTTTTCTAAAAAAAGAATTACAAAATTTGCCTTTAAAAATCGAAAAGGACATCTATATCAATGAAATCTACCATCCCACTAAATTGCGTGACGACAAAGCGCTCTTAGAGAGTTGTTATAGTTTGAATCCTGAACGTAGTTATTATCTTTTAAAATCAGATATCACTGAAGCGGAGAAAACACAATTATGGACTATTTTAATTAATCATAAATATAATGGAATAGAAAAATACAACATCTATATACTCACTTTGGAAATCCAAAACACTCATGAGGATATAGAAAATTATATTCTGGAATACCTTGAAAGAAGTGAAAAGGACCGAACCGTAAAAACCATTGCCCTTTCCCATGGAAATCTATTTTCAAACGGCTTTGAAGTAACATCAAAGGAGCCCATGCTTTATTTTCAGGAAATTTACTAATCATTCACCATAATAGAGAAAACCCTGAAAACCTTTGTCCTTTAGTAACTGAATAAAGGCTTTTTTATCATGAGCGCTTTCAGGGATGGTAACCAACAGGCGATGATAGATTTTACTGGAAATGTTTTTTTCCACAATCAGGCCCATAAAGCCTGCCTTTTTTAATACAGCCAATTGTTCAATCGCGTTATCCTTATCCAGATATGAACCAACCTGAACATAGACCTTCGGGCTGTTTTGTTTTTTTTCTTCCGTTTTTTCATTATTTTCAGACACTTGACTGACAGCCTTATCCATATCAACTTCAGCGTTCTTATTTTGAGGCTTTTTTTCAGCATCTTGTTTTACTTCAGGAGGCCCCTTCTCCTCAACAGGTTGGGCAATAATTTCCTTGGAATTGAAGATATCTGCGGGTATTAAATGGTAATGATATTTATCAGGTTCTTTTGAATTGAAAATCTGTTCAGCTAAGAAGTACTCCACTGATTGAAAGTAATATTTTTTAAGGGCAATTAAAATTTTATTTGCCTGGTCTTTTTGATCTGAAAAATAATAAAACTCGAAAAGGGTCAATAAAAACTGGGGATAATACTTAGATTGAGTCAGATTTTGGGGCAATCTTGTAATAAGATTCTGAATTTGAGTTTTTTCTTCCTGAATCTGAAATAATTTGATCTGCAGAATTAATTTTCCAGTGATAATATCGGCATTCTCGGACACGATGGATTCCAATTGCCCTGCCAATTCACTATAAAATCCAAGCTGATAATATATTCCCAAAGCCATTAATAACTCTTTATATTTATCATCACCAGTTGACAGGCCCGAGGCTTTCATAAAACAGGTAGCAGCTTTTTCATAATCACCCATTAATTGATTCAATTGTCCCAAATCATGATATATTCTGGATTTTTCTAAAGGCTCACTCAGTTTCTCAACATAGGTCTCATAATAATATCTGAGGCCCCTGGGATTTGTCTCCATATCCTGAAATTTTAATAGCACTGTAAATAGCTTATCCTGGGAATAATCCTGAAGCCATTCCTTGTACAATTCATAGGCCCTGGTTGTTTTGCCCTGGTTCTCGAATTTTTCAGCCTCTGTTAAAAAGGACGAATCCGCAAAAAGAGTCGAAGAAATAAATGCCAGAAAGAAAACAAGTATAAAATCAAGATGGTTTGGATTTTTTACCCTTTGAAACAATTTGCTTTTCCTCTTCACTGGTCGCTGGAGAAAGTTGAGTATTAACAGGATTTTTTTTATCATTTACTTTTTTCAGTTTTTTCTTTTTTGATACCATCACAAAAGGCACTGAAATAATAGTGCCCAAAGCAAAAGCAGATAAGATACACACAAACATGGGTATTTCACTTATTTGAGCAAAACCGAAACTGATACTTACAGGATGAACATTAAATCCGGCAAAAATTACCACTAGCACCAATATGATTATGGTAAAAATAAATTTCCAAGGCATAACAATCACCTCCTCCTCATCAATGGCAAATCACAATAACGCCCTTTATCCGCCAATTTTATCAAATCATAAAACAAAACACCCTTGAAATCAGTTGTCTCCAATGGCTATCCAATCAGAATAACACAAAAACAAAAAGCCACTATTCCCCGATTAGTCACAAATTTTTTCACCCAATAGGGTATTTCCTTTTAAACCGCCGATTTTTAGAGTAACCATTTTACCAATATCGGCTGAATCACCCGGAATAATTACCATATCATCAAATTCACTTCGTGCCAATAATTCCTTATCTGAGTGCTTGGACATACCCTCAATAAGTGCTTTCATTACGCGGCCCACTTTGTTTTTTTTCTTTTTGCCCGCGATTTTGCGTTGAATCTGAATGATTTCATTTAAACGTTGAAGCTTCACTTTCTCTTCCAGCTGATTCTCCATGTCATAGGCTTTCGTCCCCTCAATACGATTATAACGGTACATAAAGGCATCATCAAATTCTACTGTTTTCATCAAATCGAGGGTTTGGTCAAAATCATCCTGAGTTTCTCCAGGAAAACCGATTAAAATATCAGTTGTAATGGAAACTCCGGGAACCTTTGCTTTTAAGGCTTCAATAATTGCCAAATAATCCTCACGGCTATATTTTCGCTCCATCTGCTCAAGGATGCGATTTGAACCGTGCTGAACCGGTAAATGTATATGCTTGCACAAATGCTGGCTTGTAGCAATAATATCAATCAATTCTTTGGGAAAATCCTTGGGATGGGAGGTTAAAAAACGAACCCAATGAATCCCCCCGATATTTGAAATGATCAATTTTAAAAGGCCTGTAAAATCCAGATTCACCCCATTCACATCATAGCAATAGGAATTAACATTCTGCCCTAAAAGGGTGATTTCTTTGATACCCCTTTTCTCAAGCAAGGCTATTTCATTCAGTATTGATACCGGTGCCCTTGAAATCTCGCGTCCCCTGACATGAGGCACAATACAATAGGTGCAAAAATTATTACAACCATGCATAATGGGGATAAAGGCCTTGAAACCGGAATTTTCATGAATTGAAAGAAAATCGTAATGATCATGAGAATTGCTTATAACATGTGGTTTTTGGTCCTGAATTCGCTCTAACAATAGTGGCAATTCTTTTTTATCAAAATTGCATACTACAAGATCCACTGAAGGCTCTTTTGCAAAAATCTTGTCTTTAAGACGCTCGGCCATGCACCCCATGAGCACTATTCTGACATCCCGCTTCTTATAGCCCTTCAAAGCGCCCAGACGGCCCCATACTCGCTCTTCAGCGGTCTTTCTTACCGAACAGGTGTTCAATAGTATAATATGGGCTTCAGCTGGATCCTCGACAGGCTCCCAACCAGATTCAATTAGTACAATTGATACAGCTTCAGATTCAGCCTTGTTCATCTGACAGCCATAGGTTTCCATATAATATTTTTTTTTCATAATCATTTTTTTTTTGATGTATTTTGGCTGCACCTTCCCTAGGCGTTGCCTGGTTTCATTTCATTCCACCAGAGCTGGCTTCTCCATCATACTGCTACCCGGTTACAACCATTTTTGCCGTGAAATCATCACGAAAATAATAGTGGTTTCGCTAATTTTAAAAAATCATCCAAGTTGCAGTGACGCGTCACAAAGAAAATTTGTGACCTGACTTGCTGACTTTAACCCTAACGCGTTATAAAGAATAAAGATGATTCGCCATACAAATACAAAAGTTGATAATCTGTGTTTTTTAGCCCCCGCAATAAGCAGAGAAAGACCCAAAAGGGTCTTTGTAAACTATCACATTATCAGTTTAAATTCCCATCTTTTCTAATTTGCCAATATATTCATTGACATTTTTAAATTCACCAGCAATTGATTTCAGCTTTAACCAGATTTCTTTGGCTTGCTGGAATTTTTTTTGCTTATACAATATTATACCCAAAAAATAATAACCTTGAACATAGTTTTCATTCAATTCTATGGCTTTATTGAAATATTCTTCCGATTTTTTATAATCTCCAAATAAACTAAAAACCTGCCCCAAATAAGAATAGGCTCCTGATGATTTGGGATCAAAGCGCAATACCTTAAGAAATTCATTAACAGCAGCTCTATATTGCTTTTCCTTAACATATTGTCGTCCATTTCGAAAAGCGCTATCAACCAAAGCCCTGATATCCTCATCGGTTATATTATCAGCAGAAGGCACCATTTTGATTTTAACCATGACAACGGTTCTGTCGTCTTTAACCCCTACCCCTTCTGTAAACCTGTCAATGTCTTCAATCAAAAGTCGTATTAATTCTTTTGGGTGCTCATCCTTATTGGCCTTCAGAATATTGGTCACACCCTCAAGACCATAGAATTTACCCTCTTTATTCCTGGATTCTGTTATTCCATCGGTGAAATAGACAAGAATATCATTCTCTTTTAGCTGAAAAGAGCTTGAATCGTACTCCGCTTCCTCAAAGGTGCCGATAATGGTTCCGATTTCTGTTTTTCCCAGCTGATTAATCTCACCTGATTCAGTATTTATGCAAATGGCAAAATCATGCCCCGCGCAAGTACTTGAAATGGTCATACAATCAAGGTCTATTATACTGTAAAAGGCTGTAAAATAAAAACCAGTTTCCTGAAGGGTTTTTGTCACTTCTTTGTTGATATGGTAAATCACTTGATCGGTTTCAACTAAATCGTTGGCATATTTTTCAAAATGCACCTTCACCATCGTGGTTATCAAGGCTGAAGGGACCCCGTGGCCTGAAACATCAGCGATGAGCACTCCCAGCTTCATAGGGTCAGGCAGAAAAAAATCAAAATAATCCCCGCCGAGCTCCATATTGGGAATGGAAGTGCCCCAAACAGTGATTAATTCATTATCCATGAATTCCCGGGGTATAATCGCTTTTTGTACGGTTTTTGCAACTTCCAGTTCATGCTGTATTTTGAGCTTATAATCCTCCAATGCCCGTCGCTGTTCCTTGATTTGTTTTAAAGCCGCGTCAAGATCAATCGTCGACTGCATTATATTATCATAGGTAGACTCAATGACCTTTTCAAATTCCTTTTTAAGCGTAACATCAAAACAGCTGATAACAGCATATCTAAACTCATTATAATTGAATGAAGAGCCAGATAAATGCAAAATTCCCTTTTTTGAATTTTTATGGGTGATGTGAAATTCAAAATCCTCAAAAGGCCTTTCCATGGCGATTTTTAATTTTTCTTTGCCCAATTTCGTGTAACTTTCGTTTTTTCCAAGGGCATCAAAAAATCCACCTTTAATTAATTCTTGGGAGGAAAAGCCGGTTATTTTCTCGATGGCCTTATTAACAAATAAGGTATTATAGTGCTGATCAAAAAGCACGAAGCCTGTTGAAGATTCCTTTAAAAAAGCAAGAGCCATGCCGTCGTTTAACATCAAGTCCATCAAGAACCCCTTGAATGATAATTTTTCTGTAATGGAGCTAGTTGCAAAAGTTCTGACATTAGCAATTAACAACCAGCTGTAAATTTATAATTTATTATCCATTATTGAGATAACTTATCCGTTATTTTTATATTTCTTGTAAAACTTCACTTTTGGATAAGCCTCAATGATATTATAATTGATATTTCATAATTTTCAATAAATCCCTTTAGGATAAAGTATCTACAATTTAGTACACAAAATAAATGAGAATTTTTTATAAAACTCCCTTCTTTACAAAAACCTATTATTAACATAATAAAAAATTTTAAAAAAAACACTAAAAACACATTTTCCGTGGAATGTGTGTATTCGAAATGCTTCTGAAAAACATGATTAATCGATAAGAGAAAGAAGCACTTGAAAGCAAGTTTGATGGTTCCCCTTTTTTTCATATATAATGAGGCCATTATTCTTTGCGGCATAAAGACGCGACAAGTATAGACCCAATCCAAGACGATTCGCCTTGCTGGTAAAAAAGGGTGAAAAAAGTTTATTTTTCTCATTCGGGAAAATACCTATTCCCGAATCGCAAATTTCAATAGAAACTTGCCCCCATTTTTTTTCAACTGAAATTTTCACAAAATTATCCTTTGAATCAAGGGCTTCCAAGGCATTTGTAATTAATTCATACAAAATAAAGCTGATTTCTTCCTGATTAATACTGAGATAAACTTCGCAGGTCTTCTGAAACACAAGACACGAGAAGAGAGGATGCTCTTTAAACTGGTCAATGACCTTGGCCAAAAAAGCATTAAACTCGATTTTGCTTGGCGAATCAATAATCGGTTTTGTTCGATCGCTCAAATTCTGGAGATATTGGTTTAATTCGAGCAGTTCTTTTTTGCGTGTATCTCCTCTTTCTATTTCTGCTTCCTTTTTGTCATAATTCATTAAAATTTGAACCACACGAGCTTTAAAATTTTTAAGAAATTCATGGATATGATTGATTCCAAAGGATTGATCGCCAGAATAAATTTTTCTTTCCAGTTCATGAAATCGCTGTTTCCAGTAATATTCCTCATGGGCTTTTCGATAGATATATAAATCATTCTCAATTGAATAGATTCTTCTGTTAGGGAAAAAACTGTTGAGAAAAAACCGGAAAAAACTTCTCAGAATAAAAAATGAGGCAAAAATAAACAAATACTTTAGAACAAGAGTCATTCGGGTATATTCAAAGGACAAACTTAGTTTATGAACGAAGAAGAAATCTGGAAAAATATTGGAAACCACTAAAAAGGTAAACAAATTGAATAATATGTAGAGCCATTTATCTTCCATGGGGCGCAAGATAACGGGTTTATACATCACACGCGCTATAATGCAAAACAACAGAAAGCTGGTAAAAAACAGATAGGAAACACTGGCCAAGGCAATAAATTTCTGATTAAACCCCTGTAGTATGAAAGGTAAATCCTCAAAAAAAAGATTGGGAACATAAAAAAGAAAAAAACCGCTAAACTGCCATTCCATGATATGGAAGTTGTGTTGTTTTAATTTCTTTTTTAAGCTTAGGGTTAGATAAATTCCAAAGCCTAGAAAAGCAAACTGGTTCAATATGCATTGTAGTATAGAAGATATCCTCAGCAAGTCAACAGAGCCTTTGTAAAACAACAAGTAAATATAGGCTGTTATTTGAAAAACAATAACAAGGCTATAAACAGCAAAAATTGCTATTTTAAGAAATTGCCTTTTTTGACTCGATTCTATCAATTTAATGGCTTCAAAGTGAAAATATAAAGGATAGGCGTTGCCCAGTATGAATAGAATAAAATACATTTCATGCAGAAAAGTGTTTTGAGAAAAGATGACAACTGTCACAAATTGAAGGGCAAAAAGGCTGACTTGAAAGCCCTTTCTTTTATTGTGAAAGCTAAACCAAAAGGCCATGGCAATGAGAGGAAAAAACAAGATGAATATTTGTGGTTGAAAGAGCAAGATAGTCGGATTTATCTCAAAGCGATGGGGCTTATTGTTTCGTGAAAGGATTATGATAATGGGATTATGCAGATTTTCAGATAATGTTTTTATCAGAACCAAATTGTCAATTATTCTAATTCCATTTATTGATTTCAAAATATCACCTGGAATCAAAAAAGAGGATAAACTGGTCTCATACAAAGGATCGTAAACCATTTGCCCTTCACGGTTTACCCAGGGAAAGTGATTCTTAACAAAAAACAAATGGGTTTTCTGACTATAATTCAGAAAAAGGAAAACAAAGGCTCCGCTGATCAGGAATAGATGAATCAAAATTTTAAGAATCGATTTGGCCTTCTTTAATGAAGTCATAGTCCCGTCTTAATTCATAGATTAAAATAACATTGGCTTATGCAAATATTATATTTGTTTCCAATAAAAATTCAATAACGCGCTTAATAAAGCAGCCGATTACATCAATTTAAAGCCTTGTTATTGCTTAAACATCAAAAAAACAGGGGCCTTAAATATTAGCACCCACTTTCCGCGCAAAATAGTAATTTCTTATATTATAGAGAAATAGAAAAGGCGATTTTGAAAATCGCAATAACTTAACTCTAAATAAATTAAGAAATTACCTAAATTCACTGCGGAATGTGGGTTAGCACATTTTTTTGTTAAAATTATAATTCCTGTATTGACAAGGCGTTAGCAAGTTGCTATATTTCCAACATCATTTTGAAAATGGCGGTGTAGCTCAGTAGGTAGAGCAAACGGCTCATATCCGTTGGGTCAGGGGTTCAAATCCCTTCGCCGCTATTTTTTTTCTTTTTTTCCACTTACCAGCCTGATAATATCAGTAAAATTTAAACTTTAGGCCAATTTACAAAAACATAAGCAATATAACCTGTGTTAAAACAACGATAGAGACTGTCTTGACGGCTATTTACTCCTAATCAACAAGAAACCATTATTTTTCTGAAAATAAACAATTACTTGAGATTCTTCTTCAAAAGGCCATTAAAGCAAATTGCCGTAATCATCTTTATATCGAAAAAAGAGGTTAGATTATAGCAAAAAAAAGACAGCACCCGATGAATGCTGTCTTTTTGATATTCAAATTAAAATAAAGCGCTATACTGAAATTATTGTTCTTCGTGCATCTTCATTTTTTCAAGTAACTCAAGCACCTGGCGGTTACCGAGTCGTTTATACTCAGCCAATTGTCGGGCCTCGTTTCTTGTTTGAAGAATACCCCAAATGGACTCATCATCGATCTGAAGTTCATCCTGTTCACGGATGGCTTCATCGTAGGTGATTTTTACTTCCTTTAAGTAAGTGATAAAATCACCGCCAATACTGGCTGCGTCGCGATAAATAACAAAACCAATGAGCTTTCGGTATGGCACACTTCGTGGATACAATGGATACATCTGTATTTCACGATTTCGGACTTCAGATATGTAATTAGGATTAGTCCAGGTCAAACGTTTCCAGCCTTCATAGTTCAAATAATCGAGATGATATGAACGCTCGGTATAGTTTTCATCCATCAGGATAACTTCAAGGGCATGGGGATAATTGGCGCCATAAGCCATACATTCGATTTCCTTTATGACACCCACATTCTTGATAACACCAAAACCGTCAAATTTGGTTCCTCGCCCCTTTTCCTCATCAGCTACGACTAATGAACCATCAGCCTGGAGCTCTTCTTTATCCTGGTATGCCTGGATCTCAAAAGGTGGTTTAATGATGGCATAAGAGTTGAAGGCTGATTCAGGAAAAAGAATTCTGATGCCCAGAATAGTCTTACTTGCCATATCCTCACCATCAAATTGTCTGGCATTGGATGTAGTGGTGGCCTCTTTGGTCATGCTGTCTTTCATTCTCTCAACTGTTCGAGATGAAGAGGCAAGCTCAACACGCCAGTTATTGAGAGATAAAGAAGTGACCATTAACTCTTTTTCCTCATCAGTAAAACGAGCACCGGCTTGGGAAGAGTAATTTACCAGTGTGGCCTTATTTTCTTTCGTATCAGCATTGGGAACATCATAATCTGCTGTTAATGTAGTAAAGTCAATCAATGTTTTTTGCAGTGAAAACCCACT
>JAFGWI010000117.1 GCA_016937215.1 Spirochaetales bacterium | reverse complement strand
CATTAGCGCCCCCTGGGTGAAGGTGGAAAATGAAAAGGGCCAGGTGGGTTGGTGTTTCAGTGGCTATCTTGAGGCTTTGGAAAAAGAGGGGGATAACAAGCAGGAAATCGCCGGAATGACTGATCTTGCGAAGGATAAGGCCACGGCCGGTTTACCCGGAAATGTTATTATTATTCTGATTGCCGCTGGGGCCCTGCTCCTCGGCGCGCTTATATTTTTCCTGATCAGGAAAAAGACCTGACTGCTCTTAACCCCAGGTCGGGGTTTTAGGGGCGTGGTTTCGAGTATAGTTGTAGAGCCACATATAACCAAAAGCGCTTTTCCCTGGTGCCCCTCTGAAAGTGGGGGATATAAGCTTTTTTTCGCGAGAGGCTTCGCTATCCGCTTGTTCACCGCGTTAAGGATCGAAGGGGAAACCCCGCAGCCCTTGCATGTTTCAATGCTGATTGTTTAAGCTGGCAAAAAGCCGCCTGCTTAAAAGGCGGGTCCTGGGCGAGGAGTTGGACCGGAGAGCCTGACCCCCCTTGATGTTTGGCTGGTTCATCGCAAGGCTGGCTATGTTCGAATCGGGGAAAAATCGGTTCCGGGGGGAACGCCCAAAAACTCCTTTGTATAATCTGTCATTCTTTCTGGTGTAAAGTATCAATACTCGTTATAATTCGCTCCATGAACGACCTTCAGGATTTGGATGAGCTTGGTCAGGGTAGAAAAGGGGCCATTACCCGTGGGAAAACCGCTCCTAACCGGCTTCGAAGCGCTGATCTTTATTTGGCTCTGGCCCACAGGCTTCTTGTGAGCGCTAAGGGGCGAAGTTTTTTTTGTGATTTGGGTTTTGGCGAGGATGTTTTTACTTTGGCCCAGAGCGCGGCCATTCTCAGGCGGATTAATCCCGGGCTGCCGGTTTTAGGGGTGGAGATTGATCCCGATCGTGTGGAAAGGGCCTGCGCCGCGGGATTGATGGATATCGAGGCGCGTCTGGGTGGTTTTGAGCTTCCTTTGAAAGCCGGTGAATCGGTTCGGATTGTAAGGGCTTTTAATGTGCTGCGCCAATACAAGGCCTTTTATTACCGTGAGGCCCTGGAACTTATGGCCCCGGCTCTTGTGACCGGTGGAATCATTTTTGAAGGAAGTTCCAGCCCCTGGGGTGACATCTGGTGTGCCAATGTGTTCAAAAAAAACAGCCAAGGCCTTCTTGACTATGATTCATTGGTGTTTCGTTTTGCTTTTAAGGAGGCCTTTAGCCCTTCGCTTTTTCCTCCGCTCCTTCCGCGGAACCTTATCGAGAAAATGGTGAGCGGTGAGGCTGTTTATTGTTTTTTCAAGGTCTGGGAAGAGGTTTTTGAGCGCTCGCGGCAACTGGGGGTAAGGTCAAACCAGGGGCTCTGGAAATCTACGGCCAGGATGCTGGCCGAGCAGGGCTTTGGGATTACTTTGCAGAAGAGGTTTTTGTCACGGGGCTTATTGATTCTGAATGTGAAGGGGCTTTTTCAATGGCCATGAAAGCCTTGGCCTGGCGAATCAAAAGGGGCCGGTTTTTCTGTTCTGTGCCCGGATAAAAAAGCTTTTTTTGTGATGGAAAAGGGGTTTCGGGCTTTATATAATTGTAACCAGAAACATTTTGCTACGCATCCTCTGCATGAATATGTTTAAGGAGGGCCTTCATGAAAAAATCCCTGACTCAGGATGATATTATCTATTTTATTGTGACCGACCGTTTTTTTGGAAGCCATAAAACTTCAGCAGAGCCTTCGGACAATTCTATCCACCAAGGTACCCTGGACGGTATTATTGACAAGCTCGATTATCTTGCGGAGCTGGGTGTGACCGCGATTTGGGTAACTCCGGTTTATGAGAATATTGATAAAGCCGGGAGCAGTGAGCCCTATCATTATTATTGGCCCAAGGATTTTACCAGGCTCGATAAACGCCAGATCGAAGGGCGGCATTTACCTTCTTCCACTGACATGAAGAGTTTCAGAAAATTTGTGGAGCTCTGTGAAAAAAGGGGATTTAAGGTGGTGCTGGATATGGTGGTGAACCATTGCGGTTATGGGGCCCAGTCCAATTTCCCTGATACCTGGTTTAACCACAACGGACAGGGTGATATCAAGGGTGAGCTTGCCCGGCTGCCCGATTTTAACCATGATAATCCCGAGGTGGTGGATTATTTTATTAACAATATACAAGACTGGATTATCAAAGGGGGTGTCACCAATATCCGCATGGATACGGTCAAACATGTGGAACCCCGGTTCTGGCATTTTTTCAAATCACAAATTCGCGGTGAATATCCTGATGTGTATTTGATCGGCGAGGTGCTGCTTGAGGGGCGTGAACATATTCCCGAGTTATTAAAATACCAGAATTATCATGATTTTGATTCGCTTTTTGATTTTCCCTTGTGTTCGGCCCTGCGCTCCTGTTTTATCTATGACCAGAGCCTTAAAAACAATCTGGCCCGACCCCGGCTTCACGATAACGAAGAATCTGGTGTGCTGGATAATGATAATCCTTTTTACGGGGGTTATCGCAATTCCAATCAACTGGTGACCCTGCTGGACAATCACGACCTTCAGCAGCGTATCATGAGCCATGCCCGTTCAAAGCACCAGGGAAAGGGGGCCGGGCTGGACTGGGCCATTCGGGTGGTGAAACTGGCGCTGGGTGCCATGTTTACTTTCAGGGGCATTCCTCAGCTTTATTATGGCACTGAAATTGGTCTTGAAGGCTGGAAAAAGGAGGATGACCGCGATCTCCGCCGGGATTTCCCCTGGGACATGATCGGTGCTGATCAACATCCTGTGGATGATCCGCCCTATCATAAGGCTCGTGAGATTTATCACTGGACCAGGGACTTGATTGCCCTGCGGAAAAGTTCGGCTCCCTTGAAATATGGCACTAGCTTTACCTTGTGGTCCGATGATCTGGTCTATATTTTCCTGAGAATCTCTATCGATGAGGTGGCTTTGGTGAGCATCCATAATGGTTATGAAAGAATGCCTGAGAGCATCACCCTGGATTTGAACCGCTATTCCCTGAGTACACGGGTGAAGGATTTGCTGCGTCAGGGTTTGGAGCACTGGAAAAAAAATCAGCCCTTGAACATCAGCAATAATTTGATTCACATAAGAATGGAGGCTAAATCCATCGATATTTATATTTCCTGAGTAAATGCCGTTGAACACCTGCTAGGGTGAATGCTGCTTTTTCCAGCTGGTTTTTGGCATGAGCACTCTGTTTTAGTTCACCATGGTGTTTGTTTTTTATGTTTTAGGAGATGAACCACTGAAAACACTGATCACAGCGAAGACATATGGATTTTAAATGGGGCTGTTATTTGATTAATCAGTTATTAGGAAGCAGCTCCCAGGGGGGTGGTGATGAATAAAAGGCTGTGAATTCTTGTATGAGCCGGGGTTGCTGTTTTACCAGGTATTCGCCTTTCCAGAAACTATCGATGATTTCAGTGTAAAAGTGTTTCCAGCTTTGGGCTTCCTGCCCCGGAAAGATGGGGTAGAAGAGGAAAGCTGCTGTTTGGGCTGCCACGAGGTCGCCTGGTGAATCGCCGATCATGATGCATTTGTGTTTTAAATATTTTTGGCCGGCCCCTTTTACCAGGTTTATCGCTTTTTCACCATTTTCCCGACCCACTATGGTTTTTACGTATTTTTTTATTCTGTGGTGTTCCCATTCCCGGTGAAGGGTCTTTTCTGCTGATGTGGAGACCACAAAGCAGTCGCTTCGCTGGTTCAGTTTTTGGAGTGATTCCCTGGCATAGTCAAATACTTGATATTGACTGAAAAAGCTGTCTGCCATTTTTTCAACTTCTTTTGACCAGGAAAGGGTCAGTTGCAAGTCCCAAGAGCTGCTTTGCAGCGCGTCATGTTCCAAAAGGCTTTGGGAGGGGCCGGTGTTTTTTTGGACCCACTTGTGAATGGCCTCATAGGAGGGTATTTTGAAACATTGTCGCTTAAGATCAGCTCGGCGGCCCAGTTCTTTGAGAGTAAGTGACAGGGCTTTAAAGCGGTTCTGGGCCCTGTTTTCGGAAAAAAGATTCACGTACTCCCAGGTCTCCTCTGCTTCCCTGGCAATCTCTTCGAGCCTGAAGTGTTTGATAAAAGCGGGAATAAGACATAACCTGTGTTTGGTGTTCATGGTATTGAGCACGCAGCCGTCGGAATCAATGGCTGCCAGGAATTCCTTTTCGCCCTTTAGTTCCGAAAAGTCCTGGTTGTTCAATTTTGTTCAGGGCCTTCGATGTATTCAAAATAATCAAAGTCCGCTGCCAGGGCGGTTCCGCTCAGGTCCTGGGCGCAGAGTCCGATAAAGGCGCCTGTGAAATAGCTTATCTTACCGTATTCGTCGGATAAAATTGAGGCGTCAAAGAGTCTGTTAATCTTGTTCCAGTTTGCGCCATCCAGGGAATAGGCGATAGTCAAATCTTCCTGTTTCACCGCTATTTCCAGGTGCAGGCCCTTCTGGGCTATGGCCACAGCTTCGGCTTCATAACTATAGTTCCCGTCATCGGACACAGCGATTTTCAGGCATTTGCCGAGATTCTCATCCCAGGTCAGGTGAGGGTAATAATAATTTTCATTATCATAGAGCGCGATTATTCCTGCCATCTGTTGAAGGTTTAGCGGTGAAAATTCTAAATAGGTTCTGGCACAATAGCAAAAGGCTTGCTGCCGCCTGGCTATCAGGGCCTGGGTATAATGGGAGCTGGGTGAATATTGCCCCTTGAGGCGGAGAAAGCCCGGGCGTTCGCTTAATGATAAAACCGATTCTCCCAGGGGTTCCCGCAGGGTTTGGTAAACAAGACTTAAGCTGGGTGAATCAAAATCATCGCGTTGAGCTAGTGGCGGCCAGGGGCAAGGTTCCAGGTTTGGGGCATCCACCCGAATTTCGGGCTCAGACTTTTCCGTTACCAGGCTGAACCAGCCTTGATCATCCCACTGGATTTTTTGAATAGCAGTTTCCCTTCCCAGAATGCTGCGACCAGATTTGGCTAAGGGCCTGGAGCAAAGATGAACCATGTACCACTGGCCGTCGGATGTTTCCACGATATCGGCGTGGCCCGCTCGCTGCAAAGGGAGCTTGGCTTTGTTTTTTGAGCTAAGAACGGGATTATGGGGACAGACCTCATAGGGCCCGAAAAGGTTTTTTGAGCGGGCCAGGGTAACGGCGTGGTCTTTTCCTGTTCCCCCTTCGGCGCAAATAAGGTAATAATGATCCTTTATTTTATAAAGATGAGGCCCTTCGGTTTTGGCTAATTCGGTGCCCTTGAAAATATTGATGATCGGGCCCACCAGTTTTTTATCCTTGACCGAAAATTCCTGAAGCAGAATTCCCCCGAATCGTTCTTTTTGGTTCATCTCCTTGGTATGATCACAGAGCATGTTGACAAGGTAGTGGCGGCCGTCGGTGTCATGAAAAAGGGAAGGGTCAAAACCGCTCGAATTAAGAAAAACCGGTTCCGACCAGTCACCTTGAATATCTGTGCCAGTGACCAGGTAATTCTTCATATCCTTGAAAGCGCCCCTTTTGTTTTTCATGTTTGTATAGACCAGGTAATAAACACCCTCATGATAACTGAGGCAGGGGGCCCACACCCCGCAGGAGCATTCCTCGCCTATCATGTTGAGCTGTGACAGACGATTGAGGGGTCTTGCGACCAGCTGCCAATGAACAAGGTCCTTTGAATGGTGAATGGCCACACCGGGAAACCATTCAAAGGTGGAAGTGGCTATATAATAATCATCGCCGACCCTTACAATGGAAGGGTCGGGGTGAAAACCGGGTAAAACAGGGTTTTCGATTTTAAGCTTGGTCATAGCAGCTCCTTAAAAAAATAAAGCGCGGTGTTAGTCCCGCGGTACCCGGATCGCGGCTTTTGAATGGAAAAAACTTCAGGGCAGTAAAATAAACTCTGCCCCTTGCAGCTTGATATCTTTGGGATTTTTCACGGTTGTCACAATAAGGACTTCCCCGGCTTCTTGGGCTTCCTGAATCTCACTAAAGGCCGAAAGGGGCAAATCAGTATACATGTTAATATCCATGACTCTGCCCAGATCAGCTACCGATTTCCAGCTGTGAACAAGGCGGTGGTTTTTATTCAAAACATTGGTGGCCAGAGCGTATTCACAATAGCGCTGGTTCAGCCAGGGAAGGAGCTTTTGACTTATCGAGCGTTTGTGGGGATCAGTAGCCTGACTCGCGTCAATCCCGATAAACACGCGTTTGGGCTTAGCCGAGTATAAAACATGGCTCACAGCAAAGAACAAGCCAAAACCGAGAAGAGCGATGACCAACCATATCAAAAAATTTTTCATTTATGTGTACCTCTTTTAACGCCTCTTTGATTCTACATTTCCGCGTTCAATAAAGCGCCGATGCGGTAAACGATTCCTTCGTCGGAAGCATTCATGCTGGCTGCCTCGTTAATGCTGGACAGGGCTGTCAGGTTTTTGACAACCGCGTTGTAACCAATGGTGTAAATCGGAATACGAGCCCCGGCAATAGACTTGTAAGCCTCGCGGAATTCAAAGCCCTCGTTGGTATCACCATCGGTGAGCACAAAAAGCAGGGGCTTGCAATCAGGATTGTCCTGTTTGTACTCCATCAGGAGCTTTAGCGAAACCAGAATACCGTTATACATGGCTGTTCCCCCGCCTGCATCGAGCTGCTTGACCGCTGTATTGAACCTGGCTTTTTGAAGGGCATTGAATTCCTTAATTTCCAGGGTTTGGTACACATCGGATGAAAAAGCCACAAGGCCGATGGCATTATCAGGATCAATAAACTCGGCACCGCCTAAAAGGGCCTTTTTAACCAGAGCCAAAGGCTCTCCGCCCATGGAACCGCTTGTATCGCAAAGAAAAATGGCGGCGATCTGGCGCCCTGAATCCTTTTTTTCTTTCCATAAACTCTGGGCCTTTACCAGATTGCTGCCAGAAGGTAGAGCATAGGCGTTTTTATAGCCCAGGTTTTTATTAAAGCCATAGCGGTCGGCCAATTGTTTTCCGTAATTGCTGTCGGAAAATTGAGCAAAGCTTTCAAGCACAGCCTTCTGGTCGGCTGAAATATCACCCACGCTGTAAAGGGGATTGTCATGGCGAATACCGAAAGGAAGAAAAAAGTAGCCGTTTTTTAGCTCCGGCGCGCGGATATAGGTTTGATATTCCATGACAAAGGCATCGAGGCTCCCTCCCTTGGTCACTGAATCGCGCATCTGGATGGTGCTCAAAGCCACATAGGGAACACCCTTCTGAAAGGCCTCAAAACTTTCCACCACCTTGTCGGACAAAATGTCATCTGGGTTGTCGGCAAAACTGCTTAAAGTGGTAATCAGGAAATTCAAACCCGTGGAACTGGCAAAGGGGTCTGTGTAGCCCATGGCCACATCCCCCTGAATAACCGCGTCAATAAGATTGGCTACCGATACCTCGCCATAATCAGCTTTAAGCTTGTCGGCAATTTTTGAACGCATCACCACCCCGGCGATATTTCCCACCAGCCGGTCGCGAATGACCTCGTTTTTCACACCCGAAGCATCGAGCATTTTAACCCATAAATGACTGGAAGGAGTAAAGGCCTGGGGCATGTATTTTCCTGTTGAAATATAAAGATAAGCAGTACCTGAGGCAATATAACGCAGCTTGACCTTTGCTTTTTTACCATTGGCCAGTGAAATATTGCGCTTGTTGTATTCTTCGGCCAAAAGGGTCATCCAGTTATCCGGGTCCTTTGAACCCGATTTTTCGGTGGAAGCAAAAATCTCCACAGCCACATCATTGGCCTGAATATAGGGGTCCACAGTCAGGGGATAATAATGCTGGTTCCGCTCCAGAGAAATATCAGGAAGGGTGTCCACCAGATCCTTTCGCGTTGAGAGGTCATCAATGTAACCAACTGTCACCAGCTTGGTGGAAGGGCCGATCTGGTTGCTCAACCGGGTGAGTTCATTGTAAGTCTCGCCTTCACTCATGCGCTCTATCTTGGAATAATCGACACTAGCCGGATCGAATTGAAAAATATCCTCGAAATTGGCTAAAACAATAAATAAAATGATGACACCGAAAACTATCAAACCGATTAACTGGTTTTTTTTCATCTAAACCTCCTCAATAACTTCTTCCATGCCCTTGTTGACATATTTCATTTGTTCGAGAAATGCGCCGCTATCGTCAACACCTGCCTCGCTTGAGGCCTCAAGTAGGGTCAAATTGCCGCTTAAGGCCTCTATAGATTCCTTGGTACTGCGAATGGTCTCTATCTGTTTGTCGATGATTTTTTTCATGGCCATCTTTTGCTCACCCGTACCGAACTGAAGCGAGCGTTTGTACAATTTAACATGGTTCTTTGACAAACGCGAAACATTATAATAAAGCTGGTCAATCTCGTAAATCGAAGCCTCATCCTTGAACTCAGCCTTCATTTTAGCGCCAATATCCAGAGTCGAAAAAGCCAGGCTTTTAAAAGGCTCGGGACACTTTTCCAAATGGGCCTTGAGCTCCCTTAATTGCCGGTCCTGGGGCAGGCTATGATAATAGCTTTTAAACTGGTCAGACTGAATCAAAAGCACAAAAAGCAAAACAAGAGCCGCAAGGTCCGCCAGACCCAAAAGCCCGGCAAAAAAAACGGAAAAGGGAAACCACCATAAATAAAAAGCAGTAAATGCCCCGATAATAACAATCCCCAGCCAGAAAAGGGGAAAAGTGAATAATTGAACAATAGGAGAAGGGTTCTTCATGAAAAATCCTTTTTAAATCGCACGGTTTTGTGAATAAACCTGACATAAATACACTGTCAGGAGGAATTTATTCACTCTTGAGGTGTTGATTTTATTCTATGGAAAGAGCCTTGGCTTGTCAATTCAAAAAGCCATTTAATCCAGAGTGATTTTTTAAAACCCTTTTTCCGCGCCAATATAGTCATATCTCAACAATCAATAATTTATGAAATTGTGTGAATCCAGAACCGTGGAATGTGGGCTAAAAGGGCAAGCCTTCTGAATCAAAAGCTTTGTATCATCTTTTCTATTATATAAAGGTTTTTTTGGGCGTTGCCGTAAAACCCTTCGGGATTTTACGGCCGGGCTTTCCGCTGCAACTCCTCGCAGGAACTAATCCCTTTCCATTGGCCATAACAAGCTGAACCAGGTTTTTCATAAACATCAGCCTGCTGCGGGGTTTCCGCTGCAATCCCTAACGCGGAACCAGTCCTGTAACCTAAAATCTATCTCTATTGAAATCTTCTTTGAATCTGGTTATATGCCTATTGTCTTTGACAGGCGGCGCAAAAATAAATGCTTCCACCCATATAATTCGCCTTTTCAATCAAATGGCCGCACACAGGACAGGGTTTTATACACCGTGACTTTTGAACAGTCAGTTAAATTATTTAGTACAGCGTCAAAGGAATAATCATCGGCCTGCCAATATTTGGACCAGTTGGTTTTGTTAAAACGTGTTTGGATTTTTCCGGTTGATGAGAAAGCATTCAGATTACCGGCAGGTGATACATCTGCTTGGATTTTTTTTGGCAGCATGTTATGCTTCTTTGGAGCCATTTTTCACTTTACAATTGTCGGTCATATAAATTAGACTTGTAAACCAAGGAGCTATGGGATGTTTAAAAATCTGATTCAATTCCTGTACCGTAATCGTGAAGGTATTGTAACAAGTATTCTGGCAGGACTATTGAGCGCGGCAATATTGGGCATTCCTTCGATTTTTTCACGGGAATTCAGATCTCTTCTGATCAGCATTATCGGTTTCAAGTTGTTTGATTTTGTCGCCGGATATGTATTATTCCTGCCATTCATGGTTTTTATCATTTACTTTGTGACAAAGCAGAAAATCATTCACAGCCGGAATAAAACCTTGCTGAGCCAGTATAATGAATTGCAAAAACTGAACAGGGAAATGGCTCAGCTTAAACAGGACATTGAATTTAAAAACCAGGAAAAGGAAAAACTCAAAAACAGGATAGATCGTCTGAATACCGATTACATTGACAAGACCAGTCAAAATGATGAGCAGTCACCCCTGAAGCCTTTGGCTTCTGCAGAGGAAGTTGGTTCTGAAAATGTGGCCCCGGTGACAAATCAAAGACAAGGTGGGGATATAAAGTATTTCAGGAATATCCAGAAGCAGCTTTCATACATGAGGAAATATCTTCAGAATGAAATAAAAGATAATCGTCAATATAGTAACTATGATATCATGATACCCTTTATCAACAAGCACCTTGGCGAATATGTTGATATTCTTAATGAATTATACTCAGAAGTTTATAAAAAATCGATTTTCAAGATCATTGAATTGCCCAATGTTAATGTGCTTCGGGAATCATCACCCACAAAGAAATTTAACCGCATTTGCCAGAATATCAATGGAATGAAACAGAACATTTCAAACATCATTTTTTTTATAAACGAATACATCAAGTACAGGGATGACCCTGATAATCAAGGTGATGTGAACATTCAAATCCTGAAAGATAAAATCCTGAAACGCTGGATGGCTTTGTAGTGTTTGTACATTGATTTTTTCTGTTTTTTTTGTTATTTAATCCTGGAGCTTGCCCCAGCCCCTGGAGGCTCGAGCCGGGCTTTCAGGTTGCATGGCCGAGCATTTGTGACCAGGCCCGTGGTTCAGCTTTGCTCCAAAATCCACATTAGTTCCTCCATCCAGAAAATTAACCAAAATAGTTTGTTTAACAATGATTACGCTGATTTACGCGGATGTTTTTTTATGGCTGATATTTTTGGTTTTCAATCATAGATCTATGTCCCGGACGTCTTAAGCATGTTCTGAGATAAAGGGCTATCAGTGTAAATCT
>JAFGWI010000116.1 GCA_016937215.1 Spirochaetales bacterium | reverse complement strand
GAACAAGGTTGCTATTTTTTTCATTCATGCTTTAAACCTCTTCCTTTTAATTTAATATTTTTCCTGCATTAAATCCAGATATTTTACGGACTTTCCTTTTTTTGTTTTACCCTTTTCTGAAAGGAGATCAAAAACCTTTTGATTCCGCAGGTCAGCTTCAATTGATGAGGTATATCCACGCTTGGTATAAAAATCCTTTATCTCATCAAAATCCTTTTTCTGATTTTCGGCTATTTTTTTTAATTCTTCATCAATCTCTTCAGGTTTGATTTCTATTTTTTCCAAATCGGCAATTTTTTCCATAACCAGAGAAGATTTGATTGCCTTTATTACTTCGGGTTTCATTTCTTCCATGAGCATATCTTTGGATTTTCCTTCTTTTTCAAGCTGATTAAGAAGCAATGTTTCGTTCATTTGATATCGATATAAAATGGTCTGCCAACGTGTGCTCAGTTCCCGCTGAAGCATGGAATCGGGGATATCGATTTTAGAAGCCTCGGCGATCTTTTCCAAACTTCGAGTGAGGGTGATATCCTTGATTTTGTTTTCAATATTTAACTGAAGTTTTGATTCAATATCCTTTTTCAGATCTGCCAGCGTTTTATACTCATCACTGATATCCTGGGCTAATTCATCATCAAGCTCAGGTAATTTTTTCTCTTTAACTGCGCTAATCTTCACTTTAATGCGTTTTTTCTGACCAGCGTGTTCCTTGTACTCATAATCAGCTGGAAATTCCTTTTCGATGACTTTTTCTTCATCAAGCTTCATTCCTGTGATTTCATCATCAAGCTTAAAAACATTATAACCGGAACCAACTGTAAAAGTAAAACCTTCACGTTTTGTTCCTTCAATGGGCTCATCTTTTTCATCTAACTCGAGGTAATCGACAGTTACGATATCATCCTTTGCGACTAATGCGGATGCCTTGTTCACAACAACACTGTTCTGTTCCTGCAAAGCCTTTAATTCGCGTTCAAGGTCCTCTTTGCCGACTTTTGAACTTGGCACTTCAACTTCAAGGCCTTTATATTCACCTAATTCTATTTCAGGATAGGTATCGTAGAGAATACCAAAAGAAAAATCCTTGGTTATATCAAAATCTATCTCACCATCAAGTTCAGGCTGAGCATAGGGCAAAGGTTTTTTATCGACAGTCTCAAATACTTTTTCAAGATTATTTTCGATAACCTTTTGCGCGGCTTCATCCTTTAAGGCATCGCCAAATTTACGAATAAGCACGCTTGCCGGTACCTTGCCTTTTCGAAAACCCTTTACCTGAACTTTTTTACAATATTCATTGATTAAATCATCATAGGTTTTCTTAACCTCAGCTTCTGGTACTGTAATTTTGAGACTAACCTTAGAGTTCTCTTTTAATTCTAATTTTGTGTCCACAGCCATATTTAACTCTTTCTTTGATTAGGGTATTAGGTTTAAAGAAGCGAAATCTGTACTGATTGAATTCGTTCATTATAAAAAAAAGAGCGGGAGAAGGGATTTGAACCCTCGACATCCACCTTGGCAAGGTGGAGCTCTACCACTGAGCTACTCCCGCATCATTTGGTTTTATTGACAGTTTTTATTGCGAGAGAAGGGACTTGAACCCTTACACCGTGAGGCACTAGATCCTAAGTCTAGCGTGTCTGCCAATTCCACCACTCTCGCAACAGTATACATAAGAAACAAAATTGAGTCAACTCGTTTTTGTTCCATTTATTTTTTCAAAAGCAAAAAACCATCTATACCATTATTGATTTATTGCCATCATAACAAAGTTTGTTTATAGCATCAAGCCTTTAAACAAAAAAAATTGAGCCGTGAAGGGATCGAACCTTCGACCCGCAGATTAAGAGTCTGCTGCTCTACCAGCTGAGCTAACGGCCCACTCAAAAAAAATAGTACGCCTGGCAGGATTCGAACCTGCGACCCACGGATTCGAAGTCCGGCACTCTATCCAGCTGAGCTACAGACGCACATTAAACGCGTTCCTAGAAAAAAATCTAGGGGTGGATGAAGGGACTTGAACCCTCGACATCCAGTTCCACAGACTGGCGCTCTAACCACCTGAGCTACATCCACCATAATAAATTGTGCCGATAATATCTCTTATTTTAACCAAAGTGTCAACCCGCCCTACTTGAATTTATACACAAATTTCATAATTAGCCTTATTTTCCGCGACATAGGAAAATATTTTTTTTCGTCCTAAAAAAAACAATAGTCATTTGACTAAAATCAGAAAATTATGGATCTTGATAACAATAAAAAAACCAGGATCGGTTTTTATGTATAAAAATTCAAGGAGTTTCCCATGAAAATTCATGTGCTCCAGCATGTTTCATTCGAAGGGCCTGCTTATATTCAAAAATGGGCCAACAACAATGGCCACTATCTTGAAATAGTCAGATTATTTGAGGGCGCTCCCTTACCTGACATTAATGAAATTTCCGCATTAATGATCATGGGCGGTCCCATGAGTGTCACCGAGGAGGATATTTATCCCTGGTTGAAACCGGAAAAGGATTTATCCAAAGCTGCTGTTTCCAAAAACCTTCCGGTTCTGGGAATTTGCCTTGGCGCTCAGATGATTGCCGCTTCCTGGGGCGCGTTGATCAAAAAAAACCCGGAAAAAGAAATAGGATGGATGGATGTTAAACTCTCAATGGCTGGACAAATCAATCCTGCATGTGCCGGCTTACCAGAAAGCTTTACAGCGTTCCATTGGCACGGTGAAACCTTTGACCTGCCCAACAATGCGGTTCGTCTTGCGGAATCCGAAGCCACACACATTCAGGCTTTTCAACTGAACCGCGCCATTGGCTTGCAATTTCATCTTGAAACCACCCGGGAATCGATGGATTTGATGCTTGAAAACTGTGCCGCTGATTTGACTCCCGGCCCTTATGTCCAGAGCCGGGAACGAATTTTATCTATCGAAGAAAAAGCGATCGAAGAACTCAACAAACACATGGATTCTATTCTTGCTTACTGGATACAGGCCTAAAAAGATTCTTTCCCATAGGCTTCTGCTAAAGGGAGCATTGGAAAAAATAATAAATCATGGTTGAAACTTTTTTAAAGTTTCTTTGTTTATATTACAAAGGTGCAGCTATTCTACTTAAAAGTAGAATAATTAGAATTAAGGCTGCGTTGCAAATAGCGCGGTGATAATTTTAAGTTTTTGTAACAGGAACGGTAAAGACAAGATTTTTGACAATTCCTGAGAAAAAAAGGAATTTTAGTATTTGTTTAGCTAAATGGGGGTTATTGTTTTAAATGCGTTAGGGATAGAAGGCAGGTTGTGACAATTTTTCAAAATTGGCACAACCAAGCGTTTTCTGCCGGATTATTTCCGGCAGAAAACCTTCGAAGCGATAGCGAAGTGCCGAATAGCCCGGCCTGAAAGCCCCTGGGCTTATCAGGTAACGCCCAAGGATTTATGCTAAGCAAACAGGAACTTTATAAACAGCCAGTAAGCTGTTTTGGAAATATAGGTTAGAAGGTTAAATAACTATTAAAAGCACCAAGTATTGAGGAGGAAGAACCATGAAACGAGTTATTGAAATCATGAAATCAAAAAAATTTTTTATCGCCAACGCGATTCTAGGCGTATTTATTTTAGGCTTGGTTATCGGTGCTTTTTTCCTGCCAAACGGCAAGGTAGAAGACGGTAAACTGGTCAATCAAGTTTATGCCCAGGACAGCGCCAATGTCCGGGAAGGGCTCAAGGCTTTGGAAAACATGCAATATTCCTTTAGGGCTGTTGCCGAAGAAGTGTTGCCCGTTGTTGTCGAAATCGACGTTGTTGAAGTCATCAAACAAAAAACATCAGACTCTTTTTCTCCTTTTGACTTTTTCAACAATCCTGAGCAAAACCCCTTTCGTTTGTGGCCAAATCCTGACAACAAAGATAATGACAATGAAGAAAGGGAATTCAGAAGGCCTGGCCTTGGTTCTGGTGTAATTGTCGATAAAAAGGGCAATAAGGTTTATGTGATCACCAATAATCACGTGGTGGGAAATGCCGACGAGATTGTGGTCAAACTCAATGATGACAGAGAATATAAAGCCAAAATAGTAGGAAAAGACCCCCGGATCGATTTAGCCCTGGTTTCCTTTGAAACGAGCGAATTTATTCCAGTAGCCCGTTTGGGCAATTCCTCTGATGTCTGGGTCGGCGACTGGGTTCTTGCAATAGGAACACCCATGGGTTTTGAATCATCTGTTACAGCGGGAATAGTGAGCGCTCTTGGCCGACAGGCTGAAAGGGGCAGTAATATAGCTGATTTTACCGATTACATCCAAACTGACGCGGCTATTAATCCAGGCAACTCAGGCGGTGCCCTTACCAACATCAAAGGGGAGATCATCGGAATCAACACATGGATCGCCTCTCAAAGCGGAGGCAGCGTGGGTTTAGGCTTTGCGATTCCCATCGACACGGTTAAAAAAGCAATCAACGATTTTATCACCCAGGGTAAAATCCTTTACGGCTGGCTGGGTGTATCCATCTCTGATCCTAACCCCGATTACATGCCCGGAATCGCCGAAAGCCTCAAAATCGAGGATATGGACGGCTCTTTAATAATGCATTTGTTCAAAGGCTCTCCCGCGGAAAAATCCGGCTTAAGGGCCGGGGATTATATTGTCAAGGTTGATGATACGGATATCAAGAACACCAATCAACTGACTCGGATTATCGGGAACCGGCCGCCCGGCACCCAACTGAATGTCAATATCATTCGAGAAGGCAAGGAAATGTCTCTTAAAGTCACCCTGGAAGCGCGACGAGAGGAAGAGGCCATTAACGCTGACCGAAATGTCTGGCCAGGGCTGGCTGTTCAACCTATTAGCGATGAGGTTCGAAAGGAATTAAAAATCAAGGACACTGTGAATGGACTTCTGATTTTTGATGTGGAAAAAGACTCTCCTGCCGACACAGCGGGCTTCAAACAGGGAGATGTGATTACCACCATAAACAATAAGAGCGGAAATTCGGTAATGGATTTTTACAAGGCCCTGGGAATCACAAAGGGTGAAGTGACCTTCAGAGTGAATCGCAATGGCACTGAAATCATTCTTGGGTTGATTCGATAGGTTTTAGCTTGATTCAGAATTCGCCCCTGGCCGGGTCAGGTTCAGGGGCTTTTTTTGGCAGAAAACAATTCCAGAGCATTGCCAAAAAGTGATTAGTTTTGTAATTATTAATTACAGGTGATGCTGTACCAAAGCCAAAAGCTTTTACAGATACTGGATTGTTACGTCCTAAACAACTGGTTTTTGTTTAGCAAAAATTATTTTTTGCTAAACACGCGTTAGGGAGAGGAGGAACGACTTGACATTCTGAACGCAGCAAAGCGAAGTGAAGAATCTCAGTTGATTATGAGCATGTTGATTCCCTAATAGAGTGTTTGCGAGTATGAAGGGGGCAAGTCAGGATAAGAATCTGGGTATTTGTTTAGCTTACATGCTTTCTGGACGTTACCCGCCTCCGGCAGGTCGGGCTATCCGGCACTTCGCTGTCGCTCCGAAGG
>JAFGWI010000115.1 GCA_016937215.1 Spirochaetales bacterium | reverse complement strand
TTATTAATTTATTGCTGTCTGCTAATTGCTAAAGTCGGGACTTTTGCAATTAGCTCTGCTATTATTACAATCTTTAACGCTAAAATTGTGATTCCTGTTTAAGCTAAACAAATACGTTCTATTTTATTGATGCCAACATTGACATTACCCAGCCCTTATTTAAGGTAATTCTTGCGTATCATTATGATGAAGCGCCCAGGGATGCCAGGGGAATCAAGTAAAGAGTTTTTAAATCATAATAATGTTCGAAACGGTAATAGTCGGCAAAATAGGGTTCTGATTTTAATGACAGGCTAAAATAATGATTAAAGGGCTCATAATCCTGGTGAAAAACCGATAATTCACATTCAAAATCCTTTTCTATCCCTTCCTTTTCGCATTCAACAGGACGCGGTAAAAAGGTAAAAATTCCTTCAGTTTTTTCAATAATGTGGTAAGGATTCTGCCAGTTGGGATTGATCATCTTCATCTTCACTCCCTGTTGATTCAGGGAAATATAAACATCAGCAACAGGGCCAAAGGTAATGGAATTAAGGATTTTTCCTGTTATTGAAGGAAAGTTGAAGAAAAAACCCTTAGGCCGGCTCTTGTAGGAGTTCTGATCATTATCATGGGGGAAATGGGGGCGTTTTAACATTACCACCCTGTCGATCCCCTTTTGAATCAGGGCAGCCAAATCAGCGCTATTTTGCATATTATCTAAATAATTGAGTTTAAAATGGGTAGCACCCTTGCCCGAGAAAATATAAACAGGAGGAGAATTATTCAAAACATAGCAGACAACATCATTCTGGCATTGGGCGCAGGTACAAAAATGGTTTTTTTTATTGTATCTTTCATCCTGAAAAACTTCATTGACCTTTTCCTTAACAATATCTTCCATGACATTGTGAATCTGCATAAGCTAAACTCCTCTTTCTGCTTTGTTTTGATAAATATCAAAATCCAGTAATTGGGTTAAATAATTCACGCATCGGAGATGATCATTCAAGGTCTCGTAGAGGCTATGATAATTCAACCCTGTAAAGTAAATCTTTGAAAAAAGTGAAAAATTGATTTCACCGCCATTCTGGTTCATATTAAAATAACAGCCGAATTCATAACAAATTTTCATTATTTCTTCGATACGGGTCTTTAAAAATTCTCCCATCAAAAGTGAAAAGGAGAAAGTATAAATAAATTCCCCAAAGGGGCTGGTTTTGTCAATAAACATACCCAACCTTACTCCTTTTGGTGTTTCCAGTTCCGCGGTGTAAAACTCGCTGTTAATGTCCTCGTCAAAAACCTGATATTCAAGTTCTTTCAGATACAGGGTAATTCGGTGTACCCTTCGTGATAATTTTTTATTCATCTTCTAAAATAATCCTTATAAAATATTTTCTTTTAACAAAGCTGCTGACTTAGAGAATGTTGAAAATTCCTTTTATATACTTTTTATTATAAGCTCCTTTTAGAACCCTTTAAATACTGGTATAAACTAATAAACTGAATTTTACAACAGTTTGCCCTGTATTTCAAGTTAAATGTTTATTATCATGGAAGCTTTCATAAATTTTGACAAAGAACCTAGGAGCAGGGCTAATGGCTAGTGATTGATTATTTAAAAAATTGCTGATTCCGCTAGGCCGGCTTTGTTTCTAAACCAGCATCCTTGCTGGTTTACGCTACCTATGCGGTCGCGCCGGGACTTCGCATCGACTCCCGAACTCTTAAAGAAAAGAGCTACTGTTAATTGCTTAACAGTAGCTCCTATGGAGGTGGCGGGAGTCGACCTTTCATGACCCGTCATCCTGCCGGGTCATGAAAGGCCGGGGCAATCGCTGACGCCGCCCTCCATGGCGGCTTATCCTCGCTATGCACTCGGCGCTCTTGCCCGTTCGACTCCCGAAGCATTAAAAAAAAGAGCTACTGTTAATTGCTTAACAGTAGCTCCTATGGAGGTGGCGGGAGTCGAACCCGCGTCCTGTGGCGTGCCTCCAGGGCGTCTACAGGTTTAGTTTTGGTTTTTAATTTCGGTTATCCAATTGGCACCAAAACAGGCCCATGGCTAACCTAGCTCCCCTAAGATTTCCCAGCCGTCCGGGAAGCATGACGGCCGGTAAGTCCCGATTTGTTACAGGTCACTTTAGAGCTCGGAACAGCGCCCTAAAGGCCCGATAGCTGACTTATGCAGCTAATGCTAAAGAATTATCTTCGGCATTTAAAGTTTTTGCCGCTTTAAGGAGATCGGCGCTCCACCTGCAACCAAGGTCACACAATACCCCAGTCGAATCCGGTGCACCCCCTAATTGAATTTGAAATCACGCTCTGAATCACGCTGCATATCGCGCTGTTTGATCTCGTCGCGTTTATCAAAGGTTTTCTTTCCTTTGCACAATCCTAATTCCAGCTTGATTAATCCACCCTTAAGATAAAACTTCAAGGGGACCAAGGTCAAGCCCTTCTCCTGGATTTTACGTTTTAATCGTTTGATTTCCTGTTTGTGAACCAAAAGTCGTCGTTTTCTGTCAGGATCATGATTATGAATATTGCCGAAGTCGTAATGAGTAATATGAAGCCCCATAAGCCAGAGTTCGTCATTTTCTATTTTACCATAGGCATCGGCGTAGGAGAATTTATTGATTTTCATGGATTTGACTTCAGTACCCTGAAGCTGAATACCGCATTCCATGGATTCAAGAACAGAATAATTAAAATGGGCCTTTCGGTTTATTGAAAGGCTTTTCTGGGGTTCCTTTGATTTTGCCATTATTTTACCTGATAAACTGGTCTGAACCCCAGGAATTCACTGCTCCATGTGGGAATCTGTGAACCGCGTGTAAAGAATTTGATTTCCTCGTGGTCGATATTCATATATGAACCCCCGCGTACCACTTTTTCTGAACCAAAAACAGAACTGATGTTTAACTGGAAGCCTAAAGGCGCGTAATCATCCTCAAGCCATTCCCAGGTATTGCCCAAAAGACCCTTGAAACCGAGATTTCCAGGTTCCAGATCCCAGCTTGCTTTTAAGGAAACAGGTGTGCGTTCAAAAACCGCTTTGTCGCCTGTGTCCCAGTAGGCTGAGTATTCCCATTCTATTTCAGTGGGAAGCCTTACCTCGAATTTAAAGTCAGCTTTGTCTTCTAGCCAATCGCAAAAGGCCTTGGCTGCTTCCCAGGAGACATTGGTGACAGCTTTGTCCCAATCTTCGTCTTTGGGTTTTCCGCCCAGCCAATGGGAAAGGTAGCTTTTGGTTACCCAGTTTTTGGTGAGTAAATAATCCAGCTCATTGGGATGCCAGATAGGTGTTTCCATTGTAAATTGATAGTATTCCCTGTTGGTCACTTCATGGCCGGCCATGGCAAAGCTGCTTGGTTTGACCCAATGAGGAAAGGCGTTTTCCCATTGGGAAAGGCTCTTTGAAAAGCGGTCATGATTGCCCATCATGTAACCCGAATTGGGGTCTGGGTTGATCATGATAAAATCGATGTTTCCGATGGATTTGGCCTTGCTTGTTCGAGGAGCCTTCATATTTTTTATAAGTTGAGTGCCATTTTCCTTGATTTGCTTATCGATTTGCTGAAACCATGGTGATGATACCAGTTTGGTAAAAAGGCTTTCCTTCATGTAAGCGTATTGAGAATCGGGTTGAATGGGCAGAAAACTGACCAGCCAGTAAGCGAAAAGAGGTGCTTTTTGTTTGATAGAGATAATGCTTTTCAGGAATTTTATCATGGAAACAGGGCCCAGGGGATTTTCCTCGGCATAAAGACGACTGAATCCGTTAAGTACATCGTAAGCTTCACTGGGGGAATCAACAAAGGGAAGAATGCTGTTGATCAGATCGTTGATTTGATCTGCTTCAAGGCTATTTTGGGAATTCTGGTATAATTTGACGAAATCGCTGAATATAGGAGCAAAGGGATAGGTTTTGGTGAATTCCTTTAACATACCCCAACGAGAAAAATCGATTTTAGTGTTATTGATCAAATCAGCAGAGTTGGCGATCTTCATGAAGATTTGCTTTTCAGATTTCAGGGGAAAAAATAATGAAGCAAAAAGTGAACCTTTGAAAGCTTCTTCCACTCTGTAGGTAGTGTAAAAGGGTTTGATAACCTCAAGTTTGTGTTTTCCACTGGGAACAAAAATTTCACAAGGGGTTGTTCCCATGAGTTTTTCATCCAGGTAAAGGAGGCTTTTTTCTGGATAGCTTTTAAACAGAATATAACTTCCGTTTTTGATGATACCGGGAAAGAACAGGAGAAAAAACAAAAGGAGTACAATAAGAATTCCCCATATAACAGGTACATAAACTTGGGGTGTGAAGCCAAAAATATTTTTAAGGCTTACTTTGACATCTTTGAAATCCGGTAATGGTTCTTTCGCATTTTTCATAAAAGGGATTATAAAGAGAGGAGAAGGTCTTGTCAATGTAGCTGAAAAAAAGCTGACATCTAATTTGAATTTCCTTATGACCAGGTTCAGGTTTTGGTTGCATTTATTTGTTCGCAATATGGATTATTGACGATAAAGATTTAGTCTTAGGGAATTCATTGAAGTTGGTCGCGGACCGAATGGGGCATTTTCTGCGAACAAATGCTTCACAATTAAAATTGCTGTGTTGCAACACTTTGGGTGTTTATGTTATTCTTTTTTTTAGATATTAAGCAGGTTAAGATGTTTTTTTAGGAAAGGTTGCTATGACAAATACAGATTGGCAAAACAAACTGGTAAAAATCACTGAAGGGGTTTTAACTTATAGAAAAAGGCGAAAACTCCGGCAGCAGGAAAAACAAAAACGAAAGCATCCGGTTTATGATTGGGTCGAGGCTTTTTTGTCGGCTGTTATTATTGTTTTTTTTATCAATCAGTATTTGTTCCAGGCTTATCAAATTCCTTCGGGTTCCATGCTGGAGACCCTTCAACTGCAGGATAGAATTTTTGTGGATAAACTGACCTTTGGGCCGGAATTATTGCCGGGCTTGGTGAAGTTTCCCGGTTTCAGGGAACCGAAAAGGGGCGATATTATTATTTTTGAAAATCCTGAGTATATTTCCGGCGGCCCGGCCATGGATGTGGCGATTCGTATTGTTTACATGATGACCTTTTCTTTTGTGGATCTTGACCGCGACGAAGAGGGGAATCCCAAGGTTCATTTTTTGATCAAGAGAATGATAGGGCAGGGGGGCGAGCGCATTCTGGAAAGCGAGACAGGGTTAAAAATCATGCCTTCTGGTGAGAACCGCTATATTGACGAAGCCACTTTGCAGGAAGTTGAAGGCACCACCTATCAGCTTAATCGGCGCTTGATTGATCTGGGGCTGTATCCTGTTCTGGAAAAAGCATCGGCGGCCTTGACTTATCTTGAACAGGGGTTTCCCCTTAGTGAATTAGCACCAGCGATGATTCAGGCTCTTGACGCTTGTTTTCAGGTGGCCAGTTATGATCCTTTACTGGAAAAAAACGGTTTTCAGTTATCAACTATGTCCAAAAGCGATCTTGACGCGGTAAGCGGGCTTTTTAAAAACGGTGTTCCCTCTGTTTTTAATGATCGCGGTTACGCGCGCAAACCTTTTGCGGCAGGGAGCCTTGTTTTTGTAACCAGGGCAACTGACCCCAACTTCTTCATCAAATATAAAGCCATGAACCGCGGTGAAGTGTCTCCTCAGAATTACAGCCTGCGCAAGGAATTTTATCAGAAATATCTAGGGCGTTATATTCCTGAGAATAATTTGCTTCCTCTGGGCGATAACCGCGATAATTCCAAGGACGGGCGCTATTTTGGTCCTGTGGCGGTGAATAAAATCCTTGGCAAACCCTTGCTTCGTTTCTGGCCCCTTAACCGCTTTGGAGGTGTGGAATAATGATTCGTGCCGAGGCGCATCGTATTCGACGAAAAAAGGGTTATGGCACAAAAATCTGGAAGGTGTTAAGGGTCTTATTATTGGCTTTTGTGATTTTGGCCTTGGTGAAGTCCTTTTTACTCACTTCCATCGTGATCGGTTCAGATGCTGACAGGGTTCATTTATTCAAGGGGGACAGATTACTGGCAACACCCCTTCTTTATGGTGCCAAGCTGCCCTATAGTGAGGTCAGGTTCAGTAAAATCATTTCACCCCAGCGAGGCGATCTGGTGGTTTTTGATTCAAGGAAAAAAACCACGGCTTTTCCTTTCAGCCTGTTTGACGGGCTTCTGGGTTTTTTCAGCCTCGGCTTTTTGGGCGGTCCCCGCGATGATGATGGTAGAAGGATTGAACCCTATCTTGTAAAGCGTGTTATTGGTGTGCCTGGTGATCAAATTTACATTGATCGCTTCAAGGCCTATATCAAGCCGGCCGATACATCGGATTTTGTTGATGAAAGCCAAATTGTACCTGTTTCTTATACTGTCAATATAGATGAAAACTATTTTATTCCAGACTGGAAAGACGGGTTCCCCTATTCCGGCCAGCTAAAAAGCCTTTCCCTTGAAGAAGGCCAGTACTTTCTTTTGGGCGATGACAGGACAGCCTCCCTGGATTCTCTTTCTCTCGGACCTGTGACTCTGGACCAGATCGAATCGCGGGTGTTTTTTCGCTTTTGGCCTTTGAACCGTTTTGGGTATCCCTGATTATATAGAGCCCGGGAAACTAAAAGCCCTTGCTCTTTATATTCACATTCCCTTTTGTGTTGAGAAATGTGATTACTGCGCTTTTTATTCTGTTGCCCATAGCAAAGCGGAATGGCAGGAAAAATGGCTTCAGGCAGTCCGGCTTGAATTTGCCAAATGCCGTAAATTGATAGGCGATATCAGAATCTCAACGATTTTTATCGGCGGTGGAACACCATCCCTTTTAAAGCTCCCGCTTCTGGAAGGCTTGTTCAAGGAAATAGAACTGTTTAATCTTGATGGTCTTGAGGAGTATTCCATCGAGGCTAATCCGGAATCCCTTTCACCGGATTTTCTGGACCTGCTAAAAATCTATTCCATCGATCGTTTGTCTTTAGGCGTTCAAAGCCTTCAACCCGAGGAATTGGCCATGCTCGGCAGAAGGGCTTCTTTGGAACATACTCTTGAGGCGCTGGAGCTTTTATCCGCGAAATGGCAGGGGCGCTTGAATCTGGATTTTATTTCCGGCATACCCGGGCAGAGCCAGGCATCCTTGCTTGATAGTCTTGAAAAGGCCATTCAAATGGCCAAGCTTGACCACATCTCCCTTTATTCACTATCAGCAGAAGAAAAAACAGCCCTTCAAAGGCGTTTTCAAAATGAAGGCTTAAAGCATCACCCTAATCACGATTCACTCTGGATAAAGGCTTACTGTTTCTTGCAATCACAGGGCTTTCTTAATTATGAGATGGCCAATTTTGCCAAACCCGGTAAAGAATGTCGTCATAACCTGGCTTACTGGAATCTCAAGCCCTATTGGGGCTTTGGGCCCAGTGCTTATTCCACCCTTCCCGGCAAAAAGGGGGTACTCCGCCTTTCCTATGCTTCTGATCTACATTTATTTAATGGTCGAGCTGATAAGGCCCTGGCCATTGAATCGCTTACACCCAAGGAATTTTTAACAGACACCATGATCATGGGCTGGAGGCTTAAACAAGGCGTTTCCAAAGGGGTTTTTTTAAGGCGTTTCGGTTCTTCCCTTGAGGACCTTCTGCCGGGGTTTTATGATTTCCTTGTGAATAAAAGGATTTTACTTCAGAGCAAAAGCCACTACCGGCTGAGTCTGAAAAGCCGCTTATTCCTTGATGATGTGCTTCTGGAATTGATGGGGGCCCTTGATGAACTTCCTTCCGGGCTGCTCAGAGTAAACTGGCCTGAGTGAACAGGCAGTATTTTTTTAAACACAGCCCTTGCTCTATAGGTCTTCATGGGTTATGCTTAACTACTGGAATACCGGTAAAAATGTGAAAGCGAGGGCAGAGCCCTGTGGAAAATAGTTTTGGCGATTTTGAAGAGCTTACCCCTGAAGTTATTTTTGAAGCCATTGAAGCGGTGACTCAACATGAACTTGAGGCCCTTTTGTTGCCTTTGCCCAGTTATATAAACCGGGTATATGAAGTACAAAACATTGAAGGCCAGCATTTGATCGCGAAATTTTATCGCCCCGGCCGCTGGACTCTCAAGGCCATTCAGCAGGAACATCGCTTTATCAAGGAATGCGCCGATGCCGAAATACCGGTTGTGGCGCCCCTGAAGCTTTCAAACCAATCCACCCTGGCCAAAATCGAAAACTATTTGTTTGCCCTGTACCCCAAAAAGCAGGGCCGTGATCTTAATCTGGAGGACCCTGAAATCTGGCACCGCCTTGGTAGTTTGCTGGGCCGGGTTCATAATGTGGGGAAACAGCAAAAAGCGGATCAACGCCTTCGCCTCCATCCGGAACTGTCCTTTCAGCAGGATGTGAAAAAGCTCCTTGCTTCGCCTGTTTTGGACTCGCCCTGGCGGGAACGCTTTGAATCAGTGTGCACATCGATTTTTCTGCTCATTCACCGGCTATTCGATGAATTTCCGGTTCACCGCCTTCACGGAGATTGTCACAGCGGCAACATTCTCAGCCGCGACGACCAGGGCCTCTTGCTCATCGATTTTGATGACATGTGTATAGGCCCGGCTGTTCAGGACATTTGGCTGCTCATGCCTGGCACCCAGGAGGACTCACGGGAATTCCTCAAGTCCTTTTTATCCGGTTACGAGGATTTTTGCCCCTTCAACCATCAGGAGCTGGTGCTCATCGAGCCCCTTCGCGCCATGCGCATGGTCTATTTTCTATCCTGGTGCGCCAGGCAGGTAGAAGACCCTGGGTTTTTTCAGCGCTTTCCTCAATGGCAGGATAATAATTTCTGGGCCAGGGAGATAGAGGACCTTTTTGAGCAGAAGGAACGTATTGAGAAGGCTTTGGGTTACTATTGAGTGGTGATTTTCCGGGCGTTTCCTGCTTTCACGCTGTTGCAGCAGGCCGGGCTTTGCGGCACTCCGCCTTTTGGCTCCGAAGTTTTTGGCGCGAAATAATCGCGCCAAAAAGCTTGTCCTCGGGTTTTTGAAAAAACCCTCCTCCTGCCTCCAATCCCTAACGCCTTTGTATCCACTAATTTTAATTAGCATCCAGGAGACTGATGATGAAACATTTTATTGAAATCACCGACTTTTCCACTGACCAGTTGCTGGCTCTTCTGGACCGGGCCGATACATTAAGGCAAGCTTGGAAAAACAACGCCATGCCCCGGACTCTAAATGGCAAGCGAGTCGCTCTCTGGTTTTTCGGCAATGGCTTTCGAAACCGTCTGGCCTTTGAGATAGGGGCACGGGCCATGGGAGCTGAGGTGAGCTATATTCCCGGCGATCTTGGAACCCACGAGCCTTTGGAGGACATTGGCCATTATCTGAAAAACTGGTTTAACCTGGCAATAATTCGTTGTAAAAATCATAATGACCTTGCTGCTCTGGCAGCGAAGAATTGTCTGCCCATTATCAATGGCCGCACTAATTTTAACCACCCCTGTGAAATTCTCGGTGACCTTCAGTACATTCGTCTAAAGCGGGGTTCTCTCGATGGCCTGGAAATCCTTTTTGTTGGTGAGCTCACTAATCTCTGCATGAGCTGGATGAAGGCTGCCTCTCGCTTGGCTATTCGGGTTGTCCAGGCTGGGCCACGTGATTTTCTGCTGTCTGAAAAAGCCCTGGTTGAAATGAATAAAAATATAAGAGGTGAAATTGCTGTAACAGAAAATCTAGAATCAGCGCTTTCTGTTAAAACCGATATTCTTTACACAGACTGTTGGCCGAAAAGCTTAATCAGGAATGAAATTTCGGATTTGTTTTTACCTTATCAGATTCAAACCAGGCATCTTGAAAAAATGAACCCCCAAGGCTTTTTTCTGCCCTGCCCACCGGTAACACGTGGAGAAGAGGTGTCTGCTGAAAGCCTTAAGCACCCCTTGTGTCAGAATTATGAGGCCAAGGATTGTCTGCTTCACAGTCAGAACGCGATTATGGAGTTTCTTGTAAATGAAAATGGATGATTACTGGTCTTCTGTGGTTTTGAACCCGGCCTTTATTTTCTCAAAATAGTTTTCAGCTGTTTCATTCTGGACAAATTCCTCTTCTTCGTTGAATTCCAGAAGTTCTTCGGGAATTTCCATTAAAAAGGGTGAGGGGTTCACTTCCACCGGGGTACCTTTGCGCCGCCGTTCCCGGCAGGCTGTGAGGTAGAGGATTTTTCGGGCGCGGGTAATGGCCACATAAAAAAGGCGGCGTTCCTCTTCAATATTGGATTCATTTTCCTCTACCGAGCGTTGATGCGGGATAATGCCTTCTTCAGTTCCGGCCAGAAAAACCACATCGTATTCCAGGCCCTTGGCCGAATGAATGGTCATGAGGTTGATTTTCTTTTCATCTTCGTCATTATCATTATCATCCCTGGACATCAGGGAGATGCGGTTCAAATAGCCGTAAATGCTGGGTTCAATAATATCAGGGTCGCTTTCATATTCAGAGAGTGAATTGACCAGGGCGTCTATATTGAGGTATTTCCACCTGGCCACATTGCCTTTTTTATGTTCGCTTACAAGATAGTCCCAGTAATTGATGTGCTCCACCAGAGAACGAAGTGTATCGGCCATCTTTTTTCCAGATTTAAAACGGGCGCTGTAATATTCAATGGTGCCCATGAACTCATTCAAAAGGGCCTTGATTTTGTCTGCCAGGGGAGAATCAGTGGCGCTTCTCATGGCGCTCATGGAAGAGTACAAGGAATAATCCTTTTCATTGGCCAATTCCATCAAGATTTCCAGGGTCTTTTTGCCGATACCGCGTTTCGGGGTGTTCACAATCCGAAGCAGGTTCACATCATCATCAGGATTGGTGATGACCCTGAGGTAGGCAATAATGTCTTTCACTTCTTTTCGCTGGAAAAAACTCATGCCGCCGGAAACCCGGTAGGGCATATTGGATTTCAAAAAGGCTTCTTCGATTGAGCGGGTGAGGCTATTGGTGCGCACCAGAACACCGAAATTTTCGTAGGACATATTGTATTTTATCCGCAGGCTCTGGATCATCTCGGCGATGAGTTCGCCTTCCCGCCGTTCATTTTCAACCAGATGGTATTGAAGTGATTTTCCCTGTTCCGAACCGGTCCAGAGCTGCTTTTCCTTACGGTTTTCATTATTGGCAATCACGGCATTGGCAGCCAATAGAATTTTACCTGTGGATCGATAGTTCTGTTCCAGTTTTATTTCCTTGAAAGAGGGAAAATCCCTTTCAAACTGAAGGATGTTTTCATAATTGGCCCCGCGCCAGGAATAAATCGACTGGTCATCGTCACCCACAACACAGAGGTTTTGGGATTCCTTGGCCAGAAGATAAATCAAGTCGTATTGAATACGGGAAGTGTCCTGGAATTCGTCGACCATAAAGTATTTGAAACGCTGGCGGTACTCTTCCAGTACATCGGGGCATTTGGTGAACAAATCGATGGGCAAGGTGATGAGATCGTCAAAATCAACGGCGTTGTAGACTTTCAAATGGTCCTGATACTCCAGATAAAGGTCCTTCCACATTTCGTTGTAGGGGTTCCATTGGAGCCGTTTGGTCTTTATGCCGGAAAAAAGGCTGTCCAGAGCATACAAATCCAGACTGTCCCGGGATATTCCCAGTTCAACCGCTGTTTCCTTTATCAAATCCTGTTTGTCCTGGGAGTCGTAGATGCTGAAATTGGGACGGAACCCCAGGCGCTGAATATGTTCCCTTAGGATTTTGACACCCAGAGCGTGGAAAGTGGATACAGTCAGATTGGTGAGCCGTCGCTGAGTAAGCTCCTTGATTCTCTCGCCCATTTCCCTGGCTGCTTTGTTAGTGAAGGTCACCGAAAGAATCTGGTTTTGGGGAACACCCTTGTCCAGAAGATAGGAGATGCGGAAAGTGATGACCCGGGTTTTGCCGGAACCGGCTCCTGCTAATATGAGAACAGGGCCCTGATAATTCACCACAGCCTGATACTGTCTGTCGTTGAGAAGTTTTTGATAATCGAATCGCATTAGTTTTGTTCTATGAATCGCCCGGATGCAAAAAGGTCTACCAGGAAACCAAGGGTTTCACGTCCTAAAAGCCAGACAGTGGTCACCACCACGCCGGCGATCATGACACCAACCAAGGAGGCCAGAAAAATCTTCTTTTTTTCCAGGCCAAGAACCCAGCCCCCTAGTGTTCCAGTTATCGCGCCAGTAACAGGAAGGGGGATGGCCACAAAAAGGGTAATTCCCCAGAAACCGTATTTTTCAACTTTGTCGTGCAGTTTGTTACGGGCCCTTTCCACCAGTTTTTCAAAAATATTTTTGTAAAAGGTCCATTTGAGCAGAAGTTTGTTCACTGTATTAAGAAAAAAGTACAATAGCGGGCTGACCAAGGCATTAAAGCTTACACAAATAAAATAGGCAGCCACAGGATGGAAGCCGTTTTGTATGGCAAAGGGAATGCCGCCTCTTAATTCCGAGATAGGTGCCATGGAAAGTAAAATAACCCAAAAAATCGCGCTCATATTTATAGAATCCTTAGTTTATAATTTTTTGAAGAACGGTGAACACTCTATCATAGATTTTTGAAAGTTCAAAGGCCCTTGGTGGGAAAAATAATTTTAGTTTTTTACCTCGGCTTTTTATACTCGTGTTTCGGGATCTGGCTTCTGCAATCAGGGATAATGCCATTGTTCTGCGTGTTTATTCTGAACACACAGGTATGTCATTTGCCTTAGGGATAGGAGGCATGGCTTGCCATTTTTTCAAAAATGGCAAGCCAAAGCGTTTTCTGCCGGATAATTTCCGGCAGAAAACCTTCGAAGCTTTAGCGGAGTGCCGATTAGCCCGACCTGCCGAGCCCCTGGGCGGCAGGTAAGGCCCAAGGAGCTCTTCTGATGTTTTATATAATGAGTTGTTTTCACTGCAATTGGAAGATCCTTCTGCGATGTTAATAAGAGGGGGATAGATTTTTTATGTGTATTCGCCTTTGGAGGTTTCGATTGGCCCTGTTTTTTTTCAAGCTTGACAATAAGCTCATATTTTCGTTAGAGTATTAACCATTGTATGTTATTGTATTTTTATACAATCATATTCACGCAAAAAGGGTATTGAAAAAAAATGACAATTCCAGCAGGGAAGCAGAACATAGATAAGATTTAAAAAATAAAAACATGACATCAGGAGCCAAATATGAAAAGTGGTAATAATGCCCGCATCTTAATTGCTGAAGATAATATAGATCATCTCGAATTATTGACAGATGCTCTTAGCGGCGCTAATTATGAGGTTGTTGGTACTGAAACCCGTGAGGGGCTTTTTGAAAAATTAGGTATCGAACGTTTTGATGTGGTGATTCTCGATTATAATCTCAGCAAACTTCATGAAGGCATTCTCACTATTCAGGAAATTGCAACAAAATATCCCGATATACCTGTGATCATTGTAACTGCCTACGGAAGTGAAGATATTGCCGTTCGTGTCATGAAAGTTGGTGCCAAGGATTATGTGCGTAAAACCCTGGATAACAAATTTCTCGACCGCATTGTTTATATTGTTCAAAGCCTGACAACCAAAAACCGCATTTCCTATTCCGAAATTAAACGTAAAATGATTTCTTTTTTTATTGAAATAAAAGAACGCTTTTTGCAGCGCTGGAAAGATAAAATCCAGGCACAGGAAGAACACTTAAAGTTGACCCATAGTTTTCAAATTACAGATGAGCAATACAGCGAGCTCTTCGATGCCTTTGTATCAGACCTGAATCAGGATGAAATCAGCCGCACTATCGATTTTTTAAAAACCTATATCCTGCAGCAGGAGTCGCAAGAGGATCTTCTTCTGCATATAGAATTACTGAATATAACCTTCAGGGAAATAGCCCATGATATTTTGGTTGACAAATTTCCCAATGAATTTAAATCCGGTTCAACCCTTCTTGATCAGATAAACTGGATTGTCGATGCCAATGATATTGTAGTGAGTCGTGAATACGAGAGAATCATCGATAAATCAGTGGAAAGAGTCAGAAAAATTGAAAAGCACTCTGCCAATTTTGAATTACTCACACGTTTACGCGGCTTGATTTATGGTCCGATTGAAAAACTGGAATCAGATTTGATGAAGCTATCGTCCTTAGGGGAAGATGAAAAAAAGTCGTTGATACAAAAGATGGCATCTGATTTTACAACAGTCAAACAGCGTATTCTTGATTTTGAAAACCAGAGCCGGAAAATTCTTGAGGATTATTTATAAAATGAGGAAATCCGTCATTGGTTTTTACAGAGAGAGTCATGGAAGAAGCTAAACCCTCCAAAAAGGATTTTGAAATCGACAAAAGCCTTGTTTTTGCTTTGAACGAGGATGATGTTATTCTTTATGTGGACAGTGAATTTTCCCGTTTGTGCGAAGAGAGGGCCGAGGATATTGTAGGGCAGAAGATTACCGAATATCTTCATCATTATCTGGTTGGTAATTTGATCAAGCAGGAAATGTCTTTTATCCAGTTCATGAAGGAACAAAAGGATAATCATATACGCATCGATATAGTCACCCGCCGGAGTAAAAACCGGAAAACCCTGAGTTGTGAGTATCGTGATGGTGGTTTTCTGGAAAAGACCGGGGTGGCCCTGCTGGTGATCGGCCATGATCCTGAAAAAGAAAAGCTGCTTGAGGAACTCATCGAATTTGAACAGGAATCGTCGAAACAGATTGTTTCCGGCAGTTTTGACATGGTTTTAACTATAGATAATAATCTGAAAATTCAGAATGTAAACCGCTGTTTTGAAAGTAAAACAAAGCAGAATTCCTATGAGCTTGAAGGAAGAAATATTAATGAATTGCTGGCCAGGGAACGTGATCAGAAATCCCTGAGTCAGGCGATTGAACAAACATCAGCTTTGCAGAATGCCTATAATATCAAACTGGAACTCAAAGTAGCAGACCGAATTATTCCGACCCTGGCCAATATTCAAGCCTTACGCGACCGCTATAATAATGATATAGGTTATGCACTGGTTTTCAGGGACATCGAAAACGAACTGCAAATGAATTCCACGCTTCAGCAAATAGAAAGAATGCAGGCCCTGGGTGAGTTGGCCGCCGGTATAGCCCATCAGATTAAGAATTATATTTCCGGCATTCAAAATGGGATCTCCTTGCTTGAGATAAATATACGTTCCAGGGTTACCGTTGATAAGGAAGCCCGGGAAAAAATCTCCACTTTTATCAAGGAAATTAAGAACAGGCTCCAGCGATTGAATGCCTTAACCAGGCACCTTCTGGATTATTCCCGAAACCAACAAGCCCCTGTTTTTTCCTACGGTTTTGTGAATGATGTGGTTCTGCAGGTTGTGGAGCTGGTAGGCGATGCAGTCAAATCAAAAATGGCGTCGATTGATGTGGAACTGGCTGACGACATTCCCCCTTTGTATTTTTCGCCCCTTCATCTGGAGCAGGCCATTTTGAATATTGTGAACAATGCCCGGGACGCCCTGCCTGAAAGAGGGGGGCAAATCCTAATTAAAACCTATCGAACCAAGAATTTTATTTGTATTGATATTGAAGATAATGGCCATGGCATATCGGAAGATATAAAACCTCATATATTTGAAGCCTTTAAAACCACCAAACCACCGGGAAAAGGAACCGGTTTGGGACTGGCTGTGGCTTTGCAAATGGTTTCGTCCCTTGGGGGGACCATTGAAGTTGAATCTGAACGGGAGTCGGGAACTACCTTTTCGATAAAAATACCTATTAAAAAGAAACCGGAGATAATTCAGTGAGTGATTCAGCCTGGCCGGAAATAAATGAATTTTTACAGGAAAATCGCGAGGTTTTTATCCGGAATTGGCAGTCAAAGCTGGATGGTATTTTTAAAGTTCAAAACCAGAGGGTTAGCCTGGGCTTGGCAGAAGCTGATTTTCAAAAGCTCTTTGATGTTTATTTGCATGATATCAGGGAGGATGTTTTTTGTCATTCCAACCAATATCTTAAAAGCCTTGTTACTGAAAAAATCAAAGAAGGCTTTTTGCTTTCCAAATTGGAATTCATCAACGCTTCATTCATGACAACAGCCAGGGAATTGTTTCGTTCGGTTTATCCTGATGCCTTTGGCATGCGCACCGAGTATCTTCAAAGATTATCAGAGCTTGTTTTGAACAATGAAGTCATGATGGCCCGGCACTATGAAGAACATTTACTTAATTTAAACCGTCAATTGCGGGAAAAGGCTGATGCCAATCGTGAAAATTATAAAAAACTCAGTGAATTCATCGATGGCGCGACCCACCATCTTCAATCGCCGCTTTGGTCGATCATTGGTTTTGTATCCAAACTACAGCGGAATTATTATGAAACCATAGATAAAAAAGGCCGACACTATCTGAATCGCATTACAGCCAATGTTTCCATGATGCATCAACTTATCGAAGATGTGACCAAAATGCTGCTTATCGATGAAAACAATATGACTCGTAAAGAATTGTTTTTGTATGATATCCTTTTTTATGCCTGCAGAATGGTTAAAAATGAACTGGATGAAGATTTTCAATGTGATATTAACGAAAATTTGAATCTGAAAATTACAGGTGACCCGGCCCAGCTTAAACAGCTGTTTTATCAGCTTTTTAAAAATGCCGCTCAATACACCTTTCATGAGCAAAGCGGCTTTTGCCGCTTATGGGGAGAGACCTGTGGTGAACACTTCTTTATCTACATCGAAGACCAGGGCATTGGAATCGAGGAGCAGCACCGTGATTTGATCTTCGAACCAATGGAACGTCTAAAAGAAAAGGAAATCGCCGGGAGCGGATTAGGGCTGACATTTGCCAAACGGATTATGATGGCTCACAAAGGGGGCATAAACTTGATTGACCCCTTTCAATCCACAGGGCTTTGTGTTAAACTGGATTTTCCAGCATCGCTAATTAAAGCTATTGATAAAACAACCAATGTCGGAGGATAAGCATGAAAATTAAGCAGCTCGATGTCATACTTTTGGTCGAGGACAATCCTGATCATATTGAACTTACCCAGGACGCGCTTTTGGAAGTTGATTTAGTCAAAACCATTCGAGTTGTCAGTGATGGTGAAGAGGCCCTTGATTACCTTTTTCGCAGAAAAAAATATGAAAACCCCCAGGAATCGCCGCGGCCAGACCTGATTTTACTTGATGTCAAATTACCCAAAAAAAACGGGTTTGAAATTCTAGAGGAAATAAAGCAATCGGAAGAATTAAAGCGTATTCCGGTTATTTTATTGACCACTACAGGCAATAAAGAAGATATAGAACGCGGCGCCCTTCTTGGCACCAATGATTACATTGTAAAGCCGGTTGAATTTGAAGTTTTTATGCAGAAAGTAAAGGGTCTGGGTAAATATTGGGCCTGGATCAGCGACTTGACAAGTTAGGTGTATCATGGATCCTGTAAGCGAACATTTTTTTAATCCTCCGCCTCTTCTTAGCTTCATTCTTGACAGCATGGCGCCTGGCATCATGTTTATTGATACCGAATATAATATTCTCTTTATGAACAAGGAAAAGCGTGACAATAATCCCCATATTAAGACAGGGATGAAATGTTATGATGTATTTGAAGAATACGGAATGCGCTGTCCCTTTTGCGTGGCTGCCAGGGCCATGGAGAACAAATCTCTGGAACAAAACAAGGAATATATTTCCATTCAAAAGGGTGTTGAGCTCCCTGTTCATTTAAGCATCACAGTGATGCCTGTGCTTGATGAAAAGGGCAAGGTCATTGGCGCGGTTGAAATTGCCTATGATGTTGAAAATCTTTATCAGACCAATAAACGTCTTGAAAGGCTGAATAAAGAATACGAGCATGTTATTTACGCATTGTCCCACGACCTTCGGGCCCCCCTTGTTTCGATTGAAGGCTTTCTCTCGAAGCTGGAAAGAAAAAAGCTGGTAGATATTGAAAACCCTGAAACCATCCATTGCCTTGACCGCATTCATGTGAATGTGCGCATGATGAACAATCTGGTAAAGGTTTTGCTTGATACTTCGCGCATTGCCACAGGCAGCCTTGAAATTCAGGAAAACAGCATGGAAGAAATCATTCAAATGCTGATCAATAATTTTAACAGCAAAGCCGAATCCCAAAATGCAGTGCTCAATTTTGATTTTAAGCAGACCCATTACCGCTGCGATCGCATCAGGTTGATTCAGGTTTTTTCCAATTTAATCAATAATTGTCTTGAGCACTGTAAGCTAACTGAAAATCTGGTGATCCATGTGGGTATGGATGACGGGGTCTTCTGGGTAAAGGATAACGGGCCGGGAATTCCCGAGGATTTTCAGGAAAAGGCCTTTGAAGCCTTTTCTCAGGCTTCCCGTGGCGGTGCTGATCATTTTGGAATGGGCATGAATATTGTTTATAAAATCATTCAAAAACACGGAGGCCATGTCTGGATTGAAAACAATCATTTTCCAGGCACCCTCATTAAATTTACCTTACGACCATCTGTAAAATAGCTTTTCCAAAGGAGCCTGGGGTATCCCGCGGCTTCTTGTGTAAAAAGGGGTGAGATAAATTTTCGCCTTTTTTTTGGCTTATTGCTTTTCCTTCAGTTTAATGGGTTAGGGATCAAAGCCATGGCAAGGCATTTTTTCAAAAATGCCTTGGCAAAGCGTTTTTGGTCGGATAACTTCCGACCAAAAACCTTCGGAGGCGATAGCCAAAGTGGCGCAGAGCCCGGCCAGAGCCCCTTCAGGGCTGGGGCAACCCCCTATAGATTATTAGCTCAATAAATACAATTTTTTGATAGAATATTTTTTCTATATTTGATATAAATTAACCCAATATGTTGTTAGTTATTCTTTTTATTGTGATTCTGTTGCTTTTGTTCGGCTCCATTATTTTTTATTATAATTATATTGCCCGCTATCACCGAATCCGCCTTTATGGTAAGCTGACACGGCGTTTTCCTTTACCCAAACAATTTGTACCGGTATTGAATCTTGATGAAAGCCTGCTTAAAGCCATGGAAATGCAGCTTTTGCAATTACTGATTCACCGCCATTTGCCTGTGGTTGTCTGCTGTGGTGATTCCATTACCCAGGGAATGATCAGCACCAATTATGTTGAACGTCTTCAGGACCATTTCAAGGAGCAATATCATTTTATCAATTCCGGAATCAATGGAAACCTGGCCTATAATCTGTATAAACGCCTTTGGCACGATTGCATCGAATTCCGGCCCGATTACATCACAATTTTGATTGGCACCAATGACGTGAATTCCCAAAAAAACGAAAAAATGAATGAGCAGTATGTGAAAATCCAGCAATTGCCCCAGAAACCGGACAAGGCATTTTTCAAAAAAAATCTTGGAAAGATGATCGTGAAACTTAAACGGCAAACAAAAGCCAAAATCGCTATTTTTTCATTACCCCTGTTAGGAGAAGATCTGGACTCGCCCATGAACCAAATGGCAGCGGACTATAGCGAAATTATTCGGCATTATGCGGTGAAATACGGTTTATTCTATCTGCCTCTGAATGAATTGCAGAATCGATTTCTGAAATTGATTGAAAACCGGAGACCCACAGCCTATATGAAAAAAAATATTCTGAAAATTTTTTCACTCATGATAAGACGGAGTTTTGATAAAATTGCTGAAATTAATGGATATTACCTCAGTTATGATGGAATCCATGCCACCACCCTGGGCGCAATAATGATAGAAGAATTGGCCAGTCATTTTATCAAATCCAAGGGCGAACAAGCAGATTATGACTATCATCAGCTGGTTGACACCATTATTCACCGTATTTTTGACGCGCCTGAATTTTCAACTGAAATACGCTTAGCAGAAGCCGGCAGCTAGAAAGAATTGTTTTCCAGGGAGCATTCACCCTGTTTTACCGGTCAAAATGCTTTTTTCTCTTTGGTTTTTCATGACCTTATGACTTTACATCAGGAAATTAAATCCCAATCCCCCCATAATATACCAGCTTTCAATTGAATCAAACTCGCCCAATGCGGAAAAGGAAATTAGCGTTTGAGACCCGGGAATGAAAAAATGAAATTCCGCCCCCATCTGCATGGGCCAGGCAAGAGCAAAACCCTTGTCAAAGCTCAGGGTTCGGACAGCCGCGGAAAGGGCTGTTGTGAAGCCCCTATGGTCGAATAAAAGCGCGGCCCGGCCGTAAGCCCAGGCAAAAAAAGCAGTATGGCTGTCATAATCAGCTGTATAAGTAATCTCCCATGGGCCGATGGCAATATCCGGTTGAAGAATCAGCGATAGCGGGCCAAGCTGAAATTGCAGGGGCAGGCTCAAGCTAAGTCCTGTATAAAGGCTTAGAGTATCAGCTCCTGTGCCATAATGAAAAACCCCCTTGAGCTGGGCCGCGCTGCTTAGTGTAAAATCGCCGGCTCCGCGGAAAAGAAGTGTTCTGACACCAGCAGAAAGAAAAAAGGGTAAATAGGCTGCGTCCCTTGCAATAACGGTGGTTTGCAAAGTGAGTTCTGTTTCCTTATAAAGCCCCAGGCGAAAACCAAGAGCCAGAGGAGCCCTTAGGGAGCCGTCTTCGCCAATATGGCCGAGAAAAAGGCCGGAAATTTGGGCGTAATCTTCGGCCATCTGGTCGGTACAGGCTGTAAGAAGAGTACCACTCTGTCCGCTCAGGATGGACCTGTAATTCAAAGCCAGGGAACTGTCTATATTGACAATGCTGCTTAAAATATGCTCGTCACCGCCGCGTTCATCAATGGCTTTGATCAAAATTCGGTATTGCCCATCAGGGAGTATGATGCCCTCTTTTCGGCCGTTCCAGAAAAAACGCTGATTTTCTTCAAAAAAAGCGGAAATATTTTTTTGAAAAACCTCCTGATTATCGGGGCCGTAGATAAAAATTTCGGCCCGGCCGAAACTGGTAACATGAAAGGAAATCTCTACCTGACTGAAGCTGCCGGGATTCTGGGGATTAAACCGGGACTTTGACGGGCCTAACCGGGAGATCTCAAAGGCCGCGGGAGGGAGTGAAACATAAATCCGGGTTGTTTGGTTCTCTTCAATCACAATATCCTGGTTTTCCTCAACATAGCCAAAGGCATAAGCCCGGAGACGGTAACGCCCGATTCCCAGCCTTTGTTTTCCCCTTGAAATAGCCCTGCCATCAAGGCTGATGTGGTAAACCTCGGAATCACTTTCAAGCTCCAGAAAACCAGTTATTTGTTCCAGCTTAAAATGAAAAGACTGGCCAGTGGATGTGCAGTTAAAATAACCCTGATAACTGTAATAACCCGTCAATTCCAGACGAATTTCGTAACTGCCGAATCCATAGCCATCTTCCTGATACAATTCAAGGGGCGTTTTCCCGGCATAGCGGTTGTCAAGATAAACCGCGGCACCCTGGGGGCTGGAATTGATGGTAAAAACAAGGGTTTTTATATCCTCAACCACTTCCTTTTCTTCGGTTTCAGAAGTGGAGGAGGTGGAATTGCTATTAGTTGTTGTCTCGGTTTTTGCTTTGTTATCATTCTTGTCCGCGTTCTGGGTATTATCGTAAGTATTGCCCCTGGAGGAGGCGCATCCGCTAATAAAGAGAACCATCAGTGAAAGGATTAAAATATTCGCAAGCCTTTTCATAGCCTCCATTGTAACCCACAGGAAAAATAAAATCAAAGCCATGAAATATTATTTCAAACCCTTTGCAGGGTATTCCGCTTTCCAAGGCTTTAATTTCAGAGGGCTGATACCGATAATCATAGCAGGCGAAAGGAAAAACCGGTTTGAAAAACAAATTATTTCTTTTAATGATTCTTCTCCTGGCAGGAACGCTTTTTGCCCAATCAACCCTGGATTTTAGTGATAATACCAGAGGCAACCAGCCCGCGCCCCAGGGCTACCGGAAAATCCTTTTGGGCATGAGCCTGGCTGAAGTTAAATCCGCCCTGCTTGAAGATAATCATTTTAATTATCGCGGCGACCCAGATGTTTCCTTTTTGCCTCTCCGCGACCAGAACCTCATCGAATGCGAGGGTAAGGGATTTATCGACCGCGCCTATTTTCAATTTCTTGATGAAAAGCTCTACATCATCATCCTTCAACTGAATCAGGAAAAACTCGATTATTTTACTTTGTTCGCCGATTTCTCAGAAAAATACGGCTTGCCCCAAAGCCTTGATCCCCAGAACGCCCGCTGGGAATGGGATCAGATTCGTCTGGCCCTTGAAAAACCCTTGACCGTGAAATATGTGGCTATCAAGGTCTTTAATGACCTCAAAGACAAGAGCCAGGCCGAGGATGATCTACTGGATTTGTCCCGCGGCAGGTTTTTAGAGGATTTTTAGGGCGTTTCCTTTTTCCGCTCCGCTTCAAAAGGCCGGGCTTTCCGGCACTCCGCTTCGCTTCGACCAAAAAGGCGGCTGAAAACGCCGCCTTTTTGTTGGCCGCGCTGTTTTTGAAAAAACAGCTTGCCTGCCTCCAATCCCTAACGCGTGAGTAAAACGAAAGCTCCCTTTTTTAGAGCGAAAACTTCCGATAAAACCAAAGGCCCTGAAAATATTCTTTGTTGCGAAAGAGAACTTTATTATGCTTGCATCACCCTTCTGAGAACCAAGGCAGAATCTGTGATGCTGAATCAAAAATTGCTGAAAAATCTGGTGTATCCTGATTTTATTTTTTTAGTTTTCCTGCTATAATGGCTTCCAACCAATTATTTGGGAACATGATAATGGTTTTTAGCTTATATAAGTGGCCTTTATTTAAAACTATAAACCAGGAGAATTTAATGAAAAAGCAAATAATATTTATTATATTAATGGCCTTAATATCCTTGAGTCCCCTTTTGGCCCAACAAATCGGAAATGTTAATTCAGATGACAAAATAAATATAGTGGACGCGTTACTTGTTGCCCAGTATTATATTGGTCTTGAGCCAGAGAATTTTTATCCGGAATTTGCTGATGTGAATTGCAGTTCCAATATCAATATTGTCGATTCCTTGCTGATTGCTCAGTATTATATTGCTTTGATTTCCGAATTTGAATGTCATGACTCAACTCTATCCCCAACAGATGAACCCACAGCCACACCCAATTCATCCGGATTTCCTGATGGGGTAGAATTTAAAGCTTTCACTAAATTAGGAGAAGTCAGTCGAGATTTTGCTGCCTCCGATGTTCCTCTTGAAATAATCCCTTATAATGAAATCATGATCATCCGGACCTATGGTTATTTAAAATTTTATGATATGAGTGACCCGGCTGATCCGGTTTTGGTAAATACATACCCCAAAAACGAAGATATGAGTATTAAGGGTTGCGCCATTTCCGGTGACTATCTCTATGTGACAGCTACAGTGTGGACCCCAGTGTCCGCTACTGCCAGCATCGGGGAAACTTATTTTTATGTTTTTGATGCGAGGGATTTTTCCGCGCCCCTATCCGGAATTGCCGCCTTGTCGGGTGAATTCCAGAGATTGGGCAAACTGGTTATACATGGAAATTGGGCTGTTAGCGCTTCTGACAATTATTTATATACCTTTGATATCTCCAATCCGGAGCAGCCTTTTTTACTTTCTTCCACGTACATAAACAATTACAATAAAAATCCCGGCGATATTCTATTTTATCAAAATCATATTATTCTGGCTAAAGGCAAGGATGGTATATTTTTCTTTGATTTTTCCGATCCAGCAAAACCCCTTCTTGTCTCGCACTATGATACACCAGGGGATGCGCGTGATCTGGAATTGTCAGATAATAAATTATTTGTAGCAGATTATCAGAAAAGTCTTCAAATTATTGATATCAGCGATTTGCTTCATCCTGAATTGATAACAAAAATCGACCTCCCATTGGTAACAGTGATTTGGCTGCAGGGTAATCAATTATATTGCGATGGCGGCAATAGCGGTACGGTCTCGATCTACGATATTTCAGATGTGACTTCACCTGTGGAATTGTTTGAGATCAATCAAAGTTACTCTGGCAATAACGAGTCCATAGCGGATATCTATCAAGAGGGGGTTTATCTATTCACTTTGCATAAATACAAAGGACTAAATGTTCATGATATCTCCGATTTGAAATCTCCCATTTGGATTGCTAATACAGATTTTTATGGTGAGGCGAAACAAATTATCAAGCATGGCCCCATTGTTTTTTGCAATGATACTTATTCCGGTGTTGAAATATTTGATTTTACCGATCCTCTTGAGCCCCGTTTACTCTCCAGAATTAACCCCTTGGCAGAAGCGGTAGATAGTCTGGATTATAAAGATAATCTCCTTTTTTTGGCCTGTGGACGTGAGGGATTATTCATCTATGATGTTTCAGATTTGGCTGCTCCTCTATTGATAGGCAGATATTTATCAATTCCGCCAGATTATGAATTAACAAAAACTAGAAATTACCTGAACTTTGTTAAAGTAAGTGGAAATTACGCTATTTTACCATTTGGCAGCAATCTTTTCGAGGTTCTTGATCTTAGCGATCCTGCTAATCCTGAGCAAGTCTATATATCGGAATCGATTAATTATGGTATTTCGGTTCAAATCAAGGATAATTACGCTTTTTTTATGACAGGTAATCCAATGACTCAATATAAACTGCTCATTGTGGACATTTCCGATTTTCATAACCCCAGTGTTGTTGGTTCATATACCACTTTTAATCTCAGCTCTGAATTTAGTATTTATGGTGATTATCTTTTTGCCCATCTTATGAATGGTGAAGGGATAAATGTCATTGATATTTCTAATCCCCCATTACCCAAATTGGTAAAAAATTTACCCATAAACTCTGATCGCTTTTGCTGGACCGTTTCTGGACATTATTTATTTCTTAGTAACGATTCTAGAATAATCGAAGTTTACAATATCGATGATTTTGAAAATCTTATTCAGGTTGAAACATATGATTTATTCGAAGTACTGGAGAGTCCGGTATCGTGGGTTTCTGAATTATTAGTTGAGGATAATACCCTTTATGTGGGTTTTCATGACTCGCCTATGGTGCTGGCGAATTTCGGGTTAACAGACTAAGTTGTTAATGCCATGAGGATCTTGCCCTGGACTGGAAAAGTAGACACCAGGTTGGGGTAAGATAATTCTGTAATAGCTATCATCTAAATGGCAGATCTAAAAACCCATGAAAATCAGCCTTTTCCAATTTGGGTTCATATTGTAGGAATGGCATTTATTTTCAAACGGCCTGGTCGCACTTCTGAATAGCAAAAAGCGATCAGCCTTTATCACTATAGTAATCGGAGCTTAAATCATGACAAATACCACGAAACGCAGATTTACAATCCAATTCAAATACTTTTTAACCATTGTATTTCTTTTTTTCACCATAGGCCCCCTTATTTTCGGGCAAACCGTGACAGTCGACCCAATGGTTCAATACCAGCAATTTGAGGGCTGGGGAGCCAGCATCTGCTGGTGGGGCAATCAGATTGGTAGATGGTCGGAATCGAACCGGAATAATCTTGTGGAATACGTGATTAATCCTGAAACAGGATTGGGTTATAATATCTTTCGCTTTAATATCGGCGGCGGTGAAAATCCATCGCATCATCATATGACTGAATTCCGGGACATGCCCGGGTATCAACCATCACCGGGTGTGTGGGACTGGGAAGCGGACAAATACCAGAGGGCTGTTTTATTGCGGCTGATTCAGCGGGCAGAGGCCCTTGGCCAGAATCTGGTTCTCGAAGCCTTTTCCAATTCTCCCCCCTACTGGATGACCAATAGCGCTTGCGCTTCGGGTGCTTCTTCACCTGGAAATAATCTATCCCCGGGAAATTACCAGGCCTTTGCCGATTATTTAACCGAGGTTGTCCGTTATTACCGCGACACCTGGGGGATTGTTTTTAATACACTGGAACCCTTGAATGAACCATCGGCAAGTTGGTGGGTGGAAGGCAATACCCAGGAAGGCTGTAGCTTCACTTCATCCAGCCAATCGGCTTTGCTGGAAATCATGGGCAAAACTCTTGTATCTAAAGGCCTAAGCGAAACACGTCTGAGCGCGCCCGATGAAACCAGTATTGATACCACGATTACCACTGTGAAGAGCTATTCCCAAGCAGCTTTATCCTATATTTCACAAATCAATAGCCATTCCTATTCTGGTTCGAAAAGGGGCGATCTCAAAAATCTGGCGGCAAACCTGGGCAAGCGATTATGGCAATCAGAATCAGGCCCTCTGGGCTGGCCTGGCGGTGATGATAATGATGTGGCTATTTATATGGCCAAGCGAATTATCACCGATCTTCGGGAAATGCAGCCAGTGGCTTGGCTGGACTGGCAAATTGTTGATGGCGGTGTGTGGGGCTCAATCCATGTTAATCAGAGCACCCAGAGCTTTACCTTTACTAAACGTTTCTACATGCACCGGAATTTCAGTCAATTTATCCGGCCGGGCGCGCGTTTTATTGATATCAATCATTCCAATATGATCGCTGCTATTAGCCAAAAGCAGGACTATCTGACTATTGTTGTTCTGAATGAAAAAAGCTCTTCCAGCGAAAATTACACCATCGATCTTTCTGCTTTTTCCACCACCACCAATTCAGTTTCAGTTCACCGAACATCGAAAAATGAGAACCTCTTCCAACTGGCGAATCTGCCGATTTCTGGTAAGCGCTTTACAGCCAGTGTTCCTGCCTATTCCATTAGCACATACCAAATCGCTATTGATGGCAGCACCATTCCCAGCCCGACTCCAGCGCCAGGGCCCAATATTGCCTTGAAAAAAGCAGCGAACGTTGACAGTGAAGAAAGTGAAAACCCTGCAGCCAATGGTAATGACGGAGATTTGACCACCCGCTGGTGTGCCAATAACGGGAATACCGGTCACTGGTGGAAAGTAGATTTGGGTGATATTTATAATTTATCAGGCAGCGAGGTGTTCTGGGAAGGAACAGGCCATGTTTATAAATATCTTATTGAGGTTTCTTCCAATAATTCCAGCTGGACCACGGTCGCGGACCAGAGAAACAATAGCCTAGCATCTCAAACTCAGGTTGATCTTTTTTCAACCCAGGCCCGTTATATCCGAATCACTGTCACGGGTCTTGACCCAAATATGTGGGCCAGTTTTTATGAATTCCGGGTTTTTGGAGCTGAGACAATCACACCCACACCCACACCCACACCCGAACCTGCTGAATTGGGTGATGTTAACCAGGATAATTGGGTGAATATTGTGGATTCCCTTTTAATCGCGCAATTTTATGTTGGGCTTCATCCAGATTCTTTCATTCAGGAATTGGCTGATGTTAATTGCAGCGGCTCTGTGGACATCGTTGATGCCCTTCTGGTTGCTCAATTATATATTAATTTGATCACCCAATTCCCCTGTAAATGATTGATTTAAACAAAGGACCGGCCAACCATTTTCCCGGCTTATGTGTTCTATAAATCCATCATCCTTGGTCGTTTGGGAGTGTTTTTGATTTTACTATTGACCCTGGTACGGGCTTATGGCATTCTAGATATTCATAAAAACATCCGCTTCTTAAAATCGCGGACTTTATTTCTTTTACAATAAAAGGATGAACAATCAGATGAAATTAAAATACGGCTTTTTATTTTTAGTCTTTATGGTTTTAGGCCTTTCCTGTGGTGAAAAAAAACTGGAAACCACCAAAATGACCATCAAGGGCGAGACCTTTACCATCGAGCTTGCCCGGACTCAGGATGAACAAACCCTGGGGCTCATGTTCCGAAAAAAAATCAGCGACCGTGAAGGCATGCTTTTTATTTATGATCAGTATGTAAAGCATGGCTTCTGGATGAAGAACGTGAGCATTCCCTTAACAGTGACCTTCATCGGCGGCGATGGCAAAATCCTTGATATCAAGGACATGGCCCCCTTTTCAGAGAAAACCGTGGCATCACGTTATTCCTACCGTTATGCTCTGGAAGTGCGGCAGGGGCTTTTAAGCGACCTGGGTGTTTCCATCGGTGATGTCCTGGAACTCCCCAAGGGCCTTTAATCCTCGTTTAGTTCAGGAAATAATTCCATTTCCGGTTTGTCATCCTTGGTTTCGGGCTGGTTGATCAGTATTTCGATTTTTCGCTCGATTTTGGACAGGTCCTTTTCCAGGGCTTTGGAGATTTTAATGCCCTCTTCAAAAAGGGACACTGCGTCTTCAAGGCCTATCTGGCCTTCCTGAATCTGGTCTGATAATTCTTCAAGACGATTTAATCGCTCTTCAAAGTTTTTCATGGTGAATTTCCTTTACCTGGGCGTCAAAACAGCCCTTGGCTACTTTTATGCTGATTTTATCTTCAGCCTGAATTTCATGGCTGCTTTTGATGATTTTATCATCATTTTTCCGTGTCACAACAGCGTATCCCCGTTCCAGAATAGAGTAGGGCGAATTAGCCAGTAAACGCTGTTTGACTATTTCAAACTGATGTTTTTTTTCCCTTAGATGATGTTTCATTCCGTCGATCAGGTATTCTTTCATATCATCAAAGTGCTGCAAAACCGGCTGAATGAAAATTCTGAAATTGCGTTCCATGTTTTCCGCTTTGAACTGGTTCATGACTAGTTTAACATGTTCAAGCTGTTTATTCAGCTGCCGGGTCATTGCTATCCGCGATTCCCCCACGCGATGAAGGAGTTCCTCTCTTGAGGCTGCCACCATTTCCGCTGCTGCCGAAGGAGTAGGGGCCCGGAGGTCGGCCGCGAAATCACTTAAGGCAAAATCGATTTCATGACCTACGGCTGAAATTACCGGAATTTTCGACTTTGCGATGGCGCGAACCACTTCTTCGTCATAAAAAGCCAGCAAATCTTCCAGGCTGCCGCCGCCCCGTCCAATGATAATCACATCTGCCAGTTTGTGAAGGTTCACAATTCGAAGTTGACGACACAACTGGGCCGGGGCTTCATCACCCTGTACCAGGGCCGGAACCACCAGAACATTGACCCCGGAATTGCGGCGTTTTAGTACCCTGAGGATATCCCGAACAGCGGCTCCGGTAGGCGAGGTAATGACAGCGACCCGCTGCGGCAAAAGGGGTATTTTTCGTTTGCGCTCTTCATCAAAAAGCCCTTCTCCTGCCAGGCGTTTTTTCCGCTCTTCAATCATCATCAATAGGTCGCCCATTCCTGCCTGATTCAGTGAGTCACAGATAATCTGGTAGGAACCGCTTTTGGGATAAACCGACAATCTGCCCTTAGCCTGGACCAGCATGCCGTCTTTGGGCTTGAAGTGAAGTTTCAACACCTGGGAACGGAACATCACGCTGCTCAGTACGGCGCCCTGGTCCTTGAGGCTGAAATACACATGACCTGAATGGGAAGGCCTGTAATTGGAAATCTCCCCCTCCACCTGAATATAGTTGAATTCATTTTCTAGGGTCTCTTTGATAAGAGAGGTGATTTCAGAGACTTTGTAGACCTTTTGAGTTTGGCTTGGAAAGCCCAAATCCATCCTCACTCCTGGGAATCCATGGGGTACATGGCCAAACCGGAAACCGGCTTGGGATAAAAATAGGTGGATTTTCGGGGCATCATTTCCTTTCGGTTCGAAACATTAATGACATCCTGAAAGGATGTGCGGTTCAGCACAACCAGGGCTTCCATGGCGCCAGAATAAACCTGATTCAATCCTTCTTTTTCATCGATCACATATTTGACATTGGTGTTTTGAGCCAGCTGCTCTTCGGAAATGCCTAATGCCTCCTGGAGCACAAGATAATTGACCACGTTCACTTCCAGCATTTTCCAGTCTTTGGAATGGCTGCTCTTCAATAACTTGTCATAGGCCTCGTAATCCTTTAACTTAAGTGCATAAAAATGAGGATGATTTTTCAATGCCAGGCCAAAGGTGCTGGGCGATCCTTCACAAAGGCTCGTGAGCCATTCTTGTTGAGCTGCTTCCCTGTTATTGCCATAGGCGATTTTGATAATGGAAAAATACTTTTCCAGTTTTTTGATTACCGGTTCCCAATTTTCTATATTGAGAGAGTGAAGCATGCGGTGAGTAGGGAGAACGGTCAAGCCCTCGTGTTCGGAGTTCACCAAAAACATAAGGATGTATTCCCAGGGAGCATCACAAGAAGCGTGGGGATTGGCTTTTCTGTAATCCTCTGAGATTTGCAGCATGGTGGCATAGCGATGATGACCGTCGGCGATATAGATCTTTAATGCCTCCATCCTTTCTTCCACAATACGGCATAATTTTTGATCCGATAATTTCCAGAGTTTATGGCGAACCATAAAGGGCTTTTCAAGATAATCGATAAGTGGTTCTTTTTCTGTGCATTTTTCCAGAACCTGGTCGATGGTAAATTCCTTGTCCTGATAAACGCCCCAGATATATTCAAACTGGCAATTGGTGCTTTTGGTTAAGTCGATTCTGTCCTGCAAAGGGCCTTTCAACACCTTTTCATGGCGGAGTATTTTCATTTCATCATAATCGTGGAGTTTCACACGGCCGATAAAGCCCTTGACCTTTCGAAGCCCTTCACCTGGCAGGGAAAACTCCTGTTCATAAATCCAAAAACAGGTTGAATCGGTGAGTTTAAGGATATTCTGGCTCCTCCATTCTTCAAGAACAGCTTTTGCCCGTGTATAGCGGTTCGATTTTTCATCATCTTCCTCCATGATTTTTCCCAAAATAAGCCGGATAAAATTATAAGGACTCTTTTCATAATACTTCTCCTGAGCCTCAGGCGAAATCACATCATAGGGCTGTGTGAGGCAGTCTCCAATATTGCTGATTTTTTCAGGGTTATAATGAAGGGCCTTGAAGGGCTTCACTTGATTGATAATGTTTTTTTCCATGATTGCTTTTTTACCTTTCCTTGTAAAGAAAAGCCGGTTCTCTACGGCTTGAATTATCAGCAGTATACTGAAAATTCCTTAAATGTCTCAAGTAGAAGCGACCGGAAATTTGCTGATTTGATGTTTCTTTGCTCAGATTTATGGGCGTTGCCTGCTTCCATTTCATTTCAGCAGGCCGGGCTTTGCGCAACTCCGGCTCTCGCCTCCGAAGGTTTCAGGCAGGAAATTGTCCTGCCTGAAACGCTTTGGGCAGCCATTTTTGAAAAAATGGCTGCCCATTGCTCCAATCCCTAACGCGGGAAAAACAATGTGCCGCTTTGGCTCAATCAAAAATCTATTCGTATAAACAAACCGCTAAAAACCCTGAATCATAACAGACGAGGGGCTTTTCATGGCAAACAATTCAGAGTATTCTAAATTAACTGAATAAAGGGATAATAATTGAAAAATCTCTCTGGTTAAGGGGGGCGGACAGTGGTCCGATAATCTAGCTGACTATGAAAAATATTGCAATAATCAATGGCATGGATTTGTCTGCCCATGCCTTTCAAACACTGGAATCCGGTAAAAGCGCTATAGAGCGGGTCAGTGAATTCGCCAAAAAACTGCCTGGAGTGGACGAAATCTGCTTTTTGGGCTCTGAACCAGCTCAAAACCTTCCCTGGGAAAAACAAATCCTGCGGGAAAGCTGGTCATTGACAGCCATGCTGGATGAAATAGTGAAACTTTCAAGAGGTTTTGATCATGTATTTTATTTTTTTGCCGATGAAGCCCTGCTGGACATCGAAATTGCTCTTAAAATGTATGAAAACCATTTAAAATATTTCGCGGATTTCAGTTATGGAGATGGTTTTCCCAAGGGGATTACCATTGAAATGATTAAAACCTCGATCATCCCACAGTTGGTTAAATTGTCCGCTCAATGCGAAAGCAAGTCGTGTCGCTTTGATATGTTTTCTGTTTTAGTTAAAAATATCAATGCCTTTGATATTGAAACCGAAATTTCTCCCCAGGATTTACGCATGCTCAGGCTGGATCTGAATTGCGGTAAAAAGCAGGATTTTCTTTTGGTGCGGAAAATCCTACAAAAGGGTGTGAAGAATTATGCTGAGCTCATGGATTTTTGCGAAAAATACCCTGGCGAGCTCAGGACCCGGCCCTATTACTATTCCATCCAGGTATCAGCTGCTTGTCCTCAAAAATGCTCTTATTGCTATTATCCTGCTTTAAATCCCGGTTTACTGGAAGATAAAGCTCTGATGGCTCTGGAACAATTCCAGACACTGCTGGAAAAAATCAAGGACTTTTCTGAAAACGCTGTGATCAATCTGTCGCCCTTTGGTGAACCAGCCCTTCATCCCGGGATTTATGATATAATGAGTCTTGTTTTGGATCAGCCATTTTTCAGTTGCTTAATTGAAACCTCGGGAATCGGCTGGAATCAGGACAAATGGCTTAAGCTTAAACAAAGGGATCTTGGAAAGCTGGACATTATTCTCAGTCTCGACTCGGTCAATCCTGAGGTCTACGGCCAGTTACGCGGCCAGGGTTTTAACGAGGCTCTCGGTTGTTCGGAATTTTTTCTTGAGCATTTTAAGGAGAATCTTCATGTACAGGCTGTTCGCATGAACGAAAATGAAGATGATCTTGAAAGCTTTTATAAATCCTGGAAAGAGAAAACCAGCCAGTTGATTATCCAGAAATATGATGATTTTTGCGGTGTGTTACCCAGTCGTAAAGTCACTGATATCTCTCCCTTGAAACGTATTCCCTGCTGGCACTTGAAACGCGACATGGTGATTTTGCTCGATGGCTCGGTGCCCATGTGCCGGCAAGACGCGGGGAACAAGGCTGTTCTGGGAAATGTATTTACCGATTCTCTTGATGATATCTGGAACAAAAACCAGGAGATTTATTTAAAACATATTCAGAAGGATTATCCTTCATTATGCAGGAACTGTGATGAGTACTATACCTTCAATTTCTGAGGAAAGTCTTTTGACTTATAATTATATCAAACGCCAGCCCCAGAAAAAGGGAAAGGTCTCTTTTTTTGTTCTGAACCGCGGCGGAAAATTCAATCGCCGGGAATTATTCGCTCAGCTGATCAGTTTGAATCTGGGCGATGTGAATTTTGTGGAAAGCCCCAATTTCACCTTTGATTCCCAGGAAATTTCCAAGGATTTTCCGAAACTCAATTTTTTGATGATCCAGAAAAAGATTACCTGGGGCGAGATCATCAACCTGATTGTTCAGGAATCCCTTTCTGATTATGTGTTTATTCTGTGGAGTGATATGCAGCTGCATTCTCCTTCCCATTTTTCCACTAATTTGAAAGCTGCCTTGGAACTGGAGCATTTATATCAAGTGCCCCATTTGTTTACTCAGGAGAATGAGGATGTTCCCAGTATTCAAGTTCCGGTGATGATGAAGAAAAAACTCTTGGTAATGCCTTTGAGTCAGCCCAAACCCCAGTCACTCAGTATTTTCCCCTATGATTTTTGCGGACTCATTCACAAACCAAGCTTTACAGCCATGACCGGCTATGATGGAATGATCAAAACCCCCTTTTGGCAAAAAATGGATTTTGGCTTCCGGGCCTTTTTGTGGGGCTATCAAATTGTCTATAACGAGGCACTAAAATGCGGCTACGCGATGGAACAAATCCCTGAAAACACCACTCCTGACAAGGGCTATAAATACTTTTATTTAAAGAACATATTCGTGAAGGTAAAGAACCAGGCTGCCTCCCTCGACACATGGGCCTTTTTCCGCTATCTTTTTAAATCCGATAATGGCCCCTATTATTCCTATAAAGAATTTAAAATGATTCAAAACTGGGTCAGGGAAAACCACAGGAAATTCATGACCGATGCCAGAAATCTGATTGACAAATGGGTGATCATGGAATGAGAACAGGAATTTTGCTTCAAGTGCGACTGGATTCAAAACGTCTTAACCGCAAGGCTTTACTGCCTTTGGGGGAAGCGACTGTTGTTGAATTGGCCATGGCGGCCCTAAAAAAAGTGAAGGTCCAGGAACACTGCCTGGTTACCGATGAACAGAGTTATAACGAGCTCAAGCCCTTGGCTCAAAAACAGAGTTTTGATATTTTTAAGGGGCCCAAGGATGATGTGCTAAAGCGTTATGCGCTCGCGGCGCGCTGCTTTGACCTTGACTGTATTGTCCGCGCTACAGGTGACAATCCATTTGTTTCTCCTTTACTCTGTGAAATGATTATGGAGGAACACAGAAAAGCAAAAGCTGATTTGTCCCATTATCTTGACATGCCCCTGGGAACCGGGGTAGAGGTGGTCGAGGCCCGAGTCCTTTATGAGGCTGACAAAAAGAGCAGTGATCCCTTTGAGCGGGAGCACATCACCACCTATCTTTATCGTAACAGGGGCGTTTTTAAGGTCCTGGAAAAAATCTGCCCTGCTAATGTGTATTTGCCTGGCTCCAGAGTGAGCCTTGATACGGAAAAGGACTATCTTCTTATCAAACAAATTTTCAACGACCTTTACCAGGGACAGCCTCTTGAAGCCAGTGAATTGGTCGAGTGGTTTAAAAATCAGCAAACAGGAGCCGAGGAAGCAAAAAATGAATCTGACCATTTTTCCCAACAGCCTTCCCGGTAATGGAAAAGGCCATGTCAAGCGGGCTGAACAAATCCAGCACGATTTATCGGGCTATCACACTGTAAGGCTTGTCAATCAGGAGGAATTCCAAAACAATGCCTATGATAATGATGGGCTTCTGGTTTTTGATCAACGAGAAACAGGTGAAAGGGATTTTCGGTTAAGCAAGGGAAAGTCGGCTATTGCCTTGGATGAAGGCGGCCTTTTCCGGGATGAGATGGATTATCTTGTGGATACCTTGCCGAATCTTGAAAAAAGCCAGGCAAATGTCCGTGCTTTTCACCGGTGCTTTGACAAGCGGAAAGCTGAACTCCGCTTTCCGCCGGAAAAAATCCTTATCACCTTTGGTGGGGAAGATGAAAAAAACCTCAGCAGCCTGTTGCTGGATTTTTTCATGGATCAGGGCTTAGATAAAAAATTTTCCATTACCCTGGTACAGGGGCCAGGTTTTAAGCGAACTCAATGGCCTTTAGGCTTGAGGGTCCTGAAAAATCCTGAGAATATCGACAAGGAAATTTTAGCTTCAGACCTTGTTTTTACTCATTTTGGGCTCAGTTGTTTTGAAGCCCTGTACCAGGGAGTGTCTGTTTTATTGGTGAATCCCTCAAAATATCATGAACAGCTTGGCCGTAAAGCCGGGCTCCTTTCATTAGGTGTGAATTGTATTAAAAAACAATGCTTTTTCCGATTGTTTAATAATCCAAAGAAAACTCTTAAGCGATTTTCACACCAGCTTGCTAATTACCTGAAAACCCCGGAGTTGCTGAGTCAGATCCTGGGCAACCTTAGACCGGAAGCCATCAATCGCTGCCCTCTTTGTGATGAGCACAAGAATAAAGCTATAGGACGTTTTCCCAATAAAACTTATTTTCAATGCCGAAATTGCGCTCTGATTTACGCCATTCCCTTTTCCCGAAGAGAAAACCCCTATGAGGAATCCTATTTTTTTGATGATTACAAAAAACAATATGGAAAAACCTACCTCGAGGATTTTGACAATATTAAAAAAAACTCATTTGACCGGCTCAAGATCATGCTGGGATTAATGGCTTCCGACAAAAAACGAGGTTTTCTGGATATTGGCTGTGCCTATGGGCCTTTTCTTGCGGCTGTTAATGATTCCGGGCACCTGGCCCAGGGAATAGAAATTTCTTCCCATGCAGTTGATTATGTGACAAGGAAATTAAAGCTGCCTTGTTTGTGCTGTGATGTGGAAAAGGATTTTCCATCCTTTGAACAAACCTTTGACGGGGTGAGCTTCTGGTATGTGCTTGAGCATTTTGCCTTGTTGAAATCCCTGTTGTCTAATGTTAATAAATGCATGAAAATAGGCGGAATCCTGGCCCTGGGATTACCCAACAGCCAGGGAATTTCCATGATCAAAAACAAACTGGCCTATTTAAAGGCCCATCCTGATGATCATTTCACACTTTGGAAGCCGGGCACTATTAAAAAGCAGTTGAAACTGGCTGGTTTTCGCTTGCGCCGGATCAGAATAACCGGCCATCATGGCGAGCGTTTTCCTGTGTTTGGAAAAATCAAAGCCATGGGCGGAATTTTGAATCAACTTAGCCGCTTCTTCGGCTTGGGCGACACCTTTGAAGTTTACGCAGAAAAAGAAAGGGACATATAAGTATGCCTAAAGGATTGTATATATTGGGAGCTGGTCTCATGCAGATACCGGCCATAGAAGCTGCCAAAAGGCTTGGCCTTGAGGTGACTGTGGTAGATGGTTTTTCCGGTGCCATGGGAATCAGCTTGGCTCATCATTTTCTGGCTCTTGATTTAAAAGACAAGGAAGGAATTCTCGAAGCTGCCAGGAAGGATAAAAACATCGCCGGGATTATGACCGCGGGCACCGATTTTTCAGCCACAGTGGCCTTTGTGGCTGAAAAACTCGGTCTTCCGGGTATTGACTATGAAACAGCCCTAAATGCCACCCATAAGGGATTAATGCGAAAGGTCTTTGATCAAAAAGGCATTCCCTCTCCTCGATTTCTGGTGTATAGGGCAGGTGAAGATATCGGGAAAATCTCCGAAACCATTGGTTTTCCCTGCGTGATCAAGCCTGTGGACAATATGGGGGCACGCGGCGTAAAAAAAATATACAATCTGACAGTTTTAAAAAATGATATACAGGAATCCTTAGGGTTTTCACGTTGCGGTGAAGTCATTGTGGAAGAATTCATGGAAGGTCCTGAATTCAGTGTTGATGCTATAATCTATCAAAATCAGATCCAGATCTGCGGCATCGCTGACCGGCATATTTATTTTGATCCCTTTTTTATTGAAATGGGTCACACCATGCCCAGCTCCTTTGCCAGGGATAAGCTTAATGAGGTTGAAAATATCTTTATTCAAGGCATCAGGGCCCTGGGGCTTCATACAGGAGCAGCCAAAGGTGATATCAAACTGACAAAAAAGGGCCCCATGCTAGGAGAAATCGCGGCCCGCTTGTCAGGCGGTTATATGTCTGGATGGACCTATCCCCTTTCCTCGGGAATAAACCCCGCAGAGGCAGCGGTTAAAATCGCGGTTGGTGAAGACCCTGGTAAATTGCTGCCAACAGAAAAACAGTTTTCCGCGGAAAGGGCCTTTATTTCTGTTCCGGGAATGGTGAAGGGAATCGTCCATACCCCGAAGAATTTGATTGACCCGCGAATCAAGGAGGTTTTTTTTCGTATCAAAAAAGGGGACAATGTCCTCTTTCCCCGCAATAATGTTGAAAAATGCGGGAATATCATTAGCCAGGCTGATGATTCTGAAGAAGCCTCTTTGCTTTGCCGAATGATGATCAATAACATCCATATTTCCCTGGAACCGGGAAATGAAAATACCGAGGCCTTACTTTACGGCCTTGGGCAAAGTGATTTTCCGCCCCAATGTCTTGAGTTTAGCGAAAATGAAAATAACGATTTTATCTCGGAATTGATATCAGGGTGTCCCCATGAACTGCCTGAGGTTTTGGAATTGAACATCATGGCACTTCCAAAGCTGGCTTTGGAAAAGGCCATTGACTGGTATGGAAATACTTTGCAGGAAATCCTGGGCATTATCACCCAAAAATTTGCTATTAAGTGGGAAGGCGAGGGGAGTAAGCCTTTGAGTCTGGCTTTTTGGCTTTCAATAAAGCGGGGCGGTTTACAGGGGGCATTCCATACGCTGGAAAGTTTTGCCACTGAGGAAAGCCGTTTTTTAAAGAGGCTTGGATTTGCATGAAACTAAAGTCTTTTAATATTTTCCCTGTCCTTTTGGTATTGTCCGGATTTTTATGGGCCGAAGATATCAGCCTGGACAGCTTTTTAAACAAAAACAAGGGACAATTATATTATAACCCCATTATCCAGCAGGGAATGATCATTATCGAGAACCAATCAATCCTTTTTAGCTTGAATCAGGCTTTTTTTTTAATCAATCAGAACCTTCTATTAAACCTTGAACCGCTTTTCAGCAAAAAGGGCATTCTGTTTTTAACCGAGACCACAGCCAATAAACTCCTTTCCCAGCTGAAAACCCAATCCCTTGAGCACAGAAATGTGGCTGTGATCCTCCTTGATCCAGGCCATGGCGGAAAAGACCCCGGCGGTATTGGAACAATATCAGGTTCTGGGAAAACCCTGACCCTTTATGAAAAGGATATTGTTCTGGATCTCTCGCTGGAGCTCTATAAATTACTGAAACTCAAATATCCTGAAAAAAAAATCCTCATGACACGAAATACCGATAAATATTTAAAATTGGAAGAAAGGGTAAGGCTCGCCAATTCCACGGAAGTCGGGGATCATGAAGCCATACTTTATATATCCGTGCATACCAACGCGGCCTTGAATAAAAAAGCAAAGGGCTATGAAGTCTGGTATTTACCATCCAATTACAAGCGTAACTTGATTGATGAATCTGAATTAAACGCTGATATGCGCGACATCGCTCCAATACTGAATGCCATGCTGGAAGAAGAATACACCATCGAAAGTGTTATTCTTGCCCAGAATATTCTCAAAGGCATGGAAGGCGCGGTAGGCAAATACACGGAAAACCGCGGCATCAAGGAAGAGTCCTGGTTTGTTGTACGGAATGCCAAAATGCCCTCAGTGTTGATAGAGCTGGGCTTTATCACAAATTCAGAGGAAGCAAAGCTCTTAAATCAGCAAAGCTACTTGCAGAAGCTGGCAAAGGGTATATATAATGGGGTCGAAAATTTTATATTTGAATTTGAATCAACAAAAGGATTCACGGAGTAATTATGACCGATGAAAAACGATCCATATTAATAGCTGCCTCACTTTTTATTCTCATATTGGCTTTGTCTCTGATTTTCTATCTGACAGCCAAAGGGGGTCGTGTGGAACGGCACTTCTTTTTTCCCAACAAAATGACGAATCTTCTGGTCGGCGAAGAAAGGCAAATCGCTAAAAAAGAAACACTTCAGGATGATATTCACGAATATCTTGATGAACTCTTATTAGGACCCGCCAACCCATACTCCACAACCTTGTTTCCATTAAAAACACGTTTATATTCGGTGTTACTCGACGAAAAAACCCTTTATATAAACTTTTCCAAAGAATTTCTGTTTCAAAACAGTAAAAAAATGATTCCCTATAATCTCATTTATAAAGCCATTTACAATAACATCCTGTTCAATTTTAAATCCATAAATGAAATTAAAATAGCTGTTATCGGCAGGGAACCCTACGTTTTTGCCATGGACCGCCTCCAGTCAAAATCATCACTGTCTAAAACACGTTTTTACGAGGAAATTTTATACTGAATCAAGTAGTTTGTCTGATAGTGTTATGGGCGTTGCCCGGAAAGATCTTTTGCCGGGGGTGATGCTATAGGCCTTACGAAGAGCTCTGCACCCCGCCCCGGGCCGGGCTTTACGTTACTCCGGCTTTGCCTTCGAAGGTTTTTTTCGGGAAATTATCCCGAAAAAAACGCTTTGGGCCCAAGGTTTTGAAAAACCTTGGGCCCATAACTCCAATCCCTAACGCGGAGCTTGTCGCGCAAGCTCTCAATACGAAATTGTGGCCCATAAATAAGGCGTCTAAACCCTTTATGAAGCCAATAGGCAAGGTGAAACACTCATAATGATGGTTACGCAAGCATTTCCGCGGTCAGGGGCAATTAGAATCTATTTTCAATAATAAAAAGGTGTTAACCCTCATCTACTATCTATTACCATACTTGAAGCAGTGTTTTTACCTCAACAATGGGTGCTTAAAAAATTGAAACATTCAAATAAATTATGAAAAAAAACACCATCATAGAAAAAATAAAGAAAAGTCGTTGACAAATGATCACCCATAATTATAATTTGTAACATAAAAAGTCTATTTTCATTGAAAGGAGCCTTGAATGAAACGACAAATAGTAGTCATGAGTATCATCCTGCTTTTAATATGTAATAGTGGGTTTTCACTGCAAAAAACATTGATTGACTTTACTACATTAACAGCAGATTATGATGTTCCCAATGCTGATACGAAAGAAAAT
>JAFGWI010000114.1 GCA_016937215.1 Spirochaetales bacterium | reverse complement strand
GCGAAGCGGAGTTATGGAAAGCCTGGCCTGCTGTAATGAAATGAAAGCAGGAAACGCCCAACATAACAACCAGCTAAACAAATACAAATGTTGAAATGCGGTTTTCTGTCAGCAGTGGAAGATCGACAAAAAAACAAAAAAAACTTACCATAACCGGCAATTTATGTTATAAGTAATGAAAATATCCATGGAATTCATTTTGAGGCGAGCCGCATATGACAAATATGATGAAAAAAATGATAGTATTAAGTATAGCTTTCTTTGTTTTTTTGACCCTGGTTTCCTGCCAATCCTATTGGGCCATGCAGAGCGCCCAGTCTTTTTATAATCAGGGGGCCTATGTCCAATCAGCAATGGAGGCGATTTCCGCCATTAATTACGACCGCGGCAACAAGGAAGCCATTGCCTTACTGGAGAGGGTCTATCCCCTTGCGGTGAAACAGAGTCTTGATCTGATCTGGCAGTTAGAAAATGGCTCTGCCGCATTTAGCCACAGCCGGATTGCCGATACCTATGAAGCCCTTGAAAATCTCCGTTTCCGGCTCGAGGCCCTGGATTTCTGGACACTGCAAGTGGAAAAACGCCCCATCACCCTTGATGCGCAAAACTTTTCGGCCGAGCTGGTGGTTGCCAAGGAAAAGGCGGCTGAGGAGTATTATCAGGCAGGTCTTGAGAAATTATCAGGAACTGCCCGTTCCGATAAAAAACAGGCCTATTCTTACTTCATTCTGGCCATGAACTATGTGCCTGGTTATCGTGACGCGGCCCAAAAGGCGGAATTGAGCAAAAACGCGGCCATGGATTATCTCTTGGTGCTGCCCACAGAAAACCGTGCCGGTGATTTCTATTCAAATACAAGCGGAATCCTTTCTGACCGTTTTTTGGCAGAGCTTTCCAAAGGAGTGGTACAAAAGTCCTTTACCAAAGTGGTGGACCGCAGTCAAATGCGCCGCATTCTTTTGGAGCAGGAAATGAGCCTTTCCGCCCTGGTAGATGAAAGCACTTCGCTGCGGGTAGGTCAGCTTTCCGGAGCAACCCTGATGCTCTCAAGCCGTGTTCAGCAAATCAAATATAGCGAGCCGAAGATCAGTCAAAAACAGGAAAAACTTGAAGGTTCAATTGAGCTATCTCCCGAAGATCCTGATTATGTTGATTACGCTGAAAGCCAATACATCAAAGACCTTTCAGGTGATATCATTTATTTTTCCCGGGAAGCCAGTTTTCAAGTCACCGGGTCCTTCCGGCTCATCAATCTTGAAACAGCCGAGTTGATTGCCTCTGATGTGGTCGAAGCCGAGGCCCAGACCAGTGCCAAATGGGCTGTTTACTCAGGGGATCCTGAATTATTGTCGAATTATCAGAAAGCTTTATTAAAGGCAGATTCAAAACTGACTCCCTACGAGACTCTCTTGAATGAAGCGGTAAGCGAATGGAGCCAAAAGGCCTCTTCCAGGGTACTCAACTGGCTTGATTAGTCTGTGCCCTTACCAGGGGTTTTTGGGCGTTGCCCGGAAAAGGTTCGCGCATCAGATAGCATCTTTGGCTGAGTGGTCAAGCCTTTTTTTCAGACAATCCGGGCCGGGCTTTTCAGGGCTCCGGCTTTCGCCTTTGAACAAAAAGGCGTCGGCTTATCGCCGCCTTTTTGTTGGCCTGGCCAATTTTGAAAAATTGACCAGGCCCCCTTCCAATCCCTAATGCGTCATGGGCTGCTTTATTGTTTCATCAAAGTCGATCATTCCTGTTAAACTGAAAATTCAATCTTTTTTCCTGTAAAATCTAGTTCCATAGTGTAACGATACAATGTATAATAATAATGGTCTGAATGGCTTCTGAGCTATTTCCGGCTAGATTTTATAGCTTTATTATTTATCTGAATATAACAAAAAAAACCAGAATGATTTTTTTTGATCAAGAATGATGCTGTTATGGCTGGAAAAGAAATAGAAGAATTCCGCGTTAGCTAGTCATTTGGAATCGATTAAAAAAGTGACAAAACGAAAGGGTTTGAAAGGAAGATAAATGTCAATGAAACAAATAAGCTTAATGATAGTGCTTGTGGCCATGATTTTAGGGCCGAGCCTGATTTTCGCCCAAGCTTCACAAAACTATGATTGGGACAATGTCCAGATAGTGGGCGGCGGTTTTGTGCCAGGTATTATTTATAATGAATCGGAAAAAGGCCTTGTTTACGCGCGCACCGATATCGGAGGCGCTTATCGACTAGACCGCTCAACCATGCGCTGGGTACCATTACTCGATTTTGTGGGCTGGGATAACTGGAACCTTTCAGGAGTAATCAGCCTGGCAAGCGATCCGGTTGAACCCAGACGCCTTTACGCGGCTTGCGGCAGTTACACCAATGAATGGGACCCGGATAATGGAGCCATCCTCGCATCGGATGATTACGGAGCCACCTGGAATGTTGTGAGAATGCCCTTTAAAATTGGTGGAAACATGCCTGGACGAGGCGGTGGAGAACGTCTTGCTATAGACCCAAATGACAATTCAATCATATATTTTGGAGCGCAAGGCGATGCTGAGGGAGGTTTTGGCTTGTGGCGCAGCATCAATTATGGTTCATCCTGGTCCAAAGTCAACACTTTTCCTAATGCCGGGACCTATATCGATAAACCCGATGAAACCAATTCCTATCTCACCAGTGTCCAGGGGATCTACTGGGTTGTTTTTGACCCCAATTCCGGAACACCTGGCTCTGGTTCAAAGACAATATATGCCGGAGTTGGCGATGTGAATGGCAACTGCATTTACCGAAGCACCGATGCCGGTGTGTCATGGTCTTTGGTGCCTGGTCAAATTACCTCCATTCCCTGCCCGCACCAAGGCAAGATTGATCATGTAAATAAATACCTCTATGTTGCCTACAGTAATAATGGAGGGCCCTATGACGGCACTCTGGGTGATTTAGCCCGACTTGATCTAAGCACTGATACCTGGCTGATTGTCAGTCCGGTTGAAAATAATGGTGTTCCCAGCGATGGTGACAATTATTTCGGTTATTCCGGATTGGCACTGGACCGAAGCGAGCCCGGAACATTGATGGTTACAGCCTATAGTTCCTGGTGGCCGGACACACAAATCTACCGCTCAAAGGACTCTGGCTTAACTTGGACAAAAATATGGGACTGGGTTTCCTATCCAGAGCGCAGCTTCAGATACACCCATGACATTTCAGCTTCGCCCTGGCTTTATTGGGGTGGAACAGCCGTTGAACCGGAAGTGAGTCCCAAGCTGGGATGGATGACTGAAGCATTGGCCATCAATCCCTTTGATTCCGATGAAATGATGTACGGAACAGGGGCCACCATTTACGGTACTTCCAATCTCACAGCCTGGGATGCTGAGGCTAAGATTAAGATCAGGGTTATGGCAGAGGGCCTTGAGGAAACAGCCATTCAGACCATCTGCAGCCCTCCCGAGGGCGCCGAGGTCTTGTCTGGCATGTATGATGTTTACGGTTTTGCCCATTTTGATGTCACAAAGGTACCCGATGCCTTTTACAGCAATCCCATGATCGCCACAACAGGAATCGACTATGCTGAGGAAGATCCGAGCTTCATTTTCCGTGTGGGAGCGGGTGGGGCAGAGCTGAATTACATAGTGCAGCAATATTCAGGGACTTCCACAGACGGCGGAAAAACCTGGAACATGAACTGGAATTCTCCTTCGGGTATTACAGGCGGCGGCTCAGTGGCAGTCGGTGCCAGCGGAAGAAACATTCTCTGGAGCCCCGAAGGTACTGGGGTTCACTACAGCAATACCGGCGGTTCAAACTGGTTTCCATCTACCGGTGTTCCTCAGGGCGCGGCCATCGCCTCTGACCGTGTGAATTCGAATCTTTTTTATGCTGTTTCAGGCACTTCGCTTTATGTTTCAACAGATGGAGGCCAGAGCTTCAAAGAAACAGTTGCCAATTTACCGACGTCAACGGAAGACAAATTTAGAGTCAAGGCTGTGCGAAATAAAGAAGGCCATATCTGGCTGGCTGGCGGCGATATGGGGCTTTACCGCTCAGTGGATAAGGGAACGACAGTTACAAAATTGAGCAATGTTGAGGCCGCGGCTTCCATTGGGTTCGGCGCTCCGGCTTCCGGCTCCGATTATCAGGCTGTTTTTACTGCCGCGAAAATCGATGGTATTCGCGGAGTATATCGTTCTGACGACGCTGGCGCTAGCTGGATCCGCATTAACGATGATCAGCACCAATGGGCCTGGATTGGAAAGGACATTTCCGGTGATCCCAAAAAATTCGGCCGGGTGTATATTGCAACTAATGGCCGCGGTTTGATTTATGGCGACCCCTCGGGAGGCACAGTGACCATTTTGCCAACTCCCACACCAACTCCTGGGCCAATGTGTGAGCTTATGGGTGATGCCAATTCCGACGGAGTTGTGAATATAGTCGATGCCCTGCTATCAGCCCAGTATTATGTAAAAATTACTGTAGATATAAACATTAATTGCGCTGATGTGAATTGCAGCGGTGACATCAATATTGTTGACGCGCTTTTAATCGCCCAGTTTTACGTGAAGATAATTGATCGCTTTGATTGTTGATCGAAAACCTGCTTACGTTTTAATATAAGGGGTTGCGCTGTTATAAGGCAGCCCCTTTTTTAAGCTGATAAATCGGTGTTTTCGTAAATATACTTGAGCCACTGAGTGAAAAACTCGTTTCTATGGCCCCGCCAGCGATTAATCGGCCGGTTAATATCATAATTTACCGGCGGGTCCACATCGGCGCGACCGCTTTCTTGATCACGAAGCGCCTCTTTTTGAAGCCTTCGAGAATTATATTCAGGATGCCCAAGATGCATTAAAAAGCGTCTGTCAGAGCTTTCAAAAATAAAGTAACCGGCCTTTCCCCCATAGGCCAGCAAATGTATGTTTCCGGCTTTTTCCTGAGCCCTCATCACATCATCGGGTATACCGGCATGACGGCTCTGGGGACAAAAAAACAAATCATCCAGTTCTCCTGTAACAGGGTGTTTCCGGTCCAGGTTTTCAGATTCATAAATGCCGAAAATCTTTTTGGCTGTATGCACCTTATCTATTCCGATCATTTTGGCCAGGGCAAGGCCTCCCCAGCAAATACCAAGGGTGCTGATTATGTTTTTTCGAGCGTAATCAAGCATTTCCACGATTTCGTCCCAATAGCGGACTTCTTCAAAGGGAATTTCTTCCACCGGAGCGCCTGTTATGATAAGGCCGTCGAGTTTTTTCTTGATAGCCTTGTCAAAGGTCACATATAGGCGGTCAAGATGGGCCTTGTCGGTGGTAGTATACTGATGGGTATTCAGTTTTATCCACACTGGGTCAATCTGCAGAACAGACCGTCCTAAAGGAAAGAGTAAATTAAATTCATAGGATTCCGCTTTTGGCATTATATTGAGTATCCCTATTCGAAGCGCCCTTATGTCCTGGCGCAGAGCTTCATCTGTGCTCATTACCTCAATTTTTTTGTTCTCAAGTTCCTCGAATAAGTGATAATCTTTTGGTAGAACGACTGTGGTAACCACCCCCTCTCAAAATAAACCCATTCCATTGTAAAACAAAATATTTAACCCTCGGAAAATTCTTTCTGAGGGTTAAAGCTAATAAATTATGATTAAAAAGAAAAGACCTTTATATTGGTCATCTGAATTTTATTATAGAGTGGTCTTTAATGCCTGGTCAATATCTTCGATTATATCCTCTACATTCTCAATTCCCACAGACAAGCGTAAATAATCAGGAGTCACACCTGCTGATAACTGCTCCTCTTCACTTAATTGCTGGTGGGTTGTGGAAGCCGGATGAATTACAAGGGTTTTGGCATCACCGATATTGGCCAGATGAGAGAGTAGCTTGATATTATTGATGAATTTCACGCCAGCTTCTTTTCCGCCCTTAATACCAAAACCAAGAATCCCTCCGGCCCCTTTTGGCAGGTATTTCTGGGTCTTTTCATATTCAGAGCTCGATTCGAGGCCCGGATAATTGACCCAGGAGACTGCTGGGTGTTTTTCCAGAAAACGGGCAACCTTAAGGGCATTTTCACAGTGCCGAGGCATTCTCAGGTGAAGGGTTTCAAGGCCCTGAATGAATAAAAAAGAATTAAAAGGGGCTGGGGCAGGGCCCATATCCCTGAGTAAAATAACACGGGCCTTAATGATGTAGGCAAGGTTGCCCATGGGTTTTAAGGCTTCAATAAAATCAAGCCCATGATAGGCTGGATCAGGACCTGCGATTGTGGGGAATTTGTACTTTCCCTCATGCTTCACGGTCCAGTCAAATTTTCCTGAATCTACAATTAGACCGCCCACAGCGGTTCCATGGCCGCCAATATATTTAGTGGCCGAGTAAACGATAATATCAGCTCCAAAATCAAATGGATTAAACAAATAGGGAGAAACCGTATTATCCACAATCAATGGAATCTGATTGTTGTGAGCGATTTCTGCCATTTTTTCTATATCAGTGACGTTTAATTTTGGATTCCCTATACTCTCGCAATATAGGGCTTTGGTTTTTGGGCCAATGGCTGCCTCCATAGCTGAAAGATCATTTGAGTCGACAAATTTTACCTTTATCCCCATTTTGGGAAGGGTATACAGAAAGAAAGTGTAGGTGCCGCCATATAAATTATCTGCTGTCACAATTTCATCTCCAGCCTGAGCAAGGTTGAGAATGGAAATCATGATGGCCGACATGCCCGATGACACAGCCAGAGCCCCAACACCTTTGTTCAAGGCAGCGATGCGTTTTTCAAGCACATCAGCAGTCGGGTTCATGATTCGAGTATAAATATTACCGAATTCCTTGAGCGCGAAAAGATTAGCCGCATGGTCAGAATCCTTGAATAAGTAGGAAGTTGTTTGATAAATCGGCACAGCACGGGACAAGCTGCTGTCAATTTCGTGACCTCCGTGAAGAAGTATTGTTTCATCTCTATAATTACTGCTCATTATTTTCTCCTTAAATTTCGATTTTTCATCGGTCTTTTAATCTGCAAACAAATTGGTACTGATATATCTTTCACCTGTGTCGCAAAGAATAGTGACAATACGTTTTCCCTTGTTTTCAGGACGCTGGGCTATTTGCAAGGCTGCCCATAAATTGGCTCCTGAAGAAATACCAGATAGAATTCCCTCCTGGGATGCCAACTGGCGGGCAGTTTTAAAAGCATCTTCTGAAGCCACCTTGATGACCTCATCAACAATGTTTGTATTTAAATTCTCTGGAATAAAGCCAGCACCAATACCCTGGATTTTATGAGAACCGGGAGCGCCTCCTGAAATGACAGGTGAATCCAGGGGTTCTACCGCGATCACCTTAATGTCAGGGTTTTTGCTTTTTAAAAAACCTCCTGCTCCGCTTAAGGTGCCTCCTGTCCCGACACCGGCTATGAAAAAATCGATTTTTCCCTCAGTGTCATCCCATATTTCCGGACCAGTTGTACGAAAATGAATATCAGGATTAGCCGGATTATCGAACTGCGAGGGTATAAACCCGCCCATCTGGCCAGCCATTTCCTTTGCCTTTTCTATGGCCCCTTTCATTCCAAGAGGACCCGGGGTTAGCACGAGTTCGGCTCCCAGAGCCTTGAGTAAAGAGCGACGTTCGAGGCTCATTGTTTCGGGCATGGTCAAAACCAGGCGATAGCCTTTGATAGCCGAAACCCAGGCAAGGCCAATTCCTGTATTGCCCGAGGTCGGTTCAATAATCACCTTGTCTTTTGTCAGTTTTCCCTCCTGTTCCGCTTTTTCGAGCATGTTAAGAGCGATCCTGTCTTTTACGCTGGAAGCTGGATTAAACATTTCCATTTTCCCGTATATTTCTGCTGATCCGTTAATATTCAAGCGATTAATTTTTACCAGAGGTGTATTTCCTACCAACTGGGTCATGTCATGATAAAGATTTCCCATAAACCCTCCATTAGGATTAAATTATTAAAGAATATATGTGTAAATCATAATATTGTCAAGTGATTTAGTCAGGTTAATCTCTGAAAACCAGTTTTTTTTGTGGAATTTTTTCAACTATTAACCCACATTCCGCAGTGAATTTAGGTAATTTCTTATATTATATAGAATTGAGGCTCTTGCAAAACAATGGTTTTGCAAGAATCATGATAGTTGCGTATAAGTTTCTAAATTATCCGGATATTAAGTTATTATTTTGCAGCTAGCGCCAAATGGCAAATGTCAGGACTTTTACAATTGGCTTTGTTAAGAAAATATGATATGCAAAATCGCCTTTAATATTTCTCTATAATTATAGAAATTACTATTGTAGTGCAGACAGCGGGTTTTAAGCGTGGAAGATTTATGACAATGAGCTGATATTATTGATCTGTCATGGGGTATCAGAACAAAAAAAGTGAATCAATGGACTTTTCTTAATGTTTCTGCAAAAGCTCCTGTAGTTCCTTAACAGCCTGGCTGAATTCAATGGGAATGGAAAAACTGATCTTTTCATCGCTTTCTATTTGAAAAATAATTGCTTTGCTTTTCTTTTCAGACTCAAGGGTCAAGTTTTTAATGTTTCCAAGTTCCCATTCTCCTTGAACAAAGGCATTGCTCTGTTTATCCAGTTTGATGGCCAGTAATCGTTTATTGGTGATTTTAAGATAGATTTCATCATTCGGATATTCAGCGTTTATAGCAGGGCTTAAAATTTCGAGAACCTCATCGCTTCGAATATAATGGGGCCGGAAAGAGGGGTGTTTTTGTACACATTCCTGATACAATCTTTTGGCAAAGAGCTGGTTTTGAGTATTTCCGATTGTCGGGGAAAAAAGAAGAAAAGGGTTTTCCATAAGCCAGCCCCGGCGCTCACTTCTGGAATTCTGAACATAGAAGGCGAAAAGGGGAGATTTACGAGAAAAAAAGTCAATTTCATGAATATCATTGAAAATGATGCGCTCTGTTTCGCCAAAGCCCTCTTTATCAATATTCTGGACAACCAGGGACTTGTTGGTAAAATAAAAAATCACTGTATTGGATAAAAGGACTTCCTCAATTTTTTCATTTTTGGGCAAATCCAAAGCTGCTGATGAAGGGTTGGTTTTCCAAAGGTGTTGAAGTAGATTCCTGGTCTGTTCAAGAAAACCGATGGAATCCTCCTGAGATTTGATGGTGATTTTTTCCGATCCGCTTCCCTTGAACTGGAGGATCAGTTCCCATTGGGGAGTCAGCCGGGTGGTGGCAAGGTTTTTGGTTTCAATTGAGTTGATGATCTTGGGTTTTTCCGGCGTTGAAAGGGATACTGATAGAGTGTAACCCAATTTGGTAATAAACAGATACTTTTCTTTTGTATAGGGCCCGCCAATATAAAAAAGCACATCATCATTTTCAGGGATAAGGGGTTTAATTAATTTGTTCAGCTGATTCAAAAATGACTCCTTGCAGAGCTTATCGCCTTTGCTCCAAATATATAAATCGAAAACATGGCTTAAAGAGTGTAATATCTTTACTTTTACGGGCTATTTCCTGTTGGAATAAGCAAATTATACACTATTAATGGCTCAATTCTGTATTAAAAGTTCATGAATTTTAAAACTCAATTAAACCTAGTGATTTCTTTGTGATTGGTCAAGAAAATAAGCTCAAATTCAAAGAAAAACCCTGAAAAAAAACAGATTCACCCAATACCCCGATTCTCTTTTAAAGACCCCGCGCTCCAAAATGACTTTCCTTAATTTCTTGTCTTATTCAAGGGCAAGAAAGGTGACACGCAAAATTACCTTTACCATTTCTCAATAATTATGGAAATTCCCTTTTTGTTCAGCAAACAGCTGCGGCTGTGTTTAAAGCCTTAGGGATTGGAGCCATGGTGTACCATTTTCGCAAAAATGGTACACCAAAGCGTTTTCCTCTGGATAATTCCCAGACAGGTTGCAGGTATATAGTGAACGCCAATGAGCATTCACGGTATATAGTGAATGCCAGAGCATTCACATTAGCGAGCAATAAATACGAAGTATTTATGACCAGCACGAAAACCATCGAAGCAACAGCGAAGTGGCGGGCCTGGTCACAAATCTTCGATTAGCTGCTCGGTGGCGTGAATCCTCATCGGGATTCACTATGTCCATGCAAGCTAAAAGCCCGGCCTGCTGGAATGGAATGGAAGCAGGCATCGCCCAAAATTCATCTGCTTGAACATATACGAAATTTCTATATTAGTACGGAAATTGGGGTTTACATTTATAAAAGCATTTGTTTTAGACCAAGGCAATGATTATACTTTCACTATGAGCCAGAAGCACAGGGTAAAGAATGAAGAGATATGGTATCAGGAAATATCGCCGGAACTGAAGACCAATGTAAGGAAAATTCTGGGGGTTTTCTATGTGCACCTTCAACTGCCAGGTGGCGATGAACTCTACCTCACCAAATACGGCTTGCCATTTATTGAAAACCTTCGGCCTGAAAATTTTCTTACCGACAGAAAATGGTTTGAGTCCCATTCCCGCCGCCTTTCAGGGACCAGCTGTATTTACAAAGTACAGACCAAAAAAGTAAGGAATTTTCAGGCAGAGCTCGTAATCAAATGGAACCGCATGGGAGAGGATGTGCCTGGAGGTCAGGATAATGAGGAATTCTGGCATGCTGAATTTAACAGCCCCTTTGAGGAGTTTTCCTTGCTCATGGAACTAAGGCGCGTCCGCCAACAGGTCCCGGGAGTATTGATCACTCAAAAGCCCCTTGCCATTTATGTTCCCGACGAAAAAATCGAACTGTGGCAGCTGGGCCGGAAAAAACATAAAATGCAGAAGAAAATCGACATACATGAGGATATACAGCTGGACATGTTTCGTCGTTATCTGGTCATATATAAATGGATCGAAGGAATTGACGCGGTAGAAGCCTATAACAAAAAAATCCTTTCTGAGGACACCATGAAAAATTTGACACTTCAGGTAGAATCGGAAATGGGCCGCCGAGGATTTTTGGTAAAGGACAGAAAACCCCATCATATTATTGTGAAACCTAACCGATTTGGCTCATTGGTCAGGGACAACCATGGGGATATTCTCCATGCCACCATCGATTTTGAACTTCTTCAACGCACAGAAAGTCATGAAAGCGCCATGGTAAAAATCAAACGGCAAAATTATTTGATACGCCAGCGTGACCGTTTCAAGGATGAACCCCGGCGGCAATTACCTCCTAATCTCCATCATCAGCAAATTCTTGGGGTGGATTACATCTTTGGAAGATGCGAATCAACCCAGGGAATACTTTGGGTGGTGGGAAAGGACCCCGACCTTTTCGATTATTTTTTGCCCGAACGCTGGGAAGCTATGCCCCGGACACGGCTCTCGCTCTATAATGACATCTTTAAAATAGAATCAAAGGACCACATTTATCTGGTATGGAAGGTCTCCCGTGTGGGTATAATGCCCGATGCCGACCCCTTTAAAGCCGATGAATCCCGTGTTCTGGAATACGGTTACAACAGCCCCTTTGAAGAAGTGGCCATTGCTTTAGACCTGACAGTTCACGGTATTAATACGGTTTATCCCAGGGCCATCTACATGTCCGGTCACCCGGCCCACGTGTCCGACGAAATAATGGACCACCGCCGCTATGTAAGCCACCAGAAATGGACCACTCCAGGAGGAAAACCCCTTCTTCGGCGGGACCGCCATTACTACATTATTTTTGGGTATTTTAATGGCCCCGATGAAATGCTCGCAAACGAAGACGGCCATTATTACCAAAGCATTAACGCCATCACAGCCTATCACCGCAAACTCCTCAGCCTGGAACAGTACATGGAGCTCATGAAATACATGAACGATCAAATGGCAAAGGCCTCCCTGGAGGATCTAAATCTCAGAGGCTCTCATCTCATTCTTGCCCTTGACGAAAAGGGCGAACTTGTCAGAGGAAAACAAGGAATTCCCGATGCCCGAATCTGCAATTTTGAACTCCTTTGCCGAATCGGAAGTAAAGGTCCCCTGGAACAAGGCTATTCAGCTCATCATAAATTTGCTCACAAACAGGATTGATATAATTTACAAAGTGAATTGAATGGATTGTTTATACTATTTTGGGCGTTGCCTTTTAAGCCCAGGGGCTTTCAGGCCGGGCTTTTCGAGGCTCCGCTCTGCTTCGACCAAAAAACCGGCTCAAGAATGCCGGTTTTTTGTTGGCCGCGCCAATTTTGAAAAATTGGCTTGCCCCTCTCCAATCCCTAACGCAGTTGTAACCATTTGCCTCTTTACTCTAAAAGAATCACCTGGATTTCGATCACGAGCAACACCAGCTGCTGTCAGGCTTGGTCAAAAACAAAGTAACCCTGAAAAACCTCTTCTGCCGGGCCTGTCTTGTAAATCCGGTTATTTTCCTGGTTCCATTCAATCTGGAGGCTCCCCCCGAGCAAATTGATTTTTACTGAGCGTTGTGTCCTGCCGGTCAAGACAGCAGCCACAGTGCTGGCACAGGCACCTGTTCCGCAAGCCAGGGTTTCACCTGAGCCACGCTCCCAAACGCGCATATCCATTTCGTTTTCTGAAAGAATTTTAATAAACTCGACATTGGTTTTTCTGGGAAAAAGCTGGTCCTGATGAATCACCGGCCCCTTTTTTAAGACCAGATCATCGGTAATTGAGTCGACAAAAATCACGCAATGGGGATTTCCCATGGAAACCGTGGAAATATTGAATCTACCCACGGCAAAATCGTAATCTTCATTAATAATTTTGTCCTTGCCGGGCCAGTTGGCAGGTATTTTGAGTGTTTCAAGAACAGGCTCGCCCATGTCGACTGTGATTAATCGGGCTTTACCCTGACGCTCTTCAACCACCCTGGGTTTGATGATACCGGCCAATGTTTCGATTATCATTTCTTTTTTTTGGGCAATTTTGCGGTCGTAGAGGTATTTGGCAAAAGCCCTCATGCCATTGCCGCACATTTCTGCTTCGGAACCATCGGCATTAAAGATCTGCATGCGAAAATCCGCCTTGTCCGAAGGCTGGGCGATAATCAGGCCGTCGCTCCCCACGCCAAAATGGCGGTCGCTTATTTTTTGGGACAAAAGCGGCAGGTCAACACCCTCAAATTCGCCCTGAAGGTTATTGATATAAATGTAATCATTTCCAAGGCCATGGAGTTTGGCAAAATTGATTCTCATGCCTGGCCCCCTGATAAAAGCTCTACCAGATCCTCAAAGCTGCGGTGAGCTGTTGATAAGCGGGCCTTTCCCTGCTCAACCACTACCTCTGCCGGAAGGGGCCTTAAGTTGTAAACCGAGGCCATGGAATAACAATAGGCCCCGGCATTTTGAATGGCTAATAAATCACCTTCGCTTATTTCCGGTATCATGCGGTCCTGGGCAAAGAAATCGCCGGTTTCACAGATATTTCCGACAACGGTATATTTTTTTTCTGTTGCGTCGGGGTGGGTGAGGTTGAGAATATGGTGATAAGCGCCATAAAAAACCGGACGAATCAACTGGGGAAAACCAGCATTAACCCCTGCAAAGAGGTTCCCTTCGTTGTTTTTGAGGGTATTCACTTGCACAACCAGGGTTCCACACTGGGCGCTGAGATATTTGCCTGGTTCAAAATTGAGCTGCAATTCACGACCATAGCTTTCGCAGAAATCAGTGAAAATTTCGTTGATTCTTTTGCCAAAGCTTTCATAATCGATGGTTTTTTCAGAAGGAGCATAGGGCACTTTAAAACCACCGCCGAAATCGACAAATTCCAGGTCAGGAAAAAGCTCTCCGATGGACAAGAGGTTTTTCATGCTTTGATAAACCGATTCAGCCTCAGCTATACCCGAACCTGTATGTTCATGGAGCCCGATGATTTTGATTTTAGCTCTGTCAGCTATGGCTTTGGCTTCCGCAGCGTCTTTTAGGAGAATACCGAATTTGCTGAGATTACCGCCTGTCATGACCTTGGCGTTTTCGCCAGCCATAACATCAGGATTAAAGCGCAGGCAAATAGATGTGCCGGGGTATTTTAACGCGTATTTTTTCAGGCGTGAAAGGCTTCCGATATTGATGAGGACACCCTGGCTTCGAGCCATATCCATCTCCTCTTCGGTGATATTATTGGCAGTGTAGATGATGCGGTCAGCTGAAAAACCGGCTTTTTTAGCCATCAGAATGTCGCCGATACTTACCGCGTCGATGCCGCTGCCCTTTTTTTCCAGGGTTTTAAGAATATCCATGTTCCAGTTAGCCTTCATAGCAAAGTATATTTTTAAATTCTTATAGGATATATAATTAAGCAGCGAGTCATATTTATCTTTAATTACGTCAAGATCGTAAATGTAAAGAGGGGAGCCGAATTCCTCAGTAATATCAATGAGGTCAAGTCCATTGATTAAAACCTTATTGTCCATTTTTGTTAACGGGTACATCATAACCTTTCCTTTATTCTTATCAATTGTAGATGATAAAAATAACATTATTCCTTGTAGCTGTCAATCTACATGATGATAGGACGACCATAAGGGTTAATGAATAATTAATGGAATTTTTTTTAAATTTTAATGGTAAATGTTATTTTTATATGATATGGTTTTTTTGTTGATTGAATGTGAAATAAATACATTAGAAGTATCATTTTGGGGAGGTTTGACGGAGTATTTTTTTAAGGCTTTATTTTATAGTTAGCTGAAGGTTATTAAATAAAGTAGCTTTGGATTCAAGTTAAAAAGTCTTGTTCCTGTTAATTATCGCGGAATACCTAAATTATGATTAAGTTTTTTTTGCATTGACAATAAAAAATGCTTTTAAATTCATTGAAGCTATGATATTTTTTTTAGAAATGGAACTATAAGAAATTAGGCTTTAGGATTGTCGAGGGCAAACCTGTTAAAGTCCATTTGCTTAAAATCCCGGTTCATTGCAATAGAAATAAACTATTCATGATTAATAACCATATTTTGTTCTTTTCGGAAAAATAAATATTTTTATCACAATAATAGCTGATTATTGATGCTTATTTATTGCAATGAGTAAAAAATTATTTCCATTTTGTCTAAATTTAATTCATATAGTAATTTTGCTTTCATGAAATTGCACTTTTTTTGATTTTTTTTATAAATGGTTTATTTTTTTTTCTTTTATCGATACATTCTGTCTTTGTATTATTAGAATAGTATTTGTGAATAGTTGAGTTCTTGAAAAAATTAGAGGCACCAACGTTAGATGAAGATATAAGTGGAATTAGTGGTTAGGGGGCCAATAGGGCACCAGCAATTAAAAATGGGTCAATTTATATTGGCCTTATAAAGCTGTTAAATCCTAAATGCACAATTTGAAAAGGATGCAGAGGCTTTTATAAAACTGAGGTTTTGCAAGAACGATTAAAATCGTGGATAAGTTATCTTGTTACAGGATTACAAGTTATTCTTGTGTAGTTTCCAGCCAATGGCCTATATCAGGGTTGGTGCGATTTGTCCATTCAGTTTAACAATTTATCTTGAATAATGCTGGATTTTTGCAGTGCCTATCATTTTAGAAAAGAAGTCGATGAAAATACCGCTATTTTCATGACCTATACAGAGTCGTATGAGTGCTAAGTAACTGTTTTTTTTAAATTATAGGTGTATGGCTGTTTTCGAGCTTGCTATAGCATATTTTTACTACCAGGTAAAAATGGCGAGTGGAAACTGAATTGGAATATAATAATTATTTGAAAGGTTTATAAAGGTAAATACTATGGAAATTAAGAATCCGGCCATAATTGGCGCTGGAACCATGGGGAGTGATATTGCCCTTGATTTAGCATCATACAATTATAAGGTTACCCTTTTGGATATTTCAACCGAGGCGTTGATAAAATCAAAAGACAAAATCGAAAAGGGGTATAATCTCGCAAAAATGATGAAAAGTACAATGCGGTCCATTACTCTTGAACAGATTTTTGAGAAAATTAATTTTACAATCGATTATGAGGATCTTAAGTACGCTGATCTTGTGATCGAAAATGTGACTGAAGATTTTAAAACCAAAAAAGAAGTGCTCTCCAGAGCTACCCGATATTGCCAACCTGGAGCAATTTTTGCCATTAACACAAGTTGTATCTCTATCACCAAAATTGCTTCTTTTTTGCCTGAACCACAGCAAGTCGCGGGGGTTCATTTTATGAATCCTGTTCCCTTAAAGAATATTGTGGAAACAATCAGAGGATATCATACAAGCGATGAAACGATTCAGACCCTTGGCTCATTCTTGAAAACTGTTAAAAAAAGTCAGGTGGTTGTAAAAGATTATCCAGGTTTTGTGGTAAATCGACTTTCCCATCTCTTCATGAATGAAGCTGCTTATCTTGTGCAGGACGCTGTGGCGGAGCCCAAGGAAATCGATATTCTTTTTGAACAAGGTTACGGTCATAAAATGGGTCCGCTTAAAACAGCCGACTTGATCGGTCTGGATACAGTTCTTCACTCTTTGAATGTGCTTTATGAAAGCTACCAGGATCCTAAATTCAGAAGTTGCCCTTTACTTGTAAAAATGGTCGACGCTGGTTTGTTGGGTATAAAAAGCGGACAGGGATTTTATAAATACTAATTATTAACGAGAGGAAAAAAATATGTCAACAACCACCGAGGCAAAAACCAAAGAGGTGAAATGTGTTGTCTGGGATCTTGACAATACTGTTTGGGACGGAGTTCTGCTTGAAGATGAAAATGTACAGTTAAAACCCGGAATACGTGAAGTTCTTCAAACACTGGATTCCAGGGGAATTCTGCATTCCATTGCCAGTAAAAATAATTATGAAGACGCGATAAAGAAGCTTGAGGAATTTGGCATCAAGGATTATTTTCTTTATCCGGAAATCCATTGGAATCCAAAATCTCATTCTATCGCCAATATTCAGAAGAATATTAACATTGGGATGGATACGATTGTTTTTATCGATGATCAAAAATTTGAAAGAGATGAAGTGCAGTATAACCACGAGCAAGTGGAATGTATTGATGCTGTAAAATATACGGAATTGACGGAAATGCCGCGGATGAATCCTCGATTTATAACGGTTGACTCAGGACGACGACGTCAAATGTATATGCAGGATATTCACCGAAAAAATATTGAAGCGGAATATACCGGAACCCCGGAAGACTTTCTTTCTACTTTGGAACTTGAATTTACAATTTCCAAAGCCACAGAAGAAGATCTGAAAAGGGCTGAGGAATTGACGGTTAGAACTCATCAATTAAATTCTACAGGTATAACCTTCGATTATAACGAATTGAGATTTTTTACTCACTCGGAAAAACACAGATTATATGTTTGTGAACTTACTGATAAATATGGTTCTTATGGTAAAATCGGTCTGGCTCTGGTGGAAATAACCGATACTCATTTTCATTTAAAATTATTGCTAATGTCCTGTCGGGTTATGTCAAGAGGAGTAGGCTCTGTTTTGATGAGTTTCCTTATGAATGAAGCAAAGGACGCTGGTAAAAAGCTTTTAGCAGATTTTAAAAAGACTGATCGTAACAGGCAGATGTATGTTACCTATAAATTTGCCAATTTCATAGAACTGGATGAAAAAGAAAATATCGTTTTATTTGAAAATGATCTTTCCTTTATTCCGCTTTATCCAAAATATTTAAAATTAACTATTACAGAGTAATAAGAAGGAGAAAAAAAATGAGCGCACGACAAAAAATCAGAGAGTATATTAATAGCAATCTTGTGGTACTGGATGATGAAGCTGAATTTGAGGATGCTGATAATATTTTTCAAAAGGGATATGTTAATTCACTGTTTGCCATGAAACTTTTGAATTTTGTGGAATCGGAATTTCAATGCAAAGTTGACGATTCTGATATTGTTATTTCCAATTTTTCATCTGTAGATAACATAATCAATCTTGTAAAAAAGAAAAAGGATATTGAAGAATGATGGACCGTGATAATTTTGAAAAACTGATGACCGAGGTGAAGGACTTTGTGAATAATAAAGTCAGGCCTTTTGCGGGAAAATTTGAAGAGGAAGAAGCTGTGCCTCTTTCATTAATCAAGGAAATGGCGGAAAGAAAATATCTTGCCGCGCCTTTTCCTGCAGAAATCGGCGGGCTTGAACTTGATCAGGTGCAGTATGGACTATTGACTCATGAAATAGGAAAGGGTTGTCCCTCAGTAAGGGCACTTTTAACAGTTCACACTTCATTAGTCGGCCAGACACTTCTTCGTATGGCCAATCAGGAACAAAAAGATAAATGGTTGCCTCTTCTTGCGAAAGGTGAAAAAATCGCTGCTTTCGGATTAACTGAACCTGATGTTGGTACAGATGCAAAAAGTGTACAAACGCGCTACGAAAAACAGGGAGACCATTTTGTCATTACAGGGCGGAAAAAATGGATTACCTATGGACATCTGGCTGATGTTTTTGTCATCATCGCCCGAAATGAAGAAAATGTTTCCGCTTTTTTGGTTGAACGCGACAGGGAAAATTTAAGAACAACACCTATTAAAGGCCTATTAGCCAGCCGTGCTGCTTATATTGCGGAGATTGAACTTAATGCTGTAAGGGTACCTGAGGAAAATGTCATTGGAAATTTGGGCCAGGGATTCTCTTATATTGTCAACACAGCATTGGATTACGGACGCTACAGTATTGCCTGGGCTGGAGTATCACTTGCTGAGGCCGCTTTGGAAGAGATGGTGAAATACGCGCGAAACCGCAGCCAATTCGGTCAAAAACTTTATAAATTTCAATTGATCCACGAAATGATCGCCAATGCTGTAACAAAGGTTCAGACAGCTAAAAGTATCTGTTTGCAAGCCGGTGAGCAAAGGAATAATAATGCTGATGAAGCCATTATGACCACAACGATTGCTAAATATTATAGCTCAAAAATTGCCATGGAAGTGGCTACTGACGCGGTTCAGCTTCATGGCGGCAATGGCTGTTGTAATCAGTACCCCGTCGAACGTCTGTTCAGGGAAGCCAAAATATTCGAAATCATCGAAGGGACTTCTCAGATTCAGCAGGAAATTATTTCCATGTATGGTTTAAAAAAATATAACAGAAAATAACAAAGAAAGTTTCTATATGACACATTAATTTTACCTGCATTAAAAATAAACATTTCAGAGTTTTACGAAAGTCAAAAAGTGATCTACAGATGATATGTTTTCCTTTTGTTGGAGGAAATGCCAATAATTTTCTTCCGTTGGCAAAGATTTTTTGGGCTGATGTAGAAATTATCGGGTTGACTCCTCCAGGACAGGAGGCGATAATAGCAGTCCGGCAAAAAGCCTTGGTGAACACATCCCTCTGTCTGAAAGAATTATCTGGAATTTTTAAAAAACAGGTGATTTTTTTGGGATACAGCATGGGTGCTGTTGTCGCATATCATCTTACAAGGAAATTAGATCTTGCAGGAAATCCAGTACCCCAATTGCTTATACTCACAGCATCGGTTATTCCTGAAGACTATTATACAAAAAAAGAAACTACTAAAATGGATGATGAAGCTTTTATAAAAAACCCGATAATTCTGGTAAAATTCCTGTCAAGGGGCTATATTATAGAAAGATTTTTACAAAACAATAGGGAGGAAATATGATGGAAATAAATCCAACAGTAATGCTGTCGCTTATTATTATAGCCCTGGTTTCCGTGGGCGGAACCGATTTTAATGAAATTTACTTGGACGCCATGAATATGGAGTCTGGTGGAGATCTTGAATCAGTGTTGGTTGTTCAGGAAAAAGATGAAATACGTTTTCATGTTTACGATGATGGCATTCCGGGGGGTGTAAAGTTCCGGGCTCGCGTAAAGCAGGTGAAGGACAAGGATTTTCCGGTTTTCATATTTTATGGCGAAATGGAAAACAGCGAAGATGAAATAACCGTTGACCTCACTGACTATACCACCCCTCAAGCCAGGCAGGAATTGAAAGAGCTTTTCAGGCCTGAAATCAGCCTTATGGTTAATGAACAGGTCGAAGTCAGTGTCTTACGCCGGGGCCAAACAGCTTATATTCAAAATGATATGACACCGGAAGTGGTCATCGCTGTTCATCGATAATTGAAAATGAATATACTTGCCGAGGCTTATTTCTTGCCTTTAGCTAAAATACAAACTCACTTAATTTTTAAGGATTCCGGTTTTCTCTTTTTGAAGAATCGATTATATTCGATATGAATCTATGCAAAAAGAACCTCATCCTGTTGAAAAGGCCGATTTGGACTTAAAAAAAACAAGAGGGTCTATATTATTCAGGGGAAGCCTTGTTTTTTGCGGCTCTCTCAGTGTTGTTTTAGGGGTGCTTGGAATTTTTTTACCCTTGTTGCCCACAACACCCTTTTTTTTGCTTGCCGCGGCTTGTTATTCCCGAAGTTCAAAAGCTTTTTATCTCTGGCTTGTGAATAACCCCTTTATCGGCAAATACATCCTTAATTATCGGGAAAAACGGATTATTCCGCTTAAAGCGAAAATTTCCTCACTTGCCATACTATGGCTGACCATTATTTTATCAATTATTTTTATCGTACCCTGGATCTGGCTGAAAATTGTGCTTCTTATTGTAGCCGCTGCAGTGAGTTTTCATATTTTGGGTTTTAAGTCATCCCAGGATTAGGGTTTTAACCCGCTGTTTTTTTTATAGCTGCTTTTGAGTTTTTCATGATAGTTTTCAAAAAAGTCAATTTCATCAAGATTAAAATCCATGAGGACAGTCGGGTCCATTTGCTCAAAAATAAACTCAGAATCCTCAATATTCGCAAAGGAATTGGCCAGATAAACAACCTGGATCAAATGCTTGAATTCCTCTGGCCCCTGGTTTGGATCGTGGTGAAAACGAATAGCCGTGATTAAAGGCTCTGGAAAATTCCAGTGCTCAGCCACTCTGGCCCCGATTTCAGCATGATGCATACCAATCGAGAATTTTTCAAACATTTCGGCTGTGAGGCCCCTTTCGGTGCTGAATGTTTTGATGTGCTCCATTAACTCGGGGTGAAGAAATTCCACCACCACTTTGCCAAGGTCATGAAGCAGGCTGGCCACAAAAATATCATCAATAATCTCTTTAAAGTGATGATCTTTCGCGATCTGGAAACCGTAAAAAGCCACCTTGTAGCAATGCTGCCATAAGGACTTCATCTCACCGTATTTTTCCTGCATCACTTTTTGTGAACCGTAGGAATAAAGCAGGTTTTTCAAACCCCGAAATCCGATCAAGGTCACCGCCTCGTTGACCTTGTCCACCTTGCGTTGCAGCATATATTGGGCGGAATTTACCACCTTGAGAAGCTCGGCAGTGAGCCCAGGGTCCATGGAAACATAATTGGCGATGCTATTGAAATCAGCATCAGGATTTGATACCAGTTTCTTCAGCTGCAGAATATGTTCAGGAATGGTCGGCAGGATATCAATCTCGCCCACAATCTTTTGAACCAGGGGCTCCATGTTTTCCAGCAAAATATTGCTGCGGGGAATCATAATGCGCGCTTCAGTCAGACCATTGAGGGCTTTAACCTCAAATGACCCTTCATTCAGGCCGATTTTCTTGAGCATCAAAATCATGATGACAATACCAAGCCCGGCCCCTTCGCTGCAATCCAGGACCTGTTCAAAGGCCTCTTCCATGGTTTTATACGCCCTGGCCTTGGCTTTACGCTCATCAATACGCCGGATTTCATGCTCGGTGATCTCGGCATTGTTCACCACACTCAACACAAAGGAATGCATACTGGCGTGAAAGGAAATCTTGGTATAAAGCTGCTTTTCTTCCAGCCTTTGCTGATATTTTTCAATATTCGAATAAACCTCCTCCTTAAACCCCTCCATCCCCTTTTGATACTCCTCAGGATGCTTCATGGAAAGCCCTATCTCGTCAAAATAGACCCGCTTTAAATTGGCCTTTTTCGCGTTCTCGGCAATCTCATGAAGACAATAGGAAACCTGAGACTGGATTTTCTCTTCACCCAGTTCATTAAGAATAATCTCCAGAATCTGGTCAAGTTTTGTAAAAGTGGAATGGTCAAGATTATAGGTCTTAAAGGTGATAGGCGAGGACTTGGCAATAGCCATCTGTATTTGATTGATAGACGCGCTACTCATAATTCATCCTTAATTATAGTAGAGTCTGATTAAAAATCAAGTTGTAACTAAAAGCTTTTTCGGAATGAGCCTTTGATTAAGCTGAATTCACCGGGCGTTACTGGGGCTGTCCAAAAAGTCTAAAATACCTAAAAAAGAGTGTCTCTTTCCAAAAAAACCTAAAAACACACTATCTATGAATTCAAAATATAAACAGCGACTTTTTGGACAGCCCCAGCCGGGCTTTACGCAACTCCGGCTTTGCCTCCGAAGGTTTAGGGCTGGAAGTTATCCAGCCCTAAACGCTTTGGGCAGCCATTTTTGAAAAAATGGCTGCCCATTGCTCCAATCCCTAACGCGGGAAAGGCACTTTGAATTGGTTTGGAGATGTATCACTAGTGGAAGAGGCCTTTGGAGTGCTGTGCCAAAACCGGAGCATAGGCAGTGAAATCCCGGCTGCCTAAATTTTGGGCAAATTCAACAGGGTTTTGAAAATAACTTCAAGAATGGTCGTTTTTTCATTATTGGCTTCTATTTTATCAACATAATTCTGCATTTTTTCCACCTCGCCATTATCGATCCAAAAAGCCCCGCATTCTTCGCAATAATCGAGAATTATCCTGGATTCGTTGATAAAATTGATCTTGATCATGGCCTGGTCTTCGCAGAAAACACATTTCATAATGCCATGGGTATCGTGATGCATATGATGGTCGATGGAGGAAAATTCCAGGTCGCCGGCTTTGTGTTTGATCAAACGGTTCAGCGCGCCCCTTTTGATCCAGAACCCGTCGCATCCCTTGCATTTCAGCAGTTCAGTATCTCCCTTTTTCATGGGTGTAATCAAACCCTGACAAATCTGGCAATTCATGATCAAACTCCTTTGGAAAAGTCTTCATTTTAACTATAATTCCGGGGCCTGAGTTTGTCAAATACCTGTGGCTAAGATCGTCAATTTATGGTGTGGATCAAAACTATTGGTACAATTTGATTTTAAAAATATATAGGCAAAGCTGCATCTACGAAAAAAGCCCTTTGAACTCCTTGATTCCAAATTCCAAGTATTTCAACAAGATTTTTTTAGTTTAAACTAAAAAAATCTTTGCCAATTCAAAGTGGTTATGATAATTTCATACTACTCATGATTTTTAGAAGCTTTCATGTTAAGGTGCTAAGGATGATTGCAGGAGCACCCCCTGTTTCTGACTATCTGAAGCTAGGTGAATCGCTTGATGATTGTCATTGACTTTGATTTCCGAGCATGAGTATATTCTTAATGTGAAAACATTTATTTTTTTTATTGATTAAAGAGGATGAAATAAATGTTTTGAAAAGGCTGACGAGGTCTGGGTTAAAAAGTAAAGAAAAAACGTAAAAATTTGAATAGGGGTTTAGAAATAGATCCGAAAAATTATGAAGCGATGAAGAAGCAAAAGAAAGTTAAAACAGTTATTTTTCTCCTAATTTTAATTTTTACTCAGAATTTTCTGCTTTATTCTGATCTGTCTGATGTTTATTATGAAATTTCCAGGGCCTTTTCAATTTTTAATGATCCCTATAGCGGCGCCACCATTTTTCCCGTTCTGGATATTCCTCTTGGAGGAAGGGCAGAAGCCATGGGCGGGGCCTTTACAGCTGTATCTGATGATATTACAGGTCTGGAAGTAAATCCTGCTGGCACGGCCATGCTTTCCATGGGTGAATTGGCCATTTTTCACCGCAACTGGATTGATGATTCAGCTGTGTCATCACTGGCTTATGCATCCCGCTACGGCAGCCTGGGTTTCGGGGTCTACACCAAGCTGCTTTATATGTCCTTTGACGAATACGGCAGTTTTGGCGAGGAAATAAACCAGGGCTACTATTCAGAAGCCCTTTTATCAGCTAATTTGTCTTATAATCTGCTCCCCCGGATTTCACAAGGCGGCTTGTCTTTAGGTTTGTCGGTGAAATCGGGCTACCGCCTTTTGCCTGCCTTTATTAAAATCAACGAGGAACAGAACCAGCAATTGGCCGCTCTTTTATTTGATCTGGGCTTTTTGACACGATTGAACCTTCTGAAGCTTTATCAGGGCGATGTACCCAATTTCTCTTTTGGAATAAGCGCCAAAAATCTGGGCTTTAGTTCAAACGGCGAAGCCCTGCCAGGCATGGTCACTTTCGGCCTGGCTTACCGCCTGTTTTCGCCTTTTTTAATCTCACTTGATATGAACATGCCCTTGAGTCTTAATCCCTTTGCCTTGCAATATAATCGCTGGAGCCTGAATCTGGGCATGGAATTGAAAATGCTGAAGTTTCTGGCTTTTCAGACAGGTTTTAAATTGCAGGAAAACCCTGTTTTCAATTTTGGCATGCAATTCGATCTGGACCAGGTCAAATTCAATGCCAATTACAATCTTGACCTTTCCGGTTCCCTTAACCCCGTGGATAAATTCAGCCTCGAGGTAAGTTTCAAGATGGATTCATTGATTCCTCCGCCATCTCCAGAACCTGCACCGACCCCCAAACCGGTTAGCGATAAACCGGTGAGCGATGATCAAGCTAAATCCGATAAGGAAAACAAAACACCTCTAACTGCTGAGAAGGATGATGACGCGGCCAAGCTGGATGAAATTGCCAGTCTTCAGGATGGTCAGAAAAGCCTGGTTGACCAGATCCGATTTGTTCCGGGAACAGATGAATTCCGTGAGGGAGCCGAAGGTTTTATCAAGAAAATCGCGCAGAAAATCAAGGAGAACGAGAATCTCTGGCTCTCGGTATCTGCTTATGCTGAATTTTCCGGTAATCCCACCAAGGAAATCAATCTCTACACCAAGCGCGCCAATAAAATTAAAACTGTTCTGGTCAAAAGCAATATTTCAGAAGAACGGGTAAAAATTTCCTCCACCGGCCAAATCACCATGGACCCGGAAAAAGACACAGGTCTGGTTGTTATTAAATCAATCGCTCCTGACAAGGCAAAGGACAGCCAGAATAACCAGTTGATTGAAAACCTTCTTAATGGAGATCATGATTTAAATGGTAATGGATCGGTGGTGGTTGATTCCAGTTTGTATCAACGACTTTCCGAGGCCAAAGCCGGAACGAAAATTAATTTCAAGGGAATTTATTTTGAAGATCCCGGCAACAGGCTTTCGGTGAAATCTCACCAAGCCCTTGATCCTCTGGCTGATGTTTTGAAGAACCGGGAAACCATGGTTATCCTGATATCCGGCTACAGCGAAAGGCTGAATAATATTCTTGATGAGTTCGAGCGCTACACAGCCCGGGCCTCCAGCGTAAAGAAATATCTGGTATCACAGGGAATAGATGCTTCCCGCGTCAAGGTGAGCAGCTCCGGCGAACTCTATTCACCTGAAAGCGGCTCTGACCCCAATATTGTGATAAAGGTGCTTGAAGTGGATGGAGAAAGGGAATTAGAATAGTAAAAGTAAATCCAAATGTGAACCATTTGTTTGCAAATAAAACGCGGCTGATTTTCAGGAAATGCCTGTTAATAGTTCACATTGGAATTGCTGGAATAAGAGGAGTAGGGAAATGGGAAGTATGAGAAAAATTTTTACAATAACAACTCTTATTCTGATGGTTTTTTCTGCCAGTATAGTGGAAGGGCAGAGCGCCGATGTATTTATAGATGATTTTGACGGGTGGGATGACACGGCATCAACCGGTGGCACCTATTCGAGACAGAATACCACGGCGGTTTCGGAATACGCGATGTCCCTGGATTTTGATGCCGGTGGAATTTACCGTATTGACAGTATTGCCGGCACCTTGGCCTTGGCCAATTATGATTATCTGACTTTTTACGTTAATGGCGGATCAACAGGTGGGCAGAATTTTCAAATTCAATTACTTGTAGGCGGTACTCCCCAAACAACGGTCCAGTTAACATCATACCTTGGTTCAGGCGCGCCTGTATCAAGTTTTTCGGTGGTAAGCATTCCCCTCGCGGACCTGGGAATTACAAATCAATATATCGATGGCATTGTTTTCAGCTCAGCATCCGTTCTTCAACCGCTTTATATCGATGAAATCGCCTTTATCCGAGCGCCTGCTGTGGTGTATATGAAAACCATGGATGTGGATCTGAATAGTACAGATATGACGAATTCATATGGTAACGGACGAATAGAGACTATTGAGATCACCTTTAACCATGCAATCATTGATCCGGCTAACGGGTCCGGTGGATTCACCGTTGACAGCTTGACAGGCGTTCAGGTAAAAACCAATTATGCGCTTGATACTGCCAATGATAACAAGTTATATCTGACCTTTACCGAAGACCCTGCTTACATGACCGATGCAACACCAAGCGTGTCCTATAATTATGCTGCGAATAATATTAGTGATATGTATGGAATTCCTGTTGCGAGTTTTGGGCCGATTGTTACGCTGGATGGGGCCAAGCCGAGTTTGATGTCGGCAACAAGTACTATAGGTTCTCGTCATGTCGCTGTGACTTTTTCAGAACCTGTATATTCAACGGCCGGACCAATAGTGAGTAACTTATTCAAGATAGAAAATGATCAATTTAAATTATCACCATATGAGTGTTTGGATGCCGATGGTTCTGATGAAATGTTGATTTTGTCTGCAGGTATAAATTGGTGGGATCAAGAGATATTCATTAATTCTTCGCATATAAGTATAGGAACTCTTATAGTTGAAACAGAAAGAATTTGTGATTTAGCAGGTAATTTGGCAAGTAAAAACAGAATTTTGTCGCCAATAACTGATATAGCTTATAATACCTTCTTTATGGATTATGCCAAAACCATGGATACCAATTCAAACGGATTTATTGACGCGATTGAAATAGTATTTAGTACCGCACTTAATGATTCAACCATGAATATAAACGATTTCAGGGTATCCGGTGCAAATATTACTGGTTATGATTCGACCTTGAATGGAAGTACAGTAAATGACAATAAAATTTATCTCATTATTCAGGATAACATGCTTAATGGAGGGTTGACTCCTTTTGTTGTTTATACACCTGGCAATTTAAAAGATGGTTCGAATAATAGCCTTCCATCATCTTCGATAGCATCGCTGGATTACGTTGTGCCAGTATTTCTTGGGGCTTTTTCAATTGTTGGTAGCAACAAGCTTGTACTTCTTTTTTCTGAAGCTGTCACGCCTAATTCAGGAATGATGGTTCCGTTTTCAGACTTTGGGACTTTTCATTATCAAAATAATAATAGTGCGGGTGTTTCTGGTCTTTCTTCATTTATCGATTCTGATGGTAGTAATGGGAATCTTATTTTTCAGACTAATACTACTTATATTGCTGGTGATTTTTCAAGTGATACGATTTATGTTGATGCCAATATTTATGATATGGCATTCAATAAGACTGTACCTGGCAACATTATCACTGTATATCCGGCAGATGCTGGTTCAGGTGTCAATGGCGAAACTAAAATTGTTGGTGTGTATCTTTCTACGACGAATTCCTATATAGATATATATTTTAATGCTGGCGTTTATAATACGACTGGCGGCTCTGGTGCTATTGATATTGGTGATTTAAATGTTACATTTAACCAAAACGGTGGAACTGCTACAGGTATCACAGTTGATAGTATAATTACCTTGAATAATCAGGCATTGGCAGGTGGTGAAAGTTCAGTTCGATTGTTGATTTCGGTAACAGGTTCGCCTAGCGGAGTGGAGTACCTTTCTGTAGCTCCTGTTGGTTCGACAATGTATAATTATTTCGGATATGCTGTTTCAACAACTTCGGTGAATAGTAACGCTTTTACAGCAACTGCTACAGGAAATTCTCCAACTATTGTATCAATCAAGACCGATGATGCAGATAAAAACGGAAAAATCGATTATCTTATTCTTCAATTTGATAGCGAGGTTGAAGTTTTTGACCCTTCAAAAGAAAGTGATGGTTTTCCAGGTTTGACAGTGAACGGTTATACTTTAGCCAATAATGACAACCGGCAGGCAATCGGTTCGACAATCCGAATAAAATTAAATGAAGCAGCGACTATTAATACTTCAACAACTCCACTTGTCAGTTTTGATAATTCGTTTAATACAATTAAAGCAATTGGCGATGGTGTTAATGCGGCTAGTTTTACAAATATCACAGCTCTCGACGGAATCGGCCCTCTCATTCTAAGCGCTCGTACCCTTAGTTCAACCGCCATCGAACTCAACTTTACCGAACCAGTAAAAGACAGTACCCTGGATGCAGGCGATTTTTACATCAGCGGATTTTCTGCAGGAAACGGAAACCCGGCTTTGATCGTAACTGGTAATTATGCTGATGATGATACCATTATACTCAACCTTTCTGCCGCGATTTTACCGGGAAATGATGGATCTGTGGTTTATACCGGTTCCGACAAGGTCCAGGATATGAGCATCAGCGCTAATGGTAATGCCAAGGGTTCCCTTGTAACAGTAACCAATAATTTGTCTTTTTCCGGTCCCAGTCTTTTATCCACTACAACCGGTGATAATGATAACGACGGTTTCATCGATCGTCTTGTTTTGCTTTTTAATGAACCTGTTAATGTCAGCGATGGGAGTCTGGCAGACGCACTACCGGGATTAAGTTTATCAAGCGGAGTAATACGTACTGACGTTGATTATGCGTCGAGCTCTTCTGCCAGTGTTGTTATCGAACTTGAGCAGCCGAACAGCGGAGGAACAGGTGAAACCCCGGATGTGACCTATTCAAATATATATAACAATATTGTATCTGCAAGCAGTGGAATCCGGGCCCAAAGTTTTATTGGTGAAACCAGCATTGATGGGGCAGGGCCTGTTATTCTGAGCGCCCGTACCATCGACACAACTCATATCGAAATTACCTTAAGTGAAACGATTTTAAATTCGCAATTTCAGACAGGCGACTTTACATTAAACGGTTTGTCTGGCGGAGTTATTTCGGATTTCAATGACGACACCCCGACCAACGATGACACACTTTTGATAACCATCACTCCTGCCTTTCTGTTAAGCGATACGGGAGATATAAATTTTTCTTCTGCAGGGGCTGTTCTTGATAGCGCCGGTAATGGTAATGTTGGCAGCTTGCCAGCGGTTACAATTGAGGGGGGAATTATGCCCCTAATCCAGGAAGTCAGAACTGCTGATTTAAATAGTGACGGTTATCTTGACGCTGTTCGCGTTCAGTTCAGTAAACCAATGGATGACAGTACTTTGAACCCAGCGGGGTTTACAATCGGTGGAACCGCTGCAACAGGTATTAATGATTTATCGGGAACCGAAGCAGTTGATAATAATATCCTCTATCTTAATTTTGATTATACTGCTTTTTATTTTGATACCGGCGCGGTTCCAAAGTTGAGTTATGTGGCTGCGACGGGTGGTTTCCTTGATATGAGCGCTTACGCGCTTGCGGATGTGATTGATTTGGATAGTGTTGATGGAGCTGCGCCAAGAATAGTGTCAGCGCAAACCCTGACAGAAACAACGGTAGAAGTTACCTTTTCAGAAGCAGTGAACGATGATCTTCCTATTACAGGCAGTGAATTTTTCTTTAGTACCTTTTCAGGAATTTCTGATTCAGCTGGGACGAATTTTGCTAGCGGCTCGGGAGCAAGTGATAATGTAGTGATAATAAGTTTAAGTGGTTCTGTTGGAATTGATGAGACAGGTTTGGTAGCGCTCACAGGTGCAGGTGTTATTGAAGATATGGCAGGAAATGGTAACAGCCATACAGCTACAGTCCTAGTCAGTGATGGCATAGTCGCCGTACCTTTAATAACCGCTTATGTTACACGAGATACCAATAATGATGGTCACCTTGATGCCCTTGAAGTGAATTTTGATGGAAATGTAAATGTGATAGATGGAAATGGTGGTGACGGCTTTGCGGATCTGGATGTTGGGGGAGGAAGTTATAGCATTGCCTTTGGCGATTATGAAACCGGTCATCAGAATGTGAGCACATTAACTTTTACACTCACACCTTTAGTCGCCTATGATACAGGCGCGACACCTTCGGTGACCTATGCCAATAATGGAAATATAGTTGCAGCAGGCAGTCTTGTGCCTGTCAGTAGTAATACAGCGACTGCTGTCGATGGAGCTGCGCCTGTCTTGATTGGAGTTACTACAAGTGATGGTATTTCCGGTGGAAATATCCTTTCAGGAAGCGAATTGGAACTCACCTTTAGTGAAGATATCAACATCACAACGATTACAGCT
>JAFGWI010000113.1 GCA_016937215.1 Spirochaetales bacterium | reverse complement strand
TTTCCTGCTTTCATTTCATTACAGCAGGCCAGGCTTTCCATAACTCCGCTTCGCTTCGAAATCCTCGGCGCGAAAAAAGCGCGCCTGTGGGTTTTAGCAAGTCATTTTTGAAAAAATAACTTGCTATTATTACAATCCTTAACGCTAAAAATACTGATTCCTGTTTATGCTAAACAAATACGAAAAATATAGTGTAGCCAGGACAATCGTAAAAAAAGAATAATGTTTCAATCACTTGCCATTCAGAGGAGTAACAAGGGGCCTGGTCATAAATGCTCCGCATTTATTGCTCGGTGACGTGAATGCTCATTGGCATTCACTATTTGGCGTGAATGCTCATTGGCATTCACTATATCCATGGGTTCGGAAAGAATTTTGCCTGGTTTGGGGCTTTTGTTGGTGAATAAAATTGGTCTATGCCAAATGAGATTCTTCGCTTTGCTCAGAATGACAGCGGGTGATAGCTCGGAGTCACAAAACAACTCTAAAAATTATAATGCGATTGTCTTGATAGTGTAGACAGGAATGGTGTCAACCCTGTTTTGCTATTATAAGAGTTTTGATAGGTTATTTCTCTATAATTATTAAAGATAATTCACTGATTGAGATCGGATTTTAAAGGGTCTTTTTCTATGGCCCAAGGGTTGACATTAAAAATAATTCCCGATATTTTCACTATACTATTTTCATTTATAAAAAAGGCAAATTTTAATGTTAACAAAAAATCACATTCTCAAAGCTTTTATTATCATTGTGACGATATTGCTTTTGGTTTCCACAACATTCACTTACAGCACAAAATATTTTGAATCTGAGCTTGAATATACAGCCCGGAGGGTATCATTAAACCAGGGCCAGGAAAGGCCTGATCGCGTTGAAAATAGGTACTATTTTTTTGTGCAGAAAAATCAATCGGTTCATGATGTGGCCGCGGAATTAAAATGTTCAGTTTATGACCTTCTGCTGTATAACCAATTAACCGGATATAATCCATTATCGGCTGGTCAAAGGCTAATCATTTCCCGAAGATTATTTCAGATAAAAAATCACCAAAAACTTTCAGTAGTTGCCGATAAATTGCCAAAGGGGCTTATGATCACGGCTTCCGATTTTAATGGGAGCGCCCCACTCATGGTTAAATTTAAGGCAAATAATGTGGATCTTGATGATTATCTCTATATCTGGGACTTTGGAAATAACCGTTATAGTTTTGAGAAAAACCCGCAGCATGTATACACTCGTAGCGGCGATTATAAGGTTCGACTCATAATATATAACAGGGAATTCGAGCAACTCGAGTCCAATAGCATAATTCTGTCTATTTCTAAAATAAAGGCTGAATATACCGGGCCCGATTATCTTGTGGTTGACCGAGTAGGTGATGTTTTAAATCTTCAGTGCCGAATGACCGATAAGGATGGTTTTCCTGTTGATATTCTTCCCGGAGCAGAAATTGTCCAATATCCTGCTCTTATTCGTCAAATTGCTAGGAATAAATTCATAGCCGATGGGGCAGGTTATTCTCAAATAACCATCACCCAGGGTGAGAACCAATACCATTTTTATTTGTTTGTCAGCCCCTTTCCATCCAAACTAAGTGTTGATCCTGAATATGATTGGTATTTTACTCAATTCGATACAGGAATGAGAGGGAATTGCGGCCCGGCTTCTAATTCCATGGCCATAAGATGGGCGACTGGTAAAAATTATTCGGTAGAAGAGGTGCGAAAAGAAATCGGAATACCCTATGTGGGCGGAGGGGTCGATTATGGGAATCTTCTTGATAATCTAAAGACTCACAATGTAAAAACCGAGCTTGTTCCATTTGATAATCCGAAATTGATATTTGATAATATTGATCAGGGGAAAATCATGATTTTATTATTTGATACAAAATTCATAACCCCAGTTAGCGGTGATAAAACCAGGAACTACACCGGTCGTTATTATCGGGACGCGACCGGTCATTATATTGTTGTTAAGGGATATACTCTGGATAAGAAATACCTTATCGTTTATGATGCCATTCCCGGCGATTGGTATCAAAATGAACCTCGCTATCAGGATAGGGTCAGTATGATAGGGAGAAACCGCTATTTTCTGGTAAAGGATATGATGCGAGCTATAAAGATTCCGGAAATTCTGGTTATCAATCGTTCTGGAGCGTAATGGCTCTTCTGAAACCCATACTAACGGGGTTTTGGGGGAGCTATTATAAATCTGCTTTAATCCTAATATCATTTAATTCCTTGGTTGAATTTGAGGAAACACCTTTTTCAATCATGCCTAATGTTACTCTATTTGCGGGTAGAATATAAGTTGCAAGAGCCTCAATTCTAAATAATATAAGACATTACCTTATTTCACTGCGGAATGTGGGATTAACAGCTTTGGTAAACAAAATCCAATTTCTTGACTTTTAAAAAAATCGTTATTATTTTTTAAATACTTCAATAAAAAAAACTTGAATCTCAAAATGTTATGAATTGTGAATGACCCCACATTAAGAAATGAATTTAGGTAATGATGATTTTAGTGCCTAAGTGGGATTACTGTGTTGTTTGAGGTTTTGGTGAAGAATAGGCTGAAAGTTATTGTGTTAACAGCAGTCATGTCTGCTTTTTTAACCTGTCAAATATTGAGAACTCCTTTTGGATTGGAAATGGCTGGTTTTATCCAGGATACATCATTTCCCGAGGATGTAATGGGAATGGGTGACAGTGGAAGTAGTGAAAATGATTCGAGAAAAAATACCTATTCCAATAAAGCAGCTGAATTAGCATTTGATATTTTGGAATACTATAATACCTATCATCTTACGGATTTTGAACTGGAAGATCTGATGGCAATAAACCAGGGTATTGATCTTGAAAAACTCAAGCTCACTGATGATTTACAATTTCCATGGGAGGTTGAAAAGTCAAAGTTACGAAGCTCCCTGGTTGAAAAGGAGCCAAAAATCAAGTTACAGCCAGAGCGTATCAGGCATTATGTGTATTTTGATCAACGACGATATGACAATCTTGAGTACTGGAATGGAAACATTGATAATTATGGCTGTATTCCAGTGAGTGTAGCTATTTCCCTTTCCAGCATCGATAGCAGGAAGATCTACTATGTTGAAGATATTGTTGCCCTGAGCAAAGGAAAGTATAAATCCCTTGATTTTTATATGAAAAAGATCGGCCCCATGGGGTTTCGCGCCATATTCACCATGAATCCCAATGTTGTATTAGGTGAATTAAAAAAGGCTGCCAGAAAATCAACCCGGATTATGGTTATTGCCTATGGTGAAAAAAAAGGAGAATGGTTGAGTCTGAATGATTTTTCAAAAAACCGGAGCGCTTTATGCCAACCCTTTTATTCGGACGGTCATGTTATTGTTATCAGTGATTTGGTTGAAGATGACGGTCAGCAATTCTTATTTACCCTGGACCCCAATGATCCTAACAATAATCGTTACTGGGATTCACGGATTGTATTTGACGGGGCCATTTTGTTTTATATCATTCAAAAAAAAGACATTGATGCAAATAAAATGTAAGGATTTGGAAAGCAAGCTGTTGTTATCCTGAACACAGTGATGTGGAATGAAGAATATCGGCTGACAAAAAACATGGGTAATATGATTCAAGCTTCTTGATACCCGTGATCTGGTGATTATTAATCGCGTGGATTCTGATGCGAAGTAGCATTGGCGCGGGTTATAAAAAAAGCTGCCTTGGAGGCAGCCCGTGTGTTGTTTTATTGGCTATTCTTATTTTATTGAATGCTTTTTAGCACAAATTCATTACTATCTTCATCGCCTGGTGTTCCAACAATATCAAGATTTAATTGTCGAATTTTCCAGTTAGTACCATCCTGAAGCATCCAGAGAATCAAGGAGTTGGGATAGGTTGAAATTCCATTTGTAAAATTGCAGGTCACATCAGTGCCACCGCCGGAATGGTCCGAAGATGATACCTGGGTTATGGCAAAGTTCTGGTTCGCGATTTTCATTGGTCCGGTGTCAAAAACAGAGGCGGAGGCAATCTGGTTGTAATTAACCATATTGGGATGAAAATGATCCTGAATATTGCTGCGGTCATCTTGATTCAAGCTTGTCACAAAAGCCGCAATGCGTTCGGAAATGCTCAGGTTTTCGCCTGGTAAGTCGCAGGATAAAAATAAAATCAAAAATAATAGAATTACACTTAAAAAAATAACAGATTGCTTCATATCAAACCTCCTAGATATCTCTTAATACTAAATAGGGCATAACTTGATTTTCAAAAGTCGCCAAAATTCGATTATATTTCTCAGAAAATCCAGCCCAATCAAAATCATGCTTAATCAACCAATTCATTTTCACTTTAATGTAAATGCTTGTCATCATGTAGCGCCTCATGGAAAGGGCGCTTAAAACAAAATAACGTATATTTAATTGCAGATAGCTGCTGTGAACTTCTCGCGGAAAAATTACTTCTGCATAAAAATTCTTTTTTTCATTACCTTCAAGATTGTCCAGTTTCTCGCGAAGCGTCTTCATTTCGATCTCTCCTTCAAGAAACTCCCGATTTAGCGCGGAAATCTGTTCAATAAAGGCCTTCATTTGCAAATCCGCCTTTTCCAGGGCTGCCATGGGATTATCCAGAAAGGCCTGGTTTTGTTTCTCTATCCAGTTGCTGAAATCCATTTGGCCGCGAAGCACCTCAAACACCTGGCCCGGAGCATTTCCAGCCACAACCTCGACGCCCTGTTCGGCATTCACTTCTACCGACTTGCCGGCTGCCTGGACCTCGACTCGGCCCTCCTGGACAACGACCAGTGAATTCCCGTCTGCCGAGGCAATCACGCTGAGTTTGGTCCCGCGCACGCCGGCTACTGTACTGGCTGTGCTGATACGCGGGCCAGGATCGCTGCCTGTAATATTTTGCAATACCAGGTTCATTTGCCCGAGAACGCATTGAAAACCTGATACTGATTTCCCTGAGTCTGAATATTCCAGATACTGAAAAACCGTGTCCGGCGCGATGGTGATCTGGGTGCTGCCGTCGATGATTTCACAATGGCCATCAGCGCCTGTGGTGACGGTGTCGCCGGAAGAAAGCCTGAACCCGGGGTCGGCCAGCCAGTTGTCTCCAAAGGAGTCGCGAATGCTGACCTCTCCTTGGGAGTAGGTGATTTCAGCTTCGATCGCGGTTAAAAGCGTTGCCAGGCAAAGAAAAAGAACAACAAAAAACTTTCGATTATTCATGTTCAGGCCCCCTTATTCCAAAAATATGGGGCATATTGTTTTTGTCATAAGCGATGATCATGTGAAACATGCCTTGATACGATTCGATTACCGCGAGATAGGCCTGCTTTGGCAGATATTTTTGAAAAAACAGCTTCACCTCAAGAGAATCGGAATATAAATAAGAATCCTCGGTGTTTAATTTGGTAAGCGGCCCGATTTTATACCCCTCAAGCGGCCCGATCTGGACCATGGATTCCCAGTAATAGACAATGTCGCTTTTTTGCAGAATGATTTCACTGTCTATCAAAAAAGGAATGGCTGTTTGGGTAATTAGGAAATCGGTTTGTTTTTCATTAAAGGCCGACAAAATAAACTCCATATCTTTTTGAGGATTTATCACCGGTATGGTGGAACAGGCTCCCGCGAGCATAAAAATAAATAACAGAAAGCAGATTTTTTTCATGCAGTCTCCTTGATAATTGATTTGAAAGTGAGTTTTTATCATTGGCAGGGAATTGTCAGTGGTTTTTGACGGATAATTCCCTTTTATCAAATGCAAAACGCTTATATATTCAATAATGATTATATAACCAAAAAGCATAGAGAATCCAGACTAAAATTTACTCAATGGAGTTTATTTTAGTCACTTCAATAGCTTGATATTAATTATAACACCTTTTTAAAAGATTTCAGCTACCTTTAGTATAAAGGCGAGAGGGCCTTTTCGCTTTTTTTTCGGATTAATGGGCCAAGCACCTGGTTTAGAAAATCTTTTTTTAAAAAATAGCTTTCCTTTGCTTTAATCCTTGTCTTTTCTCACCGCAATAGCGCTTTTCACAACACTTTTTAATAAAATCTTATCTTGTATTTGTTTAGCTGGTTGTTACGTTGGGCGTTTCCTGCTTTCATTTCATTACAGCAGGCCAGGCTTTCCATAACTCCGCTTCGC
>JAFGWI010000112.1 GCA_016937215.1 Spirochaetales bacterium | reverse complement strand
TATTTCCAAGAAAAATCAGCAAAAGCAGGAATATAAAGGCTTTTCTAGCCCATAATTTTTGCTTCATTATGGTCTCCTTTAAAACTATTAGTTTACAGAACATACATTTATTCGAATTATAGGATTAACAATGTCTTTTGTCAAACATTTTTCTATAAAAGCGGTAATTATAATTTTTCTTGACAAATATCGCCATAACGGAGCAAGTTTTATGCTTAAAAAGGGTTAAACAAAAGGCTCTGGTTCAAGGCCCCAAAGCTCGAGGCTGCTAACGCGTTAGGGATGGAAAGGGGGCAAGCCTTTTTTTCAAAAAAGGCGCAGCCAACGAAAAAAGGGCGATTTTTTAGCCCTTTTTTCGGTCAAAGCGAACGCGGAGCCCTGGACAGCCCGGCCCGGGGACTGCTTTTCTTTTGCCCAAGCGCGGTAAAACCATTTGTCCCCGGGAAACGCCCCAAAAATCACAAAAAAATGTCCTGATAATTCAATGATATAGCTCTTCCGACACGACCAGTTCCGGCTCGACGAGGAGTACCTTTTCTTTCCATTTTAAGTGGCCATCGGAATGGGTGATATTGTCAAAAATCGATTCCATGGCCTTCCAGGGATTATGATTAACAGTGATCAGAATACGGCTGTTAAGGGGAAGGTCCAGATTCCAGTCTGAAAGAGCCATGTAATGGCTTTCGGTCGCAAGAAGGGACACAAAAAAGCTGTTGAGCGTATAGCTGTGAAGGAAAAAGCAATTAACACCTTGGGATTTTAGTTTGTCATAACTGTCACGGGCCCTGGCTTTGTCATTCAGAGAAGTGATTTTTTCTTCAAATAGTTCGTTTTCAGGTAAATCGCTTTTTATGGTATTTCTAAAGCCATGTTTAAATTGCCTGTAAGCAAGATCATCATAGCCGGGGATCTGATAAAAAAGGCTTCCCCAACAAGGGATAAACTCGTCAGCAAAGGATTCTGGTTTTTCAATGACAAGGCGGGCTGCCCTTTCTCCGGCTTTTTCATAGACATCGCTGTCATTAAAAACAAGATGAAGTACATGGGCGCCTTCTGTAGGATCCAGGGTTTTTCCCAGTGTAAAAAAAAGATTTTCACTATTATTGGCCCAAAAGGTGGTTGGATAATTGACAAAGGGATCAATAAAGTAAATATCAGCTTGCTCTTTTAAGAAGACATCGCTGAATGAATTGTTTTCATCGGAGTTCAATAGGCGCAATTGGCTCAAATAGCCCCTTTTCTCTGCTAATTTCTGGAAGTTTTTGGCTCCTGGCGAATAATTCTCGTAGGAGGCCAAGCTGGCTTCAGGTAAAAACAAAGTGATTCTTGCTTTGGGAGCACAAGAGGCCAATAACACTGACAGTAAAAAAAGCAATATTCTTCTATTATGTTGCATAAATTTCATTTTATTTTAAAAACCATGGATAGACCATGGTGTTAAACTCCTTGTTTTGGATTTCAATTAAAAAGCCTTTCGCAGGGTGAAGGCCCTTTATCGAATTTTCCCGCGATTCATATAAAGCAAGCGGCTTATTTTTGAGCAAGCGATAATAGAGTTCCGGTCGTTTATTCACGGAATTCCATAATTGCTCAATGGTTAATGAAAACCGACTTTTTTGTAATGACAAAGAACATAAAGCCCCCCTTTGAAAATTTGAGAGTTCAAACACTTGACAATATCAGTGTATAAAGCCATATTGTGAGGGTAAATATACCCTATATTCAAAGGAGCTAAGAATGAGTTTATATAAAACACTGGGCTTTGTAAACACAAAGGAAATGTTTAAAAAGGCAATGGCTGGTAAATACGCGATTCCAGCTTATAATTTTAACAACATGGAGCAGCTTCAGGCTATTATTATGGGATGCGGCGAATCAAAGTCACCTGTTATTCTTCAGGTTTCCAAAGGCGCTCGTTCCTACGCGAATGAAACCCTTTTGCGATACATGGGACAGGGCGCGGTTGAAATGGCCAAAGCAGCGGGATACAATATTCCGATTGTCCTTCATCTCGACCATGGCGACAGCTTTGAAACTTGCAAGGCGTGTATTGATTCTGGTTTCTCTTCTGTCATGATTGACGGTTCACACCATCCTTACGAAAAAAATATTGAAGTTACCAAAAAAGTGGTTGAATACGCTCACGATCACGATGTAACTGTTGAGGGCGAATTGGGCGTTTTGGCTGGTATTGAAGATGATGTGGAAGCAGCCAAGTCTGTTTATACTCATCCTGATGAAGTGGAAGACTTTGTGGCCCGTACAGGTGTAGACTCTCTGGCCATTTCCATCGGAACATCCCATGGGGCTTTCAAATTCAAGCCGGAACAATGCACCAAAAACGCCAAAGGCGTTCTGGTTCCCCCGCCCCTTCGTTTTGACATTCTTGAAGAAATTGAAAAACGCATTGTGGGTTTCCCCATTGTTCTTCACGGCTCAAGCTCAGTGCTTCCCGAGTATGTTGATATGATCAACAGCAATGGCGGTCAATTAAAAGCCGCGGTTGGTATCCCTGAGGAACAACTGCGAACAGCCGCAAAATCTGCTGTGTGCAAAATCAACATCGACTCTGACGGACGACTGGTTGTAACAGCCATGATCCGAAAGGTATTCAAGGAAAGCCCTGCTGAATTTGACCCAAGAAAATATCTGGGACCAGCACGGGAAGAACTTAAGAAAATGATAATTGAAAAGAACAAGAACGTTCTCGGAAGCGCCGGGCAGGCATAATTATCTTTACATGACAATCACCAAGCCGCCCATTTTTGAGGCGGCTTTTTTTTGAGCCAAAAGAGCTCTCAAGAATGCGGAGTTCTTTGCTCTATCAAAACACAGGAAGGGCTTGCCCATAAGGAGCTTGCTTAAACCTTTATTAATTCAGGAGCCCAGTAAAATGACCCCTCAATCGGGTGATGAAAGAATTAGCGCGACTTAACCATGGCACAGCAAAGGCGTTTTATCGGAATAAGGCCGATAAGGGGCACATTAAGAAAAACTGAGGTAACATCCAAGGGATAGCTGTCTCTGTTTAAAGATCCTTAAGAAAATAATAGGATAAAGGACAGGCTGCCAGAGACAACAATGAAAAGATTATAAAAAAAACCGGCATATTAACCTTGTAGAAAAAATGCACAAAACACAAGATCAAAAGCGCCACCACCATGGCCAGAGCCCACACAATACGCTGAAAACCATCGCCTTCTGAAAATTTATCCATTAAAAAAGAAAGAAAATAAACCTGAAGAATACGGATAAAAGGAATGACAAAAAGTAGAAAAAAACTGAGCTCATTGCCATGGATAACCAAATTAAAAATATTAACACCCAAAAAAAAGCCGGAAAAATAGGCAACAACATCCTTAACCGAGCCGCCCTTTTCATAGGGAGCAGATAGACCCAAAAGTAATAAATAGCCTGCCATAGCCAGTAAGGAAAACAAAAGATAATCTGTAAAAAAGATATAGAAGAAGTGTTTCACCCCAACATAGGAAAGTGAAAACAAATCATGAAGGAGTAGATAAATAATCATTGAAGGTATAAACCAGAGCAAGCCCTTAAAGAGGGCCCAAAAAGAGAAGCCCGATTCCCGGTTTTGATCGTTTAAAAAACTGGAATAACCAAAATAAAACATTGGCATGGATAAAAGATTAAAGAAAATCATTAGCTGAGCCCCTCCTTAAAAACAAATCAGTTGCCACTTTGCAGGGCTTTAGAGAATAAAGACCCAAGCCCTGCGGTTTTTAGAAAATTATCAGTAATACCGATTTTAAGCAAGCCCATGGTCTGGCTGGTTCCACTATTATAGCGGAATTTGGCAAGGAAAATAACTGCTTTTCTAGGGTTATTTCATATGATGTGCTTTGCGGAATGTGGGTAATAAAACAACAAGTTTGTAAGAATGGGCTGATTCAAAAACTCAACCTTAAAGATAAAATCTCGAGCTCGTAGCGGTCCAGAGCCCAGGAACGTTTTTTGCGGGTATCCTCTTCAAGAGTTTTACAATGGAAGCACATTTCATTGTCAGAACAGGCTTCACAAAAAAGTTGATAAAGCTTGGCCATTTTCTCTTCACGAAGTATCAGCATTGTCAAGAAATCAAGATAAGCCATGGCATCACCAAAATGCACATCCTTGAACAAGGCAATCCAGTCTTGTTTTTCAGGTAATTGAGTTTCATCAAAATAATCGGTGAGATTTGGTTTCAAGCGCAATTCCATCAGCATTTTTACATGGTTTTTTTCAATATCCATCATTGACATGAGCAAGGTGCGTAAGCCAAAATGGATGGTTTTCTTGATTTCCAGCGAATTAATAGCGTAGTTTTCCTTCTCTTTATGAATACATAGGTCAATCAGTTCATGGATTAAAACAGAATCGGATTCTTCCATGTCTCATATTTTAATACCATGAAATAGTTTTTGTCAAAAAAAAATCACCAAAGGGAATCAAAAACATAAATTTGATTGAAAACACTAAAAAAGTACCTTTCAATGAATTTACAGAACTTTCTTTTTGAAGAAACCTTGACAAAGTTCTTACAATATAATATTAAACTCTTTGACCCTCTTATTTAAAAGTGTTATAATGCAGACTAAATAAATATATGTATTATTAGGAGGATATTTGGCAGGTAAGGATCTTAGGATAAACACAGGAATACGGGTTCGGGAAGTCAGATTAATTGACGACCAGGGCGAGCAAGTTGGCATTGTAGCCACTGACAAAGCCATGGCTATGGCAAAAGAGGTCGGTCTCGATTTAGTCGAAGTAGCACCTCAGGCAAAGCCGCCTGTATGTAAACTTCTGGATTATGGAAAATTCAAATTTGATCAGGAAAAATTGAACAAAGAATCCAGAAAAAAATCAAAGAACAAGAAAGATAAAGAAATTCGTATGGCACCGACCATCGACTCGCATGATCTTGCTTTTAAGACAAAGCATATACGAGACTTTCTTGAAGACGGATTTAAGGTTAAGGTAACCATACGTTTTCGGGGACGGGAAATGGCCCATATTGACCGCGGACGCATGGTTTTGAATAAAGTTTTAGAATTATTGGAAGATGGCTACACATTGGAAAAAGAGCCCAGGCTAGAAGGCCGGTTCATGAGCATGTTCCTCAAACCAAGCACGAAGAAAGGAAACTAGTATGCCTAAAATGAAAACCCGAAAAAGCGCGGCTAAGCGCTATAAAATGACAGGTACTGGAAAAGTAAGATATAAAAAACAGGGCTTACGCCACATTTTAACTAAAAAATCCAGTAAACGAAAGCGAAAACTACGCCATACTGCTGAGCTCAGCAAACCTGAACAAAAACGAGCTCATGTATTATTGCCATACGCGTAAATCGCATCACACTGAATACACAGAAGGAGAAATATCATGCCAAGAGCAGTTGCCGGCACTAAACGTAAAGACCGACGAAAAAAAGTATTAAAAATAACCAAAGGCTTTCGCGGCCGACGCAGCACGAACCTGAAAACAGCTAAAGAAGCAGCAGTTCGCGCATTAACCAATGCCTATAAAGACAGAAAACGCAAAAAACGTGAATTCAGAGTTCTCTGGATTGCGCGTATTTCAGCGGCTTGTCGCAGCCTAAATTCAAAGTACTCGGAATTGGTTGCAGGCTTGAAGAAATCCGGAATCATCATTAACCGAAAAGCCCTTTCCAATATGGCCATTGAAGACCCTCAAGCATTCAAAGCCGTACTGGAGCAGGCACAAAAAGCCTTAGGAGCCAATTAATTTAATGATCAACCTGGATCAAATACAGATTCTGGAAAACAAGGTTAACCACGCGGTTGAAATTATCAACCGCTTAACCAAGGAAAACAAGGCTCTCAAACGAACAATAGAAAATTCCCAGTCTCGCATGCAGGAATTGGAAAGCCTTTTGGACCAATTTAAAAACGAGCAGGACCAGATTGAAAAGGGCATTTTAAATGCCCTTCATCAACTGGACCACCTTGAGGACTCACTTGATTCCGAAGTAAGTACAGAAGCTGTTAGTCAAAGCAAAATGAAAATTCAAGATACCCAGGCGGTCGAACAAGGTGCTTCAATTCAGGAAGATTTTTTCGCGGCCCATGATGTATCCAAAGAGGGTTCAGAGGATTCTTTTACAGGGGACGGGGAATTTACAGAAGCAAGTGAAACACAAGCAAAACACAGAGCAGTAAATAGCAACAAAGAAAGCAGTGAGAATCTGCTATTCGGTGATGACGAAGAAGAAATAGATTCATTGGATAGTAAAAGCTCTTCAACGGATGTTTCTCTGGAAAAAGCAGAGGACCCCGATGAAGAGGAAGAAGAAACCGAACTGGATATTTTTTAATTTTTCTGGCAATATATGGAAGAAAAGAATAAAATCAGAATCAACCTTTTAGGCACCTCATTTACAATCCAATCGGGCGAAGATAATTTTTATCTGAATCAGGTTATTGACAGCTACAAAAGAAGAATTCAACATATTGAAAATACTTCCAAAATCAAGGATCCCCTGAAACTGGCCATTTTGACAGGTCTCAACTTAATGGATGAATTGTATAAGGAAAAAGAAAAATCCAGACAACCCTTTAACGGAAACCCGGATCATATCAAACTGGAAGAAATAACCGAACGCATGATCAGTAAAATTGATGAGACCCTGGCTTCCAACACTTGACAAATCCGGAATATGTTTCGAAATGATTATTCCAAAACCTATTCCGGCAAGTCTCTTTCTTTTTCACGCTTATAACATGAAAAGCAAAATCAACCTTTAGAGCTAGTCCGCAATAAAAAAACCATTTTCCTGGGCAATAATAAAAAGGTGTTTTGTATGCTTACAATAACTCAAGAATCACTTTTCGCCCATCGATTGCTTCAAAATCACAGCCAGGAACTGTTACAATAGCGGAAGCAACCTTATTGGCCAGTGCGGCACAATCCTTTTCGCTTTTTCCCAAAAGATAGGCAAATAAATAACCGGAAGCAAAGGAATCCCCTGCCCCAACCGTATCTGTGGCATCAACGGGAAAGCCCTTGGAATAAATGAGATGGCCATTATGATTAACATAGCAGCCACTGGCCCCTGCTTTCATCACCACTTGCGGAGCAAGTGAACCGGCGCGCATGGCCAAAGAACTATCTTCATCATCGCGGCCAAGAAGCATCTGGATTTCTGTGCGGTTTCCAAAAAGAAGGTCAACATGCTTGGGAATCCATTCAAGGAACTCATCCTGATTATTCTGAACCACAAAGGGATCAGCGATGTCAAAGGAAATTTTAACACCATTTGAACGCCCCAGATCAACGGCTTTTTGCACTGCCCTTCTTTGCTCAGGCGTTCCCCACATATAACCGGTAAAATGCAAAATAGTGCATTGCCCTAGGGTTTCATAATCAATATCATTTTCATTAAACGCAGCTGAAGCACCCAAATAGGTAAACATGGTGCGCTCAAAATCCGGTGTTACAACAGCAACACAACTGCCTGTGACAAGCTTTTTTCTGGCAGTTAAGGGAGTAATCCCCAGAGTCTTAAGCAGTTTTTCATATTTTTTGCCGATTTCATCATCCCCAAGGCTGCCGGAAAAGTAAAGGGATAATTTCTGCTCCAGGGCATTTGCCAGCCATGAAACACCTCGAAGTGTATTGGCGCAACTTCCGCCCGGTATATTCCGATATTGAGTTATACTCTCTAAAATAGAACTTGATTTTTCCTGGTCGATCAAATTCATGGTCCCTGGCAAGGCATTCAGGTTTTTTAAAAATTCAAAAGACTGATTTGTTACAAAATCCATCAAAGGGTTTCCAATTCCATATATTCCCATTGTCACCATAAGAACTCCTGTTTTTTATGCTTTTTAGTGATCGGTCTTCAAATTTGATTGGCGACCTGTCGCCATAGTTTTATCATATCTTTGTAATCGCGTCTACTTCACTCTTCAGGCTATTCAAAATTCCCGCGCAAAAAACTGAACGCCTTGGCTGTTTCGCAAATCTCAGACAACTGGCCCTTTACTGAACCATCGCTAAACCATAATCGCAAAATGTTATTTTCTTACTACAAGCTAAACCAGGGCCAAATATGGTTTTGATGGCTTCAAATAATGGCTGAATGATATAAAGCCGCGTTAGGGATTGGAAGGGGGCTTAATCAATTTTTCAAAATTGATTAAGCCAACAAAAAGCCGGCGTTTTCAGCCGGCTTTTTGGTCGTTAGCCCTGGAAAGCCCGTCCCTGGCACAGCATTTTTAAATCCTAATCGGACAATAGTCCTTGTGCCAGGGAACGCCCTGATCGAAAAATGTGGATAAGGTTTGTTTTTATTAATCAGCAGACAATGTCTACCCCGCATTCCGCAGTGAATTAAGGTAATTTTTTATATTTTTTAGAATTGAGGCTCTTTCAAAACTGAGGTTTAAAAAAATCATCAAAATAGCGGATAAATTATTTTATTTCCGGATTGTAAGTAATTTATATATTGCTGCCTGCGAATGGCTAATAAGGTTTTTTCACAACCTCGAAACACGAGACTGTTTCGAAAAATATGGCACAACTAAACCGCTATAACCCCATATATAGTCATTGATACAGAAAAACTTTCACTAACGCGACAGCCTCTAATTTCAGGCTTTTGCGATTTGCTTTGTTAAGAATTCGTGATTTTAATGCGAAAAGTGGGGTCTATGTTTTATATTCTGAAATTCATTGGAATATTTTTTTCCGGCTTTTTATACTTAATACAATAAATCCTTTTTTTATAGAAAGGGCCGCTTATGGATGAATCGCTTCTGAATCTCTATTTTCAGGAAACCAAGGAACAACTGGATAAAATAGAAGAACTTTTACTGGCCCTGGAAAATGACAGAGAGGATAATGATTTGGTAAAGGAAATTTTCCGGCATTTGCATACTATAAAGGGAAATTCAGGAATGTACGGATTTACCGAGGTCGCGAGTATCATTCATAAAACAGAAAACATTTATGATCAGTTGCGAAAGGGACAAATAAATATCACTAAGGAAATTATCGATTTCACCTTACTTTTAAAAGACGCTATTTTGAAGATGCTGAAAATTGAAGAAGCCCCGAAAAAGGCAATCGATGAGGATATTAAAAGAATCCTTGAGTTTACCAAACCATTTCAAATTGATGATATAATTTTGGATAATAAATCGGAATCCAGCGAAGAACAACAAGTGGATGCCATTGAATCAACCTACTGGATTCGCTTTAAACCGCCAAAGGATATTTACAGCCGAGGTTTAAAACCGGAAAAGATTCTGGATGAATTAAAATCCCTTGGAGAATGCCAGATTATTGAACACAAAATAAAGGACTCTATAATAACAGGTGATAAGATTCAAAAAATATGCCTTCAATACTGGGACATTATCATTACGATCAACGATGATCCCGGTGTTTTTAAAGACATTTTCATTTTTGTCGAACCAATTAGCGAAATTACCATAAAAAAAATAGATGATATTTTATCAGATGAAAATATTGAATACAAACGTTTGGGTGAGATTTTGCTGGAACGGGGAGATGTCACGGAGAATGATATTGCCAAGGTGATGCAGCATCATAAACGCCTTGGAGAAAGCCTTGTTGAGCTGGGAATAATTGAAAACGACTTGATCGAGTCTGCTTTAAAGGAGCAGGAAGTTGTACGTGAAAGGCGAAAAACCCGTATTGAACAAGGCTCTCAAGAAACCATTAGGGTCGCTTCCGATAAGCTCGATTCCCTTGTCAACATGGTGGGCGAACTGGTCACGATTCAATCGCGGATTCAGCAAACAGCCGAAGAGTGTATAGACAGCGAGAGCCTCTCAGCCGCCGAGCATCTTGGCCGCATTGTTGAAAACCTTAGGGATTTAACCATGAGTGTCCGCATGCTGCCATTGTCTCATACTTACAATAAATTCCAACGCCTGGTTCGGGATTTGTCCCATGAATTAAACAAAGATGTGGATTACATTACCCAGGGTGGTGAAGTGGAATTGGACAAATCCATTCTCGAACAAATCAACGAACCCCTGATTCATTTGATACGAAACGCTCTTGATCACGGCCTGGAATCGCCCGAAGAACGAAAAAAAGCTGGTAAAAACCCCAGGGGCACCTTGTGCCTTTCAGCCAGACAATTGGGGGCCAATGTTATTTTGACTGTTCAAGATGACGGCAGGGGCATGGATTCTGAAAAAATACGTACCAAGGCGATTGAAAAAGGAATTATCTCCGAGACAACAGAATTAAGCTGCGATGAAATTTTCCAGCTCATTTTTGAATCAGGTTTTTCATCAAAAGACACTGTCTCTTCAATATCCGGTCGAGGTGTCGGCATGGACGCGGTTAAAAAAGCCATGGATTCCATAGGCGGCACAGTAGAGCTTGACTGCAAATCAAAGCAAGGCACATCAATATCATTAGTATTGCCCTTAACACTGGCAATAATTGAAGGAATGTTAATTAAGCTGGGCCATGAAAAGTATATTATTCCATTAGCTGTTGTAGAAGAATGCCTTGATTTTCCCGGCAGCTCTAGGGATGATGAAAAAAAATCGGCCTTTATTAATGTACGCGGAGAACTTTTGCCCTACATGGCTTTGAATGAAATTTTTGGTTTTAAAAACCATGGCCAAGCTCAAAGCAAGTATCAACAAGTTGTTGTTGTGAATATAAGCGGCAAACGTATTGGTTTGGTTGTGGATGAAGTGGTGGGTAATATCCAGACTATTATTAAAAATCTGGGCCGCTTATATAAAGATGTTGAAGGAATAAGCGGAGCATCTATTTTAGGAGATGGTTCGGTGGTACTGATTATGGATGTTTATGCTCTTTATCGTCGATCGCTTAAACAAGGTGCTGAAGCGGGTATTTTTAGTTGAAAACTCGATAATAAGGTTGAATAAATGCTGTGAACAATGAGCAAAACCTATAAATGTATGATATTAAGGGGGAAAAGATGATTAAGAATTGGACGATTGGCCGAAAAATCGCGGTCAGTTTCATTGTTATTGTGGTATTCATGCTAACCAGCGGTTTTATCAGTATTTGGGGCGTATTATCTTTACGTGGTAATATCGAATTTATATTTGATGATGCCTGGGAAGCTTCAGATGGAGCGATGGAAACAACGATTGCTTTAAAAGGACAAATTATCGCGGCCGAAGAAATTATTGCAGGTGAAAACATCGAGGAGAATATTGCAATCATTAACGAAGAAACTCTAATCGCACAGGATTCATTTAGAAGAATACAAAAATCAACCTTAGTGGATAAAACACAATTAGATGCTTTTAGCCAGGAATTCAATAATTACCAAGGCATTCTTGATCGGCTTATTAAGATCAATCAAAATTTTATGACTGCCCAGGATGTATATGCTAAAAATGCGGCCAAATTTGTTGAATTATTCAGTCAAATGGAAGAAATTGGTGATAGCGCTGTTGAATACTATGAAACAAACCCCAATAGCACGACATCCTGGAATGGGGGCTTAGAACAACGCTGGGCAGCTGCTGACGGTATAATGGAAAGCCGCATTGGTTATCTCCTGCAGCAATATTATCTGGAACAAATACTCAAAAATACAGATATGGAAAACAATAAGAAAGAACTGGATATTGCCATGGATTATCAAAAAGCAGCGAGTCAGACCATGCTTGCAACAGCTATGTTTGACAGAAAAGGGACAGGTAATTTTTCGAGCAAAAATTATTCCGAATACTATCAGGAGTATTTAAATACTCATTTTACAAATATCACAAACCTTATAAAAAGCTTCGAAGATTTTCACTCTGTTTGGAACAATTATGAAACAGCTTCGGAACATTTTCTAGATTCCATCGCGGTGCTGGAAGAATCCGGCGACCAGGCAGTAGAGGGGAACATGAAGCCCATGCTGGATCTAAGCCAATTGATATTCATTCTTGTTCTTACCATTGTTGTTCTGGCCATGGTTGTCGCAGTGATTCTTGGCGTTGTATTATCCAATATGCTTACCAAACCAATACTTAGCTGTGTAAATTATTCAGACAAACTGGCGACTGGCGACTTGAACTTTGGCATTGATGTCGACCGCTCCGATGAAACCGGCAAGCTCATGTCATCTTTTAAAAGGATGATGGAAAACCTACAGAATATTGTCACTGATGTTCGAAACGCCTCTGATTATGTCTCATCTGGCAGTCAGCAGCTTTCATCATCTGCTCAACAAATGGCACAGGGAGCCTCTGAACAGGCATCCGCGGCCGAAGAGGTATCCAGTTCCATGGAGGAGATGAGTTCCAATATCAGACAAAACGCGGAAAACGCCATGCAAACAGAAAAAATTGCCCAGCTTTCATCAAAAAGCGCGGAAGAATCGGGAAAAGCAGTTAGCCAAACAGTCCAAGCCATGCGTGATATTGCAGCCAAAATTTCAATTATCGAAGAAATTGCGCGTCAAACAAATATGCTGGCTTTAAACGCGGCTATTGAAGCAGCACGTGCCGGCGAACAGGGGAAAGGATTCGCGGTTGTTGCCAGCGAAGTAAAAAAATTGGCTGAACGAAGCAAGAGCGCGGCTCAGGAAATAAACGAATTATCAACTTCCAGTGTTGAGATCGCGGCCAAAGCCGGTGATATGCTTAAACAACTTGTTCCAGATATTCAAAAAACAGCCGAACTGGTACAGGAAATATCCGCGGCTAGCTCAGAACAAACACGGGGTGTTGAACAGATTAACAAGGCCATCATTCAACTGGACAAGGTTACACAGCAAAATGCGTCATCCTCAGAAGAAATTGCCTCGACCGCTGAGGAGCTGGCTTCCCAATCAGAACAGCTACAGGCAACCATGGGCTTTTTTAAATTAAACGGAAGCATTCTTCGTATCACCGAAGGGGCTAAACAAAAAACCGTGACAAAAGGCAATATAAAAATCGCCCATCTGGCCAAAACTCCCGCAAAACAAGCCAAAAGTGAAAGTACAACAGGTATTACGATTAAACTGGATGAAGAACAAGATAAACCAGACCCCTTGGACGATGAATTTGAAAAATACTAGGAGATAATCATGGATGCTTCCACCATTAAGGAATATTTAATTTTTACGATCGAAAAAGAGCTTTACGCTCTCCATATTGCCAAGGTTTTAGAGGTTGTGGAATTCACCTCCATAACCAGAGTGCCCAAGACCCCCAATTATATGCGCGGTGTGGTAAATCTGCGGGGTGATGTGGTGCCGGTTATTGATTTAAAACTGAAATTCGGATTAAGCGAAACCGAGAAAAATCTGGATACCAGTATAATCGTGATGGAGATTATCATTGAAGGTGAAAATATCATTTTAGGAGCATTGGCTGACGCAGTACATGAAGTGATTACCCTTGAAGCGGGTGAAATTGAACCTGCACCGAAAATCGGATCAATCATCGATGCCGAATATTTAATTGGAATCGGAAAAAAGGATGAACAATTTCTATTGATTCTGAATATGGACAAGATTATTTCAACAAAGGAATTGGCCATTCTTGAATCAGCCAAAGGTCACGAAAAGGCCATCAGCATAAAAAATTCTACCCCCAAGGAGGAATTGAAATGAAGAAGAAGATTTTATTAGTAGATGATTCAGACGCAGCTCGAGGCAGCACACGTTTCTCGCTGACAATAAAAGGCTTTGATATTCTGGAAGCGGCTAACGGAAAAGAAGGCATTGATGTTCTTAATACACAACAAGGTATAGATTTGATTATCACTGACGTGAATATGCCGGTAATGGATGGGATTAGCTTTGTCAAAGAAGCAAGAAAACATGATAGTTATTCCATGGTCCCCATCATTATACGTTCAAGCGAGGATGCCATGGTGCAGGAAGGAATTAATGCCGGCGCGTCCGCCTGGGTTTCAAAAGGGGCCAATTCCAGTGAAGAATTGTTAAAAGCCATTCATAAATTAATTTAACAGGCAGGTTTACAGGTTCATATGGAGTTGCTAAGAAAGTACCAGTTAAAACAGAAAGACTTCCTAAAACTGCAGGACTATATTGAAACCTATATAGGAATCAAAATGCCTCAGGAAAAAAAAGAATTTCTGGAATCACGCCTTAGAAAACGTTTGGTTTATCTTGGATATGATAACTATTCCCAATATTGCGAGTATCTTTTTTCACATCCAGATAAAAGTGAATTTATTTTGCTCCATGATCTTGTAACCACGCATAAAACCGATTTTTTTCGGGAAATCGAACATTTTGATGTTCTTAAAAAAATAGTTTTACCCGAAATGGTTCAGAATAAATCACACCAGGATCAAACTCCTTTTTTATTATGGAGCGCCGGATGTTCAACTGGCGAGGAAGTTTATACTATTGCCATGATAGCCGCTGATTTTAGCTTTTTGCATCAAAATTTTTCTTTCAAAGTACTCGGATCAGACATTTCAGAGGATGTTCTCGCCAAAGCCCGAAAAGGCATATATGATGAAGAACAGATTCTGGATATTCCTGAGAATTTTCGAAAACGTTATTTATTGAAACATAAGGACTCCCATCAAAAAATTTACAGAATAGTACCCAATTTAAGAAATTTAACCCAATTTTCCATGTACAATCTTCATCAATCAAAAGGTCATTTTATTCGTCATATTGATGTTATCTTTTGTAGAAATGTCATTATCTATTTTAAGAGGGATCATCAAATTCAGATTCTCGCTCATTTGATTTCCCATTTACGGCCAATGGGCTACCTTTTTCTTGGACACGCTGAATCGGTAAATTATCGAAATCTTGGATTATCGAAAATTGACAGCAGTGTTTATCAAAAAAGGAAGTGATATGGAAAAGATAAAAGTCATGGTTGTAGATGATTCAGCTTTGGTCCGCCAAAGCTGTGAAAAAATATTTCAGGATGACAGCGAAATAGAGATCATCGCCACTGCCCAGGATCCATTTATTGCAGCCTCGAAAATGATGAAAGAAGCACCCGATGTGGTCATTCTGGACCTTGAGATGCCGCGTATGGATGGTCTGACTTTTTTAAAAAAAATCATGAGCCAACACCCTCTTCCTGTCATTATTTGTTCCAGCAAAGCTGAAGAAGGTTCGGGAAACGCCATTGAGGCCCTGGAATTAGGGGCTGTTGATATTATACGAAAACCTCATATTGGAACAAAATCATTTATTCAAGAGGAGGTTTTGCAAATAAAGGATATTATTAAAGCAGCCTATATCTCAAAACAAGGCAAAATTAAGCCCTCGTCACCTATCATGACCACAGTGAGCCCCAAACTCAGCGCTGATGCAGTATTGGCCAGACCCCGAAAAAGAGTTCTGGAAACAACCGAAAGGATAGTCGCCATTGGAGCCTCGACCGGTGGTACAGAGGCAATTCGTGAAATACTCGAAGCCATGCCCCTTGACGCGCCTGGAATAGTCATCGTTCAACACATGCCCGAATATTTTACCAAAGCCTTTGCCAAGAGACTTGACAGTCTTTGCCGAATATCAGTTAAAGAAGCCGAAGAAAATGACCCCATTTTACCTGGGCATGCATTGATTGCTCCCGGAAACCGTCACACACTGGTCAGAAGAAGGGGGGCACGCTATTCCGTTGAATTATCCGATGGTCCTTTGGTCAAACGGCATAGGCCATCGGTGGATGTACTCTTTCGGTCCGCAGCTGAAGCCGCTGGTAAAAATGCCATGGGTGTTATTCTCACTGGCATGGGGGATGACGGAGCAGAAGGTTTATTGGAACTCAAGGAAATGGAAGCTCACACCATTGCCCAGGACAAAGCCAGCTCTATTGTCTTTGGAATGCCCAACGAAGCTATCAAACTGGGAGCAGCAAACAAAATTCTTAGTTTAAATCAAATACCAACAGCGATTATCGCGGCTTACAAGCAAGGTTGGTAAAAACCACTGGGGCTTTCTCCTCAATATCACAACCACTGTGTAATATTCAAAAATGACACTTTGAATAATCACATCACTGAGCTCTTCTTTATTGATTATTTCGCTAGGCTATAGTGATAATCATGAGAGCCGCAATTATTCCTCTATATACTGGAATCATAACAACAAAGCCTCCCCTCTTTTATGGCATCATTATAGTAAATCTATCACCTTAACAGGAGCTTCTTAATCAAGGCATGATGAGAATTCCGATAATTAAAAACCTATCACTGTGTTTTATAAAGCTTCCTATAATTGATCAAGGTAATCACCATATCCCTCTGCTATCATCTCTTCTTTGGGAATAAAACGGAGTGACGCGGAATTAATGCAATATCGCAGACCTGTTGGATCAGGTCCATCATCAAAAACATGACCCAAGTGATTGTCTCCATAACGGCTTCTAACTTCTATTCGACTAATTCCATAACTGATATCCTTCTTTTCAATCACATTGTTCTTTTCTAAGGGCCGAATAAAGCTAGGCCATCCTGTTCCTGAATCAAATTTATCCCGGGAACTAAAAAGGACTTCTCCTGAAAGAATATCAACATAAATGCCCTGTTGTTTATTATCATAGAACTCGTTATCAAAGGGCCTTTCGGTTCCATTTTTCTGGGTTACTTGATACTGAAGATCTGTAATTAATCCACAGATTTCCGCGTCATCTGGTTTTTTATAATTTAATAAATCCTTTACGTTTTCATTTTTATTATCAGATTTCTCACTCATGTTATCATCTCCTATATTCTCATTATCACTTTCATTGTTTGTCTTAATTTTATCAGCAAACATTAAATCTATGTTTTTCCAGGTCTTTTCATAAAATTCATTTCGCCCTGAACCATCGCGATAAGAACAATAACTTGCAGGTTCCTTTAAATAAAAGTCCTGGTGGTATTCTTCGGCATTATAAAACACCTCAAACGCTCTTATCTGTGTAACAATGGGCTTATTGAAAATTTTTGCCTGCTTTACAATTTCAAGTGATTCCTTTGCCAGATTTTTTTGTTCATCGTTATGATAAAAAATAGCTGTCAGATACTGATCGCCTTGATCAATATATTGGCCATTATCGTTAGTCGGATCAATTACTTTCCAGTAAGCCTCTAGCAAATTGAGGTAAGAAACAACATCGCTTTTATAATACACCTGCACAGCTTCCAGATGAGATGTTCTCCCATAGGAAACATCATTATAGCTTGGATCTATTTCCGTTCCTCCTGTATAACCGGAAACCGCTTCAACGACCCCATTGATTTTTTCAAATTCCGATTCAACACACCAGAAACATCCGCCCGCAAAAGTCGCGACAGCCAGTGAAGAATCATTAAGGCCCGTGCTTTTCAACCAGACATTCTTGCTCGGTAATATTTCACTTTGACCGGCAGAACAGCCCCACCAGAATATTAAAATCATCAGAAAAACAATCATTCTTTTCTGATATCTCATATCAACCTCCTTGATAATAATTCTTAACACAAAGGATACTATAAAAATCATTTTGTTGTTTTATAAGCTATCCCTATAAAATACTGATTTTTTAAAAATTAAGTAAGAGGTATTTGTTTAGCTGGTTGTTACGTTGGGCGTTTCCTGCTTTCATTTCATTACAGCAGGCCAGGCTTTCCATAACTCCGCTTC
>JAFGWI010000111.1 GCA_016937215.1 Spirochaetales bacterium | reverse complement strand
GAAGCGGAGTTATGGAAAGCCTGGCCTGCTGTAATGAAATGAAAGCAGGAAACGCCCAACGTAACAACCAGCTAAACAAATACTTTTATTTTAGTAAAGGGCATCATTAGAAAATCCCTAATTCGATGATCTATTGCTTGACCAGAGGTTGTGAATAAAGTAGTCTTGAAATCATGAAAAAAAGATTGTTGTTTTTGTTGATTATACTATCCTTGTCTTTTTCTGTTTGGTGTGAATATATTCCTCAAGGGCCTAATAGCATATTTTTGAAAATAAATTCACTTGTTGATTTTCAAAATTTGGATCAGTATGACGTTTTTGTAAATAATGTTTTTTCATTGGGTGGTTATTTCGATTTTGGTTGGGCTTATTTTTATCAGAATACCATGGGTTCTCAAAAAAAAGGGTTTTCTGTGTCTCTTAAAGGTGTCATCTTGTCTCAGTCCGCCACAATTCCTTTAAATCTGGAATTGAGTGGTTTGTATGGTTTGTTTTATCAAGATGGAAATCTGGGTTATTTCTATCAAATTGATACGGCTTATTATCGAGATATAAAATTTGATGGTTTGTATTTTAAAATAGGGTCAGTAATAAGATATTATGGTACAATGGATTACGTGGAAAATTTAATATCTTACCATAACAATTTGTATTATGGTGGGATCTTTGGTGTGGGTATTTCATTTGGGCCTCATTTGCTTTTTGCTCTTGATAACCGTTTGTATCTTGATAATTCGATTCAAGTGCTCTGGGAGCCAGAACTTGTCTTTGCCATTACACTTAAGGAGTAATTTTTCGATATTCTTATTTCGTTCAAATGCTTTAGTAATTTTCTGGAAATAGAGTCATTCTAACTGCTTTCCGGTTTAATTTTATCTGTGAAATTTAACTTAGTCACTTTATTTTTTTTATAATTTGTAGTTGATATTTGGTTAAGCCATTTCCCGTGCCCGAATAGCAAGCTTTTATATTATTGAGAAATAAGAAGGGCGATTTTGCAAATCGCAATTTGTTAATTTTAAATTATAGTAGAAATTACATAATTGGCTATAGCAAGGTGTATACTTAAGCATGTTTCTTTAATCAATCTTTTTCTAATTTATCAAATTGATAAAAATTCACTGAAAATTCCCTTTTGTAAACTCTTGATTTTATTCCCTCGATTAGATTAAAGTAAGCTGTTATGAAATATGGATATTTTGATGATAAAAATAAAGAGTATGTGATTGAGCGTCCTGATACACCGAGACCCTGGTCGAATTATCTTGGTTCAACTGTGTATGGGGCAATTATCACCAACAATGCGGGTGGTTACAGCTTTTACAAGTCAGCAGCCAGAGGTAAATTCCTTCGCTTGATCGTAAACAATGTTCCTTTGGATCAGCCGGGGCGTTATATTTATATACGCGATAATGAATCCAGTGATTACTGGTCAACTTCCTGGCAGCCGGTGGATAAGGATTTGGCTGATTATAAAACTGAATGCCGTCATGGTACTGCCTATACCAAAATCAAAAGTGAATATTCTGGGATTCTGTCAGAGACCGTTTATTTTGTGCCTTTGAATAAAGATTTTGAGTGCTGGGTCGTTAAAATTAAGAACAATTCAAATAAAAAGCGTAATTTGTCCTGTTTTACGTACACAGAATTTGCTTCGCATTGGAATCTGCAGCAGGATTTATTGAATTTACAGTATAGTCAATACATTATTCGCGGCAGGGTTGAAAAGAACATAATTGAGGCTTCCATTAATGAGAATTTGCCCTACGATGAAAAAGCCTATATTAAAGGTGAAACATCAACCCATTCTTTTATTTCTTTGATTGGGGCAAATGTTGATGGATTTGATACGCGCCGTGAAAATTTTCTGGGCTCCATCTATAATACCTATAAAAATCCTAAGGTAGTAATGCAGGGTAAATGTACCGGCTCTCTTGTTATGGGTGATAATGGATGCGGAACTTTCCAGACAAATCTGGATTTGAAACCAGGAGAAGAAAGGGAATTCATGGTTTTGCTCGGAATAGGCCCCATTTCCAAGGCAAAAGAGTGTATTCAGGAAATCCCCGATGTAAAAACAGCAAAAGTTGAACTGGAAAAGGTTAAGGAATATTGGCATAGCCGTTTGGGAAATTTGATCACTCAAACCCCTGATAAAGAATTTGATCATATGATCAACCTCTGGAATGCCTATAATTGTCTTATTACTTTTGCCTGGTCTCGTTCAGCTAGTTTGATTTATCAGGGCGAGCGTGATGGCCTTGGTTATCGTGATACGGTTCAGGATATTCTGGGTGTTTTACCGGCAATCGCTGATAGCGCTGGCGAACGGCTCGAGTTGATGATTACGGGTCAGTATTCAAATGGCGGCGCCAAGCCTGTTGTGAAGCCCTTTGAACACACGCCAGGTGAGGAAAAAGTGGTTGATGATCATGAATATCGTTCTGATGACTGCTTGTGGTTATTTAATACTATTCCTGCCTATGTTAAGGAAACCGGTAAGCTTGATTTTTATAACAAGGTATTGCCTTTTGCTGATGCGGGTGAAGCCACTGTTTTTGGCCATTTGCGAAGGGCTATTGAATTCAATCTACAACGTAGTGGAGCTCATGGTTTAGCCTGTGGTTTGTCAGCAGACTGGAATGACTGTCTGCAGCTTGGATATTATGGTGAAAGTGTTTTTGTTACCATGCAATTACGCTATGCACTTAAGGAATTTATCGAAATCGCTCAGTTGTTAAGCCAGCCGGAAGAAGCTGCCTGGGCTAAGGAAAAACTGGCAACACTTGATGATAGGATTCAGGAACATACCTGGGATGGAAAATGGTTTATCCGGGCGTATAAAGATGATGGGACGGTATATGGTTCCCGTAAAAATGAAGAAGGCTTTATTTGGCTTAATTCCCAGTCATGGGCAGTACTCAGCGGCGCGGCATCTTCTGAACAGGCTCGAAGCGCTATGGATTCAGTATATGAGCATCTGAGTACTGATTATGGTATAATGGTCTGTGCTCCTCCCTATCAAAAAGAAAGCGTTGAAGTTATTCGTGCTGTATTGTTTAATCCTGGACAAAAAGAAAATGGCGGTATTTTCTGCCACCCTCAGGGTTGGGCTGTTATGGCTGAAGCTGCTTTGGGTAATGGAAATCGGGCTTATGAATATTACCGTAATTATATGCCCTCAGCGTATAATGAAAAAGCTGAAATCAGGGAAATTGAACCTTATGTGCATTGTCAATCCACCCATTCCAAATATTCAGCGATGTATGGAGCTTCGCGATTGCCTTGGCTTTCCGGAACAGCTGCCTGGTCTTATTTTTCCGCGACACAGTGGATTTTGGGAATCAGACCTGATTATAATGGTTTAATCATCGATCCTGCAATTCCTTCAGATTGGAAGGAATTTACTGTTTCTCGGGTTTTCAGAGAAAAGAAAATCAATATTAAATTCAATAATCCCGAATCTGTTCAAAAGGGTGTGAAAAAGATTATGCTCAACGGACAGGCTCTTGAAGGCAATATTATTCCTGTTGACCTTCTCAAGGATGTGAATGAAGCAGAAGTTCTTTTGGGTTGAAAAATAAAGTAGATTTTTATTGGGAACCCTTATGTTTTTTATCATAACGGTTTTTTTATTGAATATAAAGTATGTGTTTGATCGAATAAGGTTTTCTATATCTATAGGTTACGGCTTGGAGTCGTCTTTATTTTAGCTCCAAGAAATTAAGAGGTTTTGTGTTTGTTGAGCGACCAGTTGCATTAATACAATGTTAACATGAAAGCGCGGGATATTTCTAAACAGCTTATCTTGCAATAATTGTATTCTGTTAGTTTATGTAACAAGCTAATGATGGGTCAATAAACACGGAGCATTTATGACACTGAGTATGATGAGCTCTCTGGAATAATCACCTCTCAGCGTTTGTTGAGCACAGGAAAATTTTGCTAAACTGAAATGAATTGAGTAAATCAATTATCAAGGATGTTGAATTAACTAATGATAGAATATGTAATTGAAACCAATATTGACGACCGTATTCTTAAAAAAGCTGCCGAGCTTTTGAATAATGGAGGAATTGTCGCCTATCCCACTGATACCAGTTGGGCCCTTGGATGCAGCATTCATTCCAAAGAGGGGATTCAGAAACTTCGCAAATTAAAAGGCGATTTTAAAAAACATCCTCTTACGCTGATTTGTTCTAATATTACTCAAATTAGTGATGTGGCTTTTCTTTCGAACAGTCAGTTCAAGATCATCAAACATTATGCGCCTGGTCCTTATGTTTTTATCCTAAAGGCCCTGCCGAAAATCGAGAAAAAAGTGAATATTAAGCGAATGACCCTTGGTATTCGAATCCCCCAAAATCCTGTGCCCCTGAAAATTATTGAAACCCTTGGATGTCCGATTTTTTCCATTACAGCCAGCCGTAACATGGCTTTTCAGGGTTGGTGGGATAAACATGGCGCCGAAGGTAATTTATTTGAAGGTGGTTGGGAACTGGAATACATCAATGGCTTGGGAATGATTCTGGACACGGGGGATCCTCTTCCTAAATATTTAGCCACGGTTCTGGATTTGACTGATGAAGAACTTGTGGTTGTTCGACAGGGAATCGGTGATTTGTAGACGACTGCTTCGCAAAAGCGAATTTTTTTATTTGTTTGGCTAAAAATTATTCTGGTGCTTACCCAGCCCTGAAGGGGCTTGGGCCGGGCTTTCCGTCACTTCGCTGTCGCTTCGAAGGTTTTTGCGCGGAAAATATCCGCGCAAAAACGCTTTGGTAATCCATTTTTGAAAAAATGGATTACCATGACTCCAATCCCTAAGCTATTGCTGCTCTATGACTGCTTGGTGCTAAACAAATAGGGCTATTGTGTTTGCGTGACGAAAAAACAGCAAAAACAGCAAGGGCATAGGAATGCGCCGGTAATCGAAATCATGGTTACCCACATTCCGCAGTCCTGAATTACTTATTCTAAAAACAGCTGAAATTGACAGCCTGGATATAAAGTGATTTATCAGCTTTTTTGTTCATGACTGGTTATTTTAAAAATAAAATGGTTATTATCTTGATACACAATGCTAAAGTAATTTTTAAAAAAATCCAGCCGATTTTTTTCTATATCGTGTTTAGCGATTAAGGCGTAATTTATTTCATAGTGTTTGGATATATCCATTAATTCATCATAATCTGCTGTTTTTATAAACTTTTTCCAGGCTTTTTCCCGTGATTTCACATCAACATTAAAATTCATGTATCCTTCAGAAGTGAATAAAACCTTTCGGGCTGTGGTTGGCTGGAATTCAAAATAGTTAAGATAAAAATTACTGACCACAAATACATCATTACTGTCAGTGGATGTCATCACCCAGTTGTAAAAGGACGGAGCACTGTATGTGTTTTTAAAGAAAACCTTTCGCTTGTTTTCCTCCATGAATTTGCTGTAGCCTGGAAAGACAAAGGCAATAAATAAGGGTAAAAAAAGTAAGATCCATTTTTTTTTGGTTAATCTTTTAAAAACGAAAAACATCCCCGAGGCTACAGCTGGCAAGATGAAAATTTGAAAAAACCATTGAAATTCATGGGCTATCAAATAAGGAAGATGTTCAAAAATTTTAAAAAAACCTTGGGCGTTTTTCCCGTATTCGTGCAAATAACATGAAGCTTGGGCCAAGGCGGTAATCATGATGATTATCATTAAAAAAAGCTTGTTTTCCCTCCATTTTCTTACTAATAAAATGCATCCAATTAATGCGAATGACCAAAATAGAATATATAGTTGAATGTTGGGAATGTATAAATTCCAGTTAGGGTCATATAATACATTCGAAACATATTCCAGGGGTTCGGGGTTCAGTTTTGCTCTGAAAAAATTGGGGAGAAAATAAGGACTCCACATTATAAATGGAAGCGCGATAATTGTAATGATATTGACCCAGGAAATATCTTTTTTCTGGATTATTTTTTGTATTAAAAAATAAATCATGATACTAGCGTATAAAATAAGACCCGATAAGGAGTGGCATAACAAGGAAAATCCAATCAAGATACCGATAATAATAAAGTATTTCTGTTTCATTCCCTTTTTTTCAAAAAACAGAGTTAAGGAAAATATTCCAAGCAAAATAGTGAAAGCGTAAATTGAAGGCATTCCTAATTGAAAAAGATGAGTGCTCAGCCATGGCATAATTGGAATAAGCAGGGAGCTGATAAAAGCAATAGGATGATTAAAGATCAGCATTACAAATAAATACAAAAGAATGGGAATAAAAAAGTTAATGACCAATACAGATCTAGTATAAAGTGTAAATAAATGCAGACCAGTTATCTTGTGTAAGCCGGCCATAATGAGCGGAGTTAATGGCGGATACCAGATGAACTCACCCTTTATCGCGGGGTCCGAGAAAATTGAATTGCCATTTAAAATATTCTGCGCGTAAGCCACATCCCTGTAGGCGTCGGGAGAGATTGTAGGATTATTACTGATATCAGGATAAATATTAAAAATATAGAGAAGAAGTGTCATAAAAAAAATGATAATCAGAAAACGCCATTTATAGGCAATTTTTAATCCAGGCGTAATATGTTTGAGGATAGGGGTGGTTTTTTTGGGCACTAGTTCAGCTTTTTTTAAAAGAAATGAAGCAAGCCATTCTGTTGCTTTAAAAATTTTTTTTCTGAAAATAAATACTGAAACCATCAGGCTGATAATCAGAAAAAGAATGATGAATATTAAAGGAATGTTTGTTGCTAAAGTGTTTGTTTTTTTTATGATGTTTTGGTCCAGATCAAGGTTGTGTATATTAATTTCATTTTCCGATGAAGGACAGGTTAAGTTTATGGTATTGCATTTTTCAGGAAGATTCTCAACGCGGCTCATTTTAATATTGTCAAACCAGGCTTTACCTTTACTCCCGCTGCCATATCCACCTAATCCGAGGGTTAGGGAAAAATTGGTACATCCACGACCGGAAATAAAAAAGACTTCACGATAGGTCCAGTTGGATGTGCCTGTAAGGGGTTCCGAGGTATTAAGCTGATTAAAGGTTGAAATAACCGCTCCCAGGCTTCCTGGAGTGACGTTTTCGGTTTTAATATAAGCAGAGACTTTGTAAATACTATTTGGCTCAATGACAATGTTTTGATGAATGCGGGAATCGTTTCGCTCACTATTTTCAATAAGGATCGATTTTTGCCCTGAATAAACATGTTCCTGATTAATGGAAAAATTCGTGGTGCTATTAACCATATCAAAGGCCCAATAGGACCAGTCAAATACAATGCCTTTACCCCCCTCTTCAAAACTCGGATTTTTTATCAATGGGGAATCGGTCGCGTGCACTAACAAACTGTTGACCCAAAAAATTATGGTTGTTGCGATTAAAAGGTAGAGTTTTTTTTTCATATTTCTTGCCTTAATTTTATATGTTTTAATTTGATTATACTAACTTGGTATAAGTTGTCAATGATTTGTAGGAACAATCTGCTTTTTTATGCCTGGTCGATTAGCAGATAAAAAATCATTGTTACGGATTTTCTGAGGTGCCTTGAAATTACACTGGAAAAATAATTTTGAAAAGAGTGCCCCCGTTATAGCGGCTTATGCATTTGATAGTACCGTCCAGGGTTTGTGTAACGATATTAAACACCAGGTGAAGCCCCAGTCCGGTTCCACCTTGAATTCTATTGGTGGTGTAGAAAGGATTGAAAATTTTGTCAATGTGATCCCTGCTGATGCCTTTGCCGTCATCAAAATACCTTAAATAAATACTATTCTTTTTTTTGCGAATAAGAATTTTAATTCTATGACCTTGTTTTCCTTTGAAACCGTGAATCAGTGAATTTACGATAAAATTGGTAATTATCTGTGAAATGGCTCCAGGATAAGCCATAATTTCAATGGTGTCATCGCATATTATCGTAACTGTCGGATTTTGCTGTTTTAACCTGGGCTTCAGGCTGATAATAATTTCGTTAAGGTAGCTTTTTAGAAAAAATTTACGCTTGATTTCGTTGGACTGGTCTACCGCGATTTTCTTGAAACTACTAATTAATTCATAGGCACGGCGTAAATTAGATAATACCATGCTTGAAGCTTCTGAGGCCAATTGAAAATACTGTTCCAGGTCCGATTTTTTTAATTGTGAATTTTTATAAAGCGATTCCAGATCTTTGGTCAGTTTTTCAAGGTGTGAAGCAGCGGTGACTCCGATTCCCATGGGAGTATTAATTTCATGGGCTACTCCGGCAACAAGACCTCCCAGGGCAGCCATTTTTTCAGATTGAACCAGTTTGGATTGTGCTGTTTGAAGGCGGTTAAGGGTCTCTGTTAATTGCTTGTTGGAATCTTCGAGCTGACGTGTTCTTTCATTTACCCTTATTTCCAGCTCTTCGTTTAATTTTCGGAGGGCCTGTTCAGCTTCCTTACGGTCTTCATATAATCGGCCCAATAATTCATTGGCTTTGGACAGGGCTTCTGTTCTGGCCCTTACCTTGGCTTCAAAATCGGAAAAATCCAGTTGTACTTTCTGAACATAAACCGACGCGTTCAAGGCCAACATTAGAAGCAGCCGTTTTGCTATAAACCATAATGAAGTCTTTGACTCGTCAAATTCAAATAAACAGAAGCCCAGCTTGTTTTCTCCAAAAAAAAGAGCTTCGATGGTGAAATTATGTTTGTTGTCTTTATCAATAAAGCCTTCGGGTGCTAATAGCCGTGAGGGAAACAAACGTCCTTCATTTTCAAGTTCGATCACCTCATGATTTTTGTAACAGAAAATAAGCCTTGAAAATTTGGGGAAAAAATCATCATTATTTTTTTCATAAAGCGACAAAAAACAACTGTTAACCCCTACCATGGCCAGTCGATGGGAAAATTGTCTTGTTAATTCTTCCATTGAGTTAACTGCCACAAAATTTTCAATATAGGAGCGCAATAATATAACTTCTTTTTGTTCTTTATAAGTGGAATATTCAACGTCCCGTTCCAGTCTGAGTGAAAGCTGATAAAAAGCATCGGTTATAATATCTGAAATAAAGGCGGATTTTTCAGGATCCAAGTCTTTAAAAAACTGATAAGCAGAGTAAAGAACCAGTTTTGTGTAGTTTTTATCATTGATGTAATATTGATAAGAAAAAAAACTATTAATGGCACCACGTATGTGGTTTTTGTTGTTTGTTCTGATGGTGTCATCGATGCTTTTAATTAATCGCTTAATTTCATTTTTGTTTTGTTCATCCCTTACACCGCTGTGTAAATACAGCTCCTCCAAAAAAAATTCTATGCTTTTTTCTCGATTGTCCTGGTGGTAATTTGAAGGCCTTATTTGCGATGATAAATCCTTTGGCTGGCAGCCGCAGGATTGCCTTATAACCAATCGAGTCGATAGATTTTCTTCCTTAAAATCCCTTTCGCCATTGATTAAATTTGTCAGGCGTTTTACTGCCATTACTCCTTGTTGGTAAATAGGCTGTTCAACAGAGGTCAAGGGGATGGATAGATGATCGCATATTTGCTGGTTATCAAACCCACCTACAGCAATACCTGGATACAGGTTGTTTTGGATAAGCGTGGAAATCGCTCCTCTTGCCATATCGTCGTTAGAAGCGATGACAGCGTCAAAGGGTAAATTGCTTTTTAAAAATGATTTTAGAATTTCGCTCCCTGCTTCAAAACTTAAATCTCCCTTGTAAATATATCGTGGATCAATCTCTAATTTATGTATTTCCATGGCTTTCAAAAAACCCTGATAGCGATCGCGACCTTCTGAATTGTCCCGTCCCTTTAAAAAGAGGATTTTTTTTGTATTGTGATTAAGAATGAAATGTTCGGTTAACTCTTTCATGCCCGAATGGTTATCGATGGTGACCGAGGGTAAATTGGGAAAGTCTATAGAAAGGGTAACCACAGGCAAGGATTTAAAGGAAAAGCAAAACTCTTCCAAACGAAGATCGTCGCAATATTTAGCCAATGACGCGGCTGAAATAATCAGACCATCCAAAGATTTGTCACTGATATGCTGATAAAGAATATTTCTGTTATCTCCCAATTGTTCCGGAGGGTCCAGAGATCCCCCGACAAAAATGAATAAGTGATGGTTCTCTTGATCGCATTGATCTCTTATACCATTTATCAGCTGTTCGTGATAATAATTACCTGTCCAGTCAATAGCCAAGCCAATAGACAGCAATTTGGAGCTGTGAGTCGTTTTTAAATCCACAATAAAAACTATATACGCTCCAGACATAAAGTCAAGAAGGCAAAAATATCGGCTAATCCTCTTAAAAAAACACTATCAAATCATATTTTATCAGGAAACTTAAAGGCCTATGATTTGCCCTAACTGTTAAATCTTCATGCTTGATTATCGTCAAAGGCAAGGCTTTCTTCTGGAATATTTTCTGAAACAATGTGAATTGGGTAATGATGAGCCTGGAATAAGGGATATAAGCATAGCTGGCTGAAAAAAAGTATGATTTCAATAGGCAAAAAAAGGTTCAAAAAATAATGCGCCCAATGCAAAAGTCCTGACATTAGCCATAAGCAGTCAACTGTAAATTAATACCTATTTTCCGCAGTTTTTATGATTATAGCAACACATAGGTTTGCAAGTACCTCTAATGAGTTTTCGTACTAGTTTAGCTGAATTACAATTTGACTAAAAATGCGTTAGGGATAGGAGGCATGGTTTGCAATTTTATCAAAAATTGCAAACCAAAGCGT
>JAFGWI010000110.1 GCA_016937215.1 Spirochaetales bacterium | reverse complement strand
GAAGCGGAGTTATGGAAAGCCTGGCCTGCTGTAATGAAATGAAAGCAGGAAACGCCCAACGTAACAACCAGCTAAACAAATACTTTTTTTTATGTGGAATGTTTGGGCGTCACCCGAAAACCCTTCGAGATTTTCAGGTCGGGCTTTGCGCGCTCTGGTCATAAATGCTTCGCGTTTATTGCTCGAGTATGCAACCAAGCTCCGCTATCGCTTTGACCAAAAACCCGGCTAGTGAGCGCCGGGTTTTTGTTTGTTTTACTTTTTTGAAAAAAAGCAAAACCCTGCTCCAATCCCTAACGCAAAGTTAACCCTGCCTCTCTACTATTGCATTAAGATCAGCGCTTAAAAACAGCGAAAAGCATAACAAGTTACTATAGCTGACAATCAAGGGTGTACCTGTTATTTTGGGATAATCATTCTGTTTTGGGCAAATGAGGCTGGCTTAGTAAACAAATTCCCTAAGAAACACAAGATTTTGCCACACTGTGAAAAAATAGTGGCAAGATCATGAGGCTTGTTGACATCGAGCCTGCATTTGGCCGATGATATAAGAAATCCAGATGATCGAGGAAAGGATATCTTATGAGTGAAAATTGGAATATTGATGTTGCCCATCGCATGCGCCGTTTGCCGCCCTATCTTTTCGGGCAAATTAATGCCATGAAATATGAAAAACGTAAAGCCGGAATTGATATTATAGACCTTGGAATGGGAAATCCGGTTGATCCTACTCCCGAGTCAATTGTGGAAAAATTATGTGAAGCATCCCATGATGTTCGCAATCAACGTTATTCGGCATCCAAGGGAATCTATAATTTGCGCAGGGAAGTCGCCAGAATGTATGAACGCGTGTTTGGTGTTACCGGCCTTGACCCTGATTCTGAAGTGATTACGACAATAGGTTCAAAAGAAGGTTTTTCTCATATGTGCTTGGCTCTGATCGGCCCGGGTGACACTGCCATTGTGGGCGATCCCTATTTTCCGATCCACGTTTATGGTGTCGCCTTGGCGGGCGGAAATGTAATAAAGGTAAAACTGGGGAGCGATCAGGCCTTTCTGGATAATATCTCCTTTGTAATAGAAAATCTTTATCCAAAACCAAAGCTGCTTATTCTTAATTATCCCCATAATCCGACAGCCATGACCGTTGATTCAAGTGCTTTTTTCGATGAAGTAGTTGCTTTAGCTAAACGCACCGGCATCATGGTCATACACGATTTTGCCTATGGTCTGACCTGTTTTGATGATTACACGGCACCCTCCTTTATGCAAGCCCACGGAGCGAAGGATGTGGGAGTGGAATTCATTACCATGTCCAAGCCCTATAATATGGCAGGTTATCGAATTGGTTTTTGTATTGGCAATAAGGAAATGATCAAGGCCCTGGCCACCATTAAAGGCTATTATGATTATGGTATTTATCAGGCTATTCAAATTGCTTCAATTATTGGTTTACGCGAATGCGATGATGATGTAAAGGCTCAGGCTAAAATCTATGAAAGCCGAAGGGATGTTGTACTACAGGGGCTGAATAAATTGGGCTGGGAGGTTGAGTCCCCGCGGGCCAGTATGTTTGTGTGGGCCAGGGTGTCTGATAAACATTTGGCAGGACAAGGCAGCATCGATTTTGCCTTGCGCATGATGGATGAGGCGGAAGTGTCTCTGGCTCCTGGCAGAGCTTTTGGCGATAATGGTGAAAATTACGTTCGAATTGCCCTGGTTGAAAATGAGCAGCGCCTGAAACAGGCTTTCAGGAACATGGATAATGCCCTGAATAAAGGGAAAATCGCGCCAACAGCCAGCAAGCTGAATAAGTGAGATGGGCCCTTGTTTGCTGGCTGGTTTTTTTGCTTGGCTTTTTGGCCTCATTGAAAAAACCACACAAACCGGCTTCTAATAAAGACAAAAGCATTTATAAATTGGCTGATCAAGTACTGCTGATTGAATACCTGAAAAGTGATTTCATGGCTGCGATTCCGCGAAAATGATTTTCGACAACAATAAAAATTGTATGTAGTCGCGGTCTACTTGCTGAACAAATCGAGAATATCCTTTTTAGTGAGTTCCTTGAATATGGTGGGTTCCTCGGTTATCAGGTCAGAGGCAATTTTTTGTTTCTTGTGTTGAAGGCGTAATACCTTTTCTTCTATCGTGTCACGAACAATCATTTTGTAGGCTAAGACCGGATTTTTCTGACCCATACGGTGAGATCGGTCGATGGCCTGGCTTTCCAGTGCCGGGTTCCACCAGGGGTCGAAGAGCACAACATAATCGGCTTTCGTGAGTGTGATGCCCACGCCGCCGGCTTTCAGGCTGATGAGAAAAAAAGGAATCGAGTCGCCTGTCTGGAACTCCTTGACCAAGGCGCCCCTGTCTTTGCTGGCACCGGTTAAGAGAAGGTAGGGTATATCCTGTTTTTTAAAATATCTGCCGATTCTTTCCAGCGAACCGATAAACTGGGAGAAAACCAGCATTCGGTGGTTCCCCTCGATGGAACGCGCGGCAATTTCCTTGAATGCCTGGAATTTGCAGGATTCCACTGTCTCGAAATCCTCACCCACCATACCGGGAAAAAGAGCGGCTTGGCGAAGTTTTAGAAGTGATTCAAAAATCACCGAAGAGGCACCCTTTGAATTCCCAGCCTTGAATGACCGGTTAATCTGGTCCCGGTAATACTCTCTGAGTTCATGATAAAACACGCTTTGCTTGTTGTCCATCTCGCACCAGAAAACCGACTCTTCCTTGTCTGGTAATTCTTCAAGCACATCCTCCTTCTTCCTGCGCAAAATGAAGGGGTAAATGGTCTTTCGAAGAATATCCGCTTTGTCTCCATCATCCTGCTTTTCAATGGCCTTCACAAAATTATCATGGAATTTTTTCTTGGAACCCAGCAGTCCTGGATTCAGAAAATTCATCTGGGACCATAATTCCAATGTGGTGTTTTCGATGGGAGTGCCGGTCAATGACAATCGATGCTGGGATTTTAGTAAACGGACCGAGCGAAAAACCTGGGAACTTGAATTTTTTATTTGGTGGGCTTCGTCAAGAATGATATATGAAAACTCAAATTGCTGAAACAGTTCTATATCGTTTCTCAGAGTATGGTAAGTCACGATAATCACCTCGAAGCCCAATAGTTCTTTCAGGGTTTTGGCTCTTCTTGGCCCAGCATGGCGAATAAACATGATTTCCGGTGTAAATCGGCTCATTTCATCTTCCCAGTTGGAAAGCGTGACAATGGGAACAACCAAAAGACTGGGGCTCAGCTGGTTCATTTCCTTCAGTTTTTGCATAAAAGCCAGAGTCTGAATGGTTTTACCCAGGCCCATATCATCAGCCAGGCATCCGTTTAAACCAGCTCGGTGAAGAAATAAAAGCCAATTGTAACCAGCCTGCTGATAAGAACGCAATGTGCCTGTGAAACTGCGAGGCTGGGCTGCCTGCCGGATTTTGTTCAGCCCCCGTAGGTCCTCCATTGTCTGTCGGCAAAAAAACAAGTCATCATTGTCCTTGTTTTCTATTTGATCATAGATCATATCAATGGGGCTGATATTGATCCTGGCAATTTGAAAACCTTCTTTAGTGTCAATCCCGCTTTGATAAAGCGAAATAAGCTTTCTTACTTCCTCATCTTCCAGTTGCAAATAACCGCTTTGAGTTTTGACAATGCCTTTTTTCAAAAGTTCAGGATCAAAAATCACCGGTTCTCTGGTGGCTGTTTCTTCATCCTGGACCAGGCTTTTGATCTTGAACCAGTCCAGATCATGGGAAACCCGGAAAACCAGGCTGGCCTTTCGTTTCACATCCTTCTGATTAACCTGTATCTGAATGCCCTTGGAAAGTAAAAAGGGGCCATAAGAAGCAAAAAAATCGTTTAAAGCCATTTCAAGGTAAAAAGGCCAGTCGCTCTCAAAAAAACTGCGGTCCAAATGGGATTGAATGTGTTTTTCTATGGCAGTAAGCATCTGCTTTTCATAATCAAATTGCCGTTTAATAAGAACCAGCTCCTTGGAACTCTCCTCGTTTTTGGTCACAATAAAACTCATGGTATCCTTTGGATGTATCTGGTTTTTTTGATACATAAAATAGCATTCCGCCCGGAGCAGCCCATTCTCTTCTTTAAGCTTCATAGAGGTCTCTGGAGCCTGGGATATGACCATGATGGTTTCCAGATCAAAGGGAATGTTTACCTGGGACAATTTGGAAACTGTTACCAGGTTTTTTAATTGAGTGATGCGGGTAAAGGTGTAATAAGGGTTTTCTTCTTTTAAATAGTTAAAAAAAGCCGCTAAATTGGGCTGATCCAATTGGTAATAAATCACGGCACGCGGTGAATTGTACCATAAAATATGGCGATGGGAGATATTGATTTCAGAAAGGGGAATCCTGGTTTTTATTAAATTCTTCTTGCTGTTTATCAAGGTGATTGTCATGAGAAACAGCGGATCGCCCTTTTCATAAAGGTTTTTCAATTCAAAATTCAATTCAATCTCATGGAATTTTTTAAACGAAAGGATTTGCTGTGTTTCCGCGGTCTTGACAGTGAGATTCTGTAAATCCACCAAATCTTCAAGGCATTGGGAAAGCGCTATGGAATGGGATTCCGATTGATGATGAAAGCGATTGATGAGAAGCTTTTCCTTGTCAGTGAGTTTTTTAGACTCCATAATGCTTTCGTATTCATAGTGGCGATTCCCGGCATCCTGAGTAAAGGCGGTTTTTACATAAAGCTCATCCTCTTCTTTGATTAAAAGGAGCGAGAATTCCAGTTCAGACTCTTGCGAGAGGACCAATAACTGCCCCTCCTCATACCCCTCTGGTTTTTTTGTGTCTGCTTTGAGCTTGATTGACCGTATATTATGTTCCGAAATCCTTTTCTTTTTTTCCTGCAATTCATCAAAGAGGTCCTTTGGCTTGTAATCCATTTCGCTCAGTTTCAAAAGCAAAGCCCCTAAGTGGGAACAAATACCGGTTTCATTGCAAGTGCAGTGGCTGGATAAGGACTCTGATTCAAAACAACAGTTAACTTCATATGGAAAAGGCTCGGAACCAATCACAAGAGCGCGCGCCGATAGTCCATCTATTTTTATACTGTAGATTTCGTCGCGTTCGAGTATGGCCTTGGCTAATTTGAAATTAGCTGTTCCTATTTTTTTTTCTAGTTGCAGGTGATTTAAATTATTTTTGAACATATTTCGAGGATTTGCCCAAGATAAAGTACTTTACACCGAAGGTCAATAGAGAAAGACCGATTATAGATAAATAGTGTCCTTTTTTACAGCACTCCGCGGAATTTTGAGTTAAAGCACAGGAACCAGGAGAAGACACGGAAAATATAGCCCTGGTGCCATTGTTTTTTGGCTCCCTGAACCATTGTAAAAACGCCACTGTAGAAGAATTTCAGGATTCACGATGCCTGACAGGTTCCATATGGATGGTTACTTCAATCCCCAACTCCTTGCGAAGAGAATCTTCAATACGATTGGCAATTTCATGGGCTTTATAAAGGCTTATTTCACCGGGCAGCTCAATGTGGAAGGTCAATTCCTTATGGTCTCCATAACGATGCAAATGGATATGGTGAAAACTCAAGGAAAAATCTTCGATTCGGTCCAAATGCTCTTGAATGGTTTGGATAAGCTTTTTATCAGGCGCCTCGCCCAGTAATGAACCAATGGTTTCCTTGATAATCCCTACCGCTGCCCATAAAATCAACAATGCCACAAGAACACCCAGGGCCCCATCAATCCACCAGAAAAAAGGCCCCAGAAAAATGCCAAGCAGCACAACCACAGAACTAATGGCATCGCTTCGATGGTGCCAAGCGTCAGCCTTGACACTGGCAGAATTAATCCTTTTACCGGCAAAAAAAGCAAATTGGGCCAATGCCTCTTTGACGGCAATTGAAATAATCGTGACAATAACAGCACTCAGTCCGAAAAACGTTGATTCCCGGTTTACCAATTTTTCAATACCCTGAGTCATAAAATTAACAGCCACAAGAATAAGCAGAATTCCGATAATCACAGAAGCAATCTGTTCCATGCGACCGTGGCCAAAGGGATGGTCCTTGTCAGCCGGTTTAGCCGCGATCTTTAGCCCGACCAAAACAACAATAGAAGTGAGTGAATCCGAGAGAGTATGCCAGGCATCGGCAATAATGGCAATGGAACGGTTTGCGATACCGGCCCATAATTTTAACACAAACAAAACCAGGTTAACAATAATTGAAAGCAAACCCTCAATATAGCCCAGATTTTTGTTTGAATTCTTTAATGAATTAATCTCATTACCCATAGCACATAGAATAGCATAGGCAGGCAAATAGTTCAAGCCTTCAGAATCCTGTAGAATGGCCTGGATATGTTGAGGGCGTTTCCCCCTATTGCCCAGGGGCATCAGGGGGCCGGGCTTTCCGGGGCTCCGCTATTGCTTCGAAATCCTCGCCTGCCAATTGGGCAGGCTGCGGGTTTCAGACAAGGCTTTTTGAAAAAAGCCTTGTCTGCCCCTCCAATCCCTAACGCGTAAGAAAAAAGCACCAAACAAAAGTAACGGCCGGGCGAGTTTTTTTTATCACTCTGGAACAAAGGCACGGTTGATTTTGTGCTGTGGGCTTGAAACCCTTATTTACCCTTGAGAAAAATCAATCCCATTATATCGCTCTGAAATATTATGGGCCCATCTATAACTTGTTTTGTGGCGTATTTGGAATCTTCCCTGACATTAAAGCTGAATAAAGGCCTATTTTTAAATACATCCATTTATTAAGGCTATTAAAGAAAAAAGATGTAAAATAACCAGAATCTAATAAAAAAAAGTTGAAAAAAAGAATTTTGTGGTGCATAATGTTGACTATGACTATCATAAAGGTCAAAGAAAGGGGTTTGAATGGCGTTTTGGGAGAGAATGCAGAAAATACTTAATAACGGCTTGGAAGCATCCAAAGATTTGCTGGAAAAAGCCGGGGCAAAGGCCAAGGAGATGGGTGACAAAGGAGTCCTCAAATTCGAGATCATGCAGCTTGAAAAATCGGTTGAAAATAATCTTTTAAAGCTGGGCTCTTATGTTTATGAAGAGTTTGTGGCTAATGAAAAAAAGAGTATTAGCCAAAGCAACAGTAAATTGGGCCAAATCATCGATGAAATAAATCAGGCAAAAGACCAAATAGAAGAGAAAGAAGAAAAATTAAAGGATAGCTGAGCGCAAAGCAAAAGAACTGTTCTGTGTAAGGTTAAACAAATATATTTTTTAGATTTTTTTTAAAAAATGGATTGACATTTTTTCACGCCTTAATTATAGTATCACCATCATTAACAAATGATACTCAATCAATCTTATGCACCTTGAAATTGTTGCATAAGTGATTTTGTGCTCTTTGAAAAAATATAGGGATGGAAGAGAAGAAGGGTCACGTTGATGATTGATTGATATCACGGATTTAGGTTTGTGATGTTAATAG
>JAFGWI010000109.1 GCA_016937215.1 Spirochaetales bacterium | reverse complement strand
TATTTTATCGGCAAATATATTGAAATACTTGGAAAAATAGATTGATAAGGATTTAAGGTTTTAGGAAAGCAGAGCTGGCGAGGAACACTATGGTTCTGTTTAAAAGCTGCTTTTTTATATAATTTATCGATATATGCTGTGTTTTTTGTAAGCGTCCTATTGGGCCCACTTTGAAAACTTTCCTTAAGCCCTGTTATGCTGTGCTCTCAATATGTGTGAAAATGGATATTTTCATGAATAAAAAAAATAATAAGTGGTTAAAGAGCATCAAGGACTGGGAGCAAAGCGGTATTAGACAAAAACATTATTGTATTGAAAAATTCATAAATTCAAGGACATTCCATTGTTATATGAAGTAACTTTTACAAGAATTAATTATAGTAGAGGGGAATGGACAGTTTTGTTATTCATAGCACTTAAGCCAATAGAAATCCATTTGTTTTCCTCAGATATTACCTTGAAGATTCCAGAATCATTCTAAAAGCTATCTCTTTTTGCGATATTCGGTTTGCTATGAATCTTCCATGTTTAGTGACTTCTCAAAATGAAAATAGTTACGAAAAATACATGTAAAACCAGGAGCGAAGGGTTTTTGAAAACAAATTAATGGGTTTTCCATGATTGTTCAGGAAAATATGGGATAAACCCCGTTCAATTTATTTTATTCATTTCACAACAAAGGCAGCCTGAATCTGATTTTAGCCTATTAATTTTAAATCGATTGATAACAATTTTTAACGCGTGGTTTATCATATGAGTGTAGATAATGATTTCTCTAAAAGAGATTAATATACCCAAGTCGAATGGGGTATTATGGCTGTGAGAGCGGTGAACTCACGGGGTTTTATATTAGGTTGATTTTCTTAATACAAGATGCTCAACCTCGTTAGGTTGTGTTTCACCGATGAACAGGTAACCTTTCGAATTGTTCTGTAGATTTTCAACGAGTATCGGCTGATCGTTTTGGTTTGGCTATGAGTTTTTCGGTGTTCTTGTGTTTAGCGCGTTAAGGATTGGAGTTATTGGCCTTCATTTTTTCAAAAATGAAGGCCTAAAGCGTTTTTCTCCTGATAATTTCAGGAGAAAAACCTTCGGAGGCGAATGCCGGAGTAACGGAAAGCCTGACCCGAAGGGGAACGCCCGATAAAACCTGTTTACTTGGGCGGCAATCTGCTTTATAATGGCTATGAAAGAAAGAGAGGATGTGAATGAAATACAGAGTATTAGGAAAAACCAATATCAAGGTCAGCGAGGTGAGTTTTGGCGCCTGGGCTATTGGAGGCGCTTGGGGTAGCGTGAAGGATGAGGAAAGTCTGGCCGCGCTTCACAAGGCCATCGACCTTGGCGTGAATTTTATTGATACTGCCGATGTTTATGGCGATGGTCGCAGTGAAAATCTGGTGGCCCAATTGCAGGCTGAACGGAGCGAAACCATTCATGTGGCAACTAAAGCGGGTCGCAAACTCAACCCCCATGTGGCAGAGGCTTATACAATAGAAAATATCCGCGCTTTTGTTGAACAAAGCCTGAAAAATTTGAAAACCGATTCCATTGAGCTGCTTCAGCTTCATTGCCCGCCAACGGCTGTTTATTATAATCCCCGGCTTTTTGAAGGCCTCGACAAAATGGTCGTTGATGGCAAGCTTCAGAATTATGGTGTTAGTGTGGAAAAAGTGGAAGAGGCCCTAAAGGCCATCGAGTATCCCGGTGTTTCCACTGTGCAAATTATTTTTAACATGTTTCGACAGCGGCCCATGGATCTTTTTTTCCGTGAAGCCAGGGCCAAAAATGTCGGTGTCATCGTGCGTGTGCCCCTGGCCAGCGGTTTGCTTACAGGCAAGATGAAGGCCGACACTCCTTTTGAGGCTGATGATCACCGTTTGTTTAACCGCCATGGTGAGGCCTTTGACAAGGGTGAAACCTTTTCAGGTGTTCCATTTGAGACTGGTTTGCTGGCGGTTGAAAAAATCCGCGCTTTGCTTCCTCAGGGCATGACCATGGCCCAGTTTGCCCTCAAGTGGATTCTCCAGTTTGACGCGGTTTCCTGTGTGATACCTGGCGCCAAACGGCCCGAGCAGGCAAGGGACAACTGCGGCGCTTCGGATATGGGCGATTTGTCACGGGATACCATGGAGAAGATCAGGAATATCTATGAAGAGGATGTTAAGTGCCATGTTCATCATCTGTGGTGAGTGATTGAGTGATGGAAGCCGGAGACGGTTTTTTCTGTTTCCGGGTTTTTTTTAAGTGGCGCTATGGGATAGGGGTGGTTTGGGAAGCTTGGAAAGGTCCATGAAATGAAAAATTACGCCATGCTTGGATGTATTTTTTTCTTGATAATTTCTTGCGATAAAAACAATGCTAACTTTATAGTAGAAGATCAAGAACTTTCGGCTAATTATCTTGCTTTAATCGAAAAACTTGATTGGCTTCTCGATCAAAGGGGATATGAATCCTCTCCCGGCTTGGAAGAAGAAATAAAGATGATTGAAAAAGAAGTGTTAGAAAAATATCCGGATTGTGTTAGTCATATAGGTGAGGAGGGAAAAGAAGGGAAAGAATGCCATTAAGGGATTTTATTTCTTCCGCCGTTTTTTCTTTAACCATATAACATAAAGCGCGATGCCAGTCAGAGTGATCCCTGCTTCTCCCAGAATCACGCCCGGAATGGTTCTGTAAAGCCCGAGGCCGAATCGAAAACTTTCATCCCAGTAAAAAAGCATGCCCTCCGGGTCATCCAAAACAGCTAACATGGGCCATGTTATGAAATCAAGAACCCAATGGCTCAGAACAAGCAGCCCGGGAATAGCACTGTCCTTGGCTTTTTTGGTGATGAGAAAAGCAATAGCCCAAACAACAAGGCTATAAACCAAGGCCATCATTAAGCTGTGGGACCAAAACCCCTCATTAACGCCAAATAAAGCAAGGGCCATGTAAATCAGGTCGAGCAGCAGGGGGCAGACAAGCAGGATCCCGAGAGGAATTTTGGGAGAAAGGCTTTTCGCGGCAAATCCAAAACCTAAATGAGCTAAACCAGCCATTACCACTCCTTTATACTAATAATATTGTATTTGTTTAGCTTATATACTTTCTGGACGTTACCCGCCTCCGGCAGGTCGGGCTATCCGGCACTTCGCTGTCGCTCCGAAGGTTTTCTGCCGGAAATTATCC
>JAFGWI010000108.1 GCA_016937215.1 Spirochaetales bacterium | reverse complement strand
GAAGCGGAGTTATGGAAAGCCTGGCCTGCTGTAATGAAATGAAAGCAGGAAACGCCCAACGTAATAACCAGCTAAACAAATACAATAAAACCTCTTGCTATCGATACTCTGAGGATAGAGACAAATTCCCCAATAACACAAGTTTTAATAATCCACTTCATCCATGTGGGCTTCATTCATGAACTTTTCGATATCCTTGATCATGGCCGAAGATATTTCATGGCCGGTATTTTCGTAAATCTTGAAAATACGATTTTCCATAAGCCCTTGTTCTTCCAGAATGGCCTTTAAGGGAGCTATTCTTTGGGATACAAAATCATTCTTCCTGACCTCACCCAATAAGGCATAAATCAGTTTGCGCTCGGGTTCATCATAACCGTCGCTGAAGGACACATCATCATTGGTATCATGTGCTCCCATAAAAAACAACTTGGGTATGGCTTTATAGCTTTGATAATCAAAAGCACTTTCGGTAAGCTCCGCATAATCATAAATACCAACAGGATAAATCAGATCCATTCCATTGTATTGGGCCAGGGGTAAGGCTATATGACCATTAAAACCGCCGATCACCAGGGCTTGAACTTGTCGAGGGTATAATAAGGTAAAGCGGTCGGCAAAATGCGCGCTGGCTGAAAAACCGAACATAATCACCCTAAAATCAAAGCTAATCCCTGCTTCGGCTGCCAATAGATTGCGTGCGTGATTGAGCATATTAATTAGCTGAACGTCGATTCGTTCAATTTTTCCCTTGGCCAGGGGCGAAACAAGGCTGTCCCGGTCAAGAGCATGGGTATAAATTTTATATCCGCCATTTATGGAAGAATAACGGGGAAACACAGGCATTAAGATTACCCTTTGGTTTTCCTGATCAGCTGGTAGAGAATACCTTTTCATATCCTCAATCGCTCTGGTTAAATGCCAATCATCGGAATCATTGGTTTTACCGGAATTATTAGGAATAACAAGAATTTTAGCCGGGGCAGCCATTGTTTTTAATTTGTCCGGAATATATAACAAATAGGGACATAAAAAACCACCTTCTTCATCAGCTTCTATCAGCATGATCCGATCAAAAACCACGCCACTTTTTTTATACAACGCGAGATCCGATGAATTTTCACAGCTATTCATTAAAAAAAGATAGGTCAAAATAGTGAACAGATAAACTTTTATCATAATACGACTATAACCTTGAAAAAAAAATTATACAAGATGTGGCTCTCATAAAACTGAGGTTTTAAAAAAATCATTATAGTTGTGTATAAATTTCCATATTATTCGGATAATAAGTTGTTATTTTACAGCTAGCGGCAAATTGCAAATGTCAGGACTTTTACAATTTGATTTGTTAAGAATTTGGGATTTGTAAAATCGCCTTTTATATTTATCTATAATATAATAAATTAGTGTTTAATTGCAGAAAGTAGGTTTTTACAAGAAGAAAAGCGAATCAATTTTCAATTAACGATTTAGGCAAATTCAAAAAACAAAAAAAATGACCAAAAGATAAAAATCCCTTGGTCATTCAAAAATCATGGTAAACCTATTTTTTACCCGATTTTTTCGGCTTCAAATTCTGGGTCAGACTTGTATAAGCCATTTCAGCTGCGCTTTGTTCAGCTTCTTTCTTGTTTTTACCCTTACCAGGCCCAAAACTTTGAGTGCCTATGGCCACAGAAATCCAGAAAGTTTTGTTATGATCCGGGCCTTTTTTTTGCATGATGTTGTATTTAGGATAGGTCTTGAAACGTTTTTGGACCAATTCCTGGAGCAGGGTCTTAAAATCCTTCTGATGCTTGTTTTCCAGTACCTTACGAATTTCTGGCACGAGATATTTTTGAATGAATTTCTCCGCTTTTAAAAAACCTGAATCCAGATAATATGCGCCGATCAAGGCTTCCATGGCATCAGCCAAAATAGCCTTTTTAGAACGCCCTCCTGAATACTCTTCACCCTTGCCGATTAAAATATAATTATCAATACGGATTTTTCGGGCTATTTCATCCAGCGAATTTTCACTCACCACAAAGGATTTTATACGTGACATATCTCCCTCATTTTTATTGGGGAGATGTAAAAACAGATATTCGTTTACCACCAAACCGAGTACAGAGTCACCGAGAAATTCAAGTTTTTCATTATTATCGATTTCACCTTGAAACTCATTAGTGAATGATCGGTGCGTAAAAGCAAGGTTCAAGAGGTCCAACCTCTTGAACCTTAAACCTGCAAGTTTTTGAAATAATAAAAGCTCTTGTTTTCGTTCTTTCGTAATTGGTGGGGCTTTAACTGTATAAAGGTTAAATTTATTATTCACCAATTATTTTTGCTGTGACTTTAAATAATCTACAGCGTCACGTACAGTAACGAATTCATTTGCCTTTTCATCTGGAATTCTAATTCCCAGTTCTTCTTCTATTGCGTAAACCAACTCATAAGTCTCAAGACTATCTGCACCGAGATCCTGTTGAAAAGAAGAGTCTAAAGCGATTTTGTCTTCTTCAATTTCAAGGTTTTCCGCGATGAGTTTTTTTACTTTTGCGAAAAGTTCATCCATCTAAATATTCCTCCTAGAATTAATAATTTAAGCCAAATCCTCGGGCTTAAATACTTCACGCCCACGATACTGTCCGCATTTGGGACAAACTCTATGTCGTAAAACCTTATTGCCGCAGTTAGAGCATTCAATAAGATTGGGGGAAGTAAAGGCCATGTTTATCGAACGTCTGCGGCGCGTGCGCATTTTCGAAGTTTTCGTTTTTGGTACTGCCATTTTTTCACCTCGCCTTATCTGTATAATTTTTGGAACTTATGCCATTTTCTATGATTTGTCAACCCCTGCACCCGCAAAGGTCCTTAAGAAAGATTAGACTATAGCAGATTCGAAAACTTGAGTCAACCTCAGCATTTAATCGTGAACAAACAAAAAATAAAGCATTAACAGATCTTTAATACTTGATACAAATTGAATAGCTTAAGGGCAACTCTTTTGAGAAAGGATTTATACTTTTTTCAATTCATTCCGGCTTTTCAAAGCCAGCGAAACGGTAAAAACCTTCTTTTTTATCAATATTCTAACAAAAATCCTCTGTAAAATAGGAAATAGAGCTATCTGATAAAAAAAGCCAAAAAATCATGCACACAAAGAATATTTGTTTTTGTTTAGCTGGTTATTACATTGGGCGTTTCCTGCTTTCATTTCATTACAGCAGGCCAGGCTTTCCATAACTCCGCTTCGCTTCGAAATCCTTTGGTTGCAT
>JAFGWI010000107.1 GCA_016937215.1 Spirochaetales bacterium | reverse complement strand
GAAGCGGAGTTATGGAAAGCCTGGCCTGCTGTAATGAAATGAAAGCAGGAAACGCCCAACGTAATAACCAGCTAAACAAATACAATATTTTTTTTTGCGCCCCCAGGGAGCGCTCTGTTACCCTCAAAAGTGTTGCTTTTCAGACTTGAATTCGGGACTGCGGAATGAGGGAAAAATGTCTTAAAAAAAATTTCCATAGTAAGTACTTAACTAAAAAGAATATTTTCAGTAATATATTTCTAAATAAATATCATTGTACAATTAAAAGGAAGCCATTTAACAATGTCTAAAAAAGTAATCATTATCGGAGCCGGCTTGTCAGGTTTAACATCTGCCGCCCTTTTAGCTCAAAAGGGTTTTAGTGTGACTGTACTGGAAAAACAATCCATACCAGGCGGTGTAGCGCGAAATATAAACCTTGAAGGTTACACCTTTGATATGGGGCCAACATGGTATCTTATGCCGGAAATTTACGAGGATTTTTTTTCCAAATTCGGAAAAAAAACAACAGACTTTTATGAACTAGAGCATTTGGAACCTTCCTATAAAATTTGGTTTGAAAACCAATCTCATTGCCTTATTCATCATGATGCTGAAAAAAACTATCGTCTTTTTGACAGTTTTGAAGAAAATGGCGGTAAAAAACTCAATGAATTTCTGGAAAATTCAGCCATGAAATACAATATAGCGGTAAATGATTTTATTCATAAAGATTTTCGCCATATTTTTCAATTGATGAGCCCTAAAACCATTATTCAAGGTTTGAAATTGAATGTTTTCAGCAAGCTGGATAATTTTGTGGGTAAATACTTCAGCGATCATCGCTGTAAAAAGATTCTCACATTTAATACTGTTTTTCTTGGCTCAAGCCCTTATAAAACACCTGCCCTTTATTCACTTATGGCCCACGCTGATTTTACCCAGGGTGTTTTTTTTCCTAAAGGCGGAATATATCAATTGGTTTCAGCAATACATAAAATCGGTGAAAAAGAGGGTGTTGAATTTCAGTTCAATACAACAGCGCAAAAAATAATCGTTAATGATAATAAAACAACAGGTGTCCAGAGTGATAAGGGCTTCTACCCCGCTGATGTGGTTCTTAGCTCAGCGGATTATCACCACAGCGAAACAAAATTACTGGAAAAGAAATACCGAAATTACAGCGATAAAACCTGGAACAGACATATCATGGCTCCTTCCACCTTTATCCTGTTCCTGGGTGTAAAGAAAAAACTTCCTGCCATGATCCACCACAATTTCTATTTTGCGGAAAATTGGAAGGAACATTTTACCAGCATCTTTGATAAACCAGCCTGGCCGGACAACCCCTCATACTACGTGGGTGTTCCTTCACGCACAGACCCGCGAATGGCACCTGAAAACTGTGAATCCCTTTTCATTTTGGTACCTGTCGCTCCAGGCCTGGATGATAATGATGAAATACGAAAACAATTTGCCGATAAAATCCTGAGTCACTTTGAAAATTTGCTGGGTGAAAATATAAAGGATCATATTCAAGTTAAAAAAATCATTTCTCATCGCGATTTTATCGAAAACAACCATATTTTTAAAGGAGCCAGTCTGGGCTTAAGCCACACCTTGTTTCAAACAGCCTTTTTGAGGCCATCCCACTGGAACAAAAAACTTGCTAATCTCTATTATGTCGGACACCATACCCAGCCGGGAATTGGCATGCCCATGCAGATTATTGGAGGAAAAATGGTAGCCGAACACATCATAAACGAACATGGCCAATAATCCGGATTTTCAATAATAAATCCTTCTTGCATTTGAGATTAAAGGGCAGCTCTTTTTTTTAAAGCATAATGATTAGACTGATTTTCGCCCTTGACAGCAGGAAGCTATCCACCACCCATTTCAGTGATTTCTTGAGCTATCCTTGGCAGGAATATAACAGAAATCACTCACACCCAACGCGGGAACGCCCAAAGCCTGGGACAGCCTTGCCCAGTAATTCACCTTGACACTTGTAACAGCCAGAACCACAATCTGCCCTGGCGAAAAATATTTTTTTACCTGGGCTAAAATCTCCGGAGGAAAATACAAAGGGCTTGAAGAAGCCGAAAGGCTATAAGCCCAGGCGGCTTTCTCCTTTAAAGTGAAACCGGATAATGGAGGCCATGTAAAATCAGATAGATCACCCACTGCCGAGCAGGCTTGCTGCAAAGCAGCTATTTCATCAAGACCCAAGGAATTTTTTTCATGACCCGCGGAATTCAAGTCAACGCAAAATGGACAGGCTGCACGAAAAGATGCTGTTAGTCTCACAATGGATCCCAAGCGGCGAGGCAATTTTTTAACCGCTCTTTCAACAGCGAGCTCAAGCAAAGCGGAAACTAAAGCCAACATAGGCCGAAGAGAAAGATAGCGAGCCAAAGGAAGAGGCTTTCCTACAAGAGCTTCAGCAATAAAAATAACGGGTTTCATCAAAAGGGGTGTTTTTTGGGGAATTTTCAGAAAACTCATTCAAGCTCACCTTCCAGCCATTCACACGATTGAACAACTGGCAATTGAAGGGCCCTTTCGCGGTCAAGTTCCAGTTTGCCCACATGTACCGACTGGGGTGTCAGAACCCACTTAAAAAGAGAAACACGAAATAAATGAATAAAACGAGTTACCCATTCTTTAAGCATACCGGTTTTATAATGCGGGGCCATGGCTTTTAGTTCGTCATGGTTCCACATGGTTTTCAAAATAAAATAGACTTCCCTGGGGCTCTTTTTCTCCTCGGCGAACAGAAACATGCAGGCATCTAACACCGGAAATGGCATCAAGTCCTTTTCATCTTCCTGATCAAAAGCCAATTCAGCAGAAGCCTTGGAATTAAGCACATCCCCCAGAGCCTTCCATCGATATTTTTCATATAAAAACTTAAGGCATTCAATCACCACGGTTTTAGGTACATTGGCGATCAGAGAATAAGCTCCCATCATATCGCCGCCGATAGTGGTATACCCCACTGCTTTCTCCGACATATTTCCTGTCTGAATCCACATACCCCCCGAAGAATTGGCCCAGTTGAGCATGCGCTCTCCGCGGATGCGGGCCTGAATATTCATAAGGGTAATCGGAGTGATTTCCTCATCGCCGAGCATTTCCTTTGTAACAGCTTTTTCTTTTTCAAAGGCATCCTGAATGGAAATCTCCTTAAAAGTGACACCCAATTCTAAAGCGATGGTTCTGGCAATGTTTCTGGTTTCATCGGAATTAAACTGGGCAGGCATGGAAAAACAGTGAATAAAGTTTTGAATAGCAGCCTTTTTCTCAGCCTCTTTTAAACCACCAAAATGGCGTTCCGCGAATAGATAAACCAAAATCAAACTAAGAAGGGAATCTTTTCCACCTGAAAGGCTAATACCGATTTTACTGAAAGCCTTTGTTTTATTAAAATAATCAAGACCAGTGATTAAGGCTTCGACCATATCGTTAAAGTAATTTTCATAGTTTCCAGGAGACTTTGGGTTTTCCGGCAAAAAGAAACTCCTGTGAGCCGGAACAGGATAGCGAAAACCATCACCATTGGCTTTAGGCCCCTGATTAAATAGCACAGCCGGAACGCGTTCGCTTTCGCTTAAAAACTGTTCGCAATCGCTCCGCCAGGTGGTGTTCTGATAACGAAGACGGTTTGTGCGATCCAGATCCACGGTAAAAAAGGAAACACCCTCTTTCCACCGCGGTGCTTCGCCTATCATCTGGCCATTTTGGTTCACAAAAGCCCCGCCGTCAAAAACAAGGGAATCGTTGCCTCCATACTGGTTCACATAAATCAGTAAGCTCTGATTATCAGAAGCACGGGTGGAAATCATTTCTCGACGGGTATTCACCACACCGATACGAAAAGGCGATGCTGAAAGATTCACAATCACCTCTGCTCCTGAATAGGCCCTGCGGCGCATGGGCCCGTCGGGCGACCAGATATCTTCACAAACCTCGCAGCCCAAAATCCCGAAGGGAAACTGGAAAATCATGTCGCCAAAGCTCACCCCGGAAATCTCTTCATCAAAATAGGGAATACCGCGGGAAAGGGTCCGGCCCTCGTAAAAAATATCATAAGTCGGGAGTTTTTCCTTTGGCACAATCCCCAAAAGAAAACCCTTGCAAAAAACAGCAGCCGAATTATAGAGATTTCCTCTATGTTCTACTGTCATTCCCAATAAGAAAACCGTTTCACACTTGAGCTTTCCGGAAAAATCCACCAGTTCTTCCAGCACCAACCATTGGGTCTGAACAAATTCCTTCCACTGAATCAAATCTTCACAGGGATACCCTGAAATGACCTGTTCCTGAAAACAACCCAAAGTGCAATTTTCCTTGGCCATAGCTTCCATGGCCTTCTGAATCTTTTTTTTATTGGAATCAAAAGCCCCTACTGTTGTGTTCAAACTGGCTGAGGCAATTTTTATCAATCGCATAACATTCCTTTCATTAAAGCAGGTTTCAAAACAAGCCGATACTTAAAGAATTTCTTCAATCGGCGCCTCTGATGACCAAAGCTCGTGAAGAAATTTAAACAGGGTTTCCGTAACCGACACCTTGTATTGAGCGGGATTCACCGGTCGCGCGTAATCATCTCTCATGATTTTGAGCTGGTCCATAAGCCTTTTTCTCTGCTGGTGTAATGAAACCGATTCTATCATTCTTGCGCCCTTCCATACAAGATGGTTTAATTTTTCCACACGACTGGGCACAATATAAACCCTCTTTGTTTCATCAAAGGGATGATGACATAAAATACGCTCTCCCTTTTCAGGCACATCCTCACCCACCATGATCATCAAATCAGCCAGAGGCGCGTCATCTTTGCCGTACAAACGGTAACAATCCTTGCAGCCGGGAATCGTTATCTTCACCACCTGCTGGGACAATTTGATACGGGGACTCCCTTCGATCTCGACCAATTTATACACACAACCCAAGGCCGGCTGCGCCTGACAGGTCACAAGGTGAGTACCCACACCGAAAATATCAATTTCGTGCCCCTGATGATTCAATGAAAGCAGCACCTCTTCATTTATATCATTTGAAGCAGCAATCCTTACCCCGGAAAAATCCAGATTCAAGCGCTGGCCATATTTAGTAAACAGCTTACGGGTTTCCCGGGACAAATATGCCAGATCGCCCGAATCCAGACGAATACCCACAGGCTCATGACCTAGCTTTTTCAAAGCCCCGGCAACTGTAATAAAATTGGGAACCCCGGAACGCAATGTATCATAGGTATCCACCAATGCCAGAAAATTGTCAGGAAAGGCCGAAGCATAGGCTATAAATGCCGCCAACTCCCCTTGATTGGTATTATAAATCCCGGCTTCCTCAGCTGTTGCCAACACTAAAGCCTTGAAATCCACCTCCTTGCCCTTGGCATCCTTAAGCCCAGGAAGATTCCGTAAATCCTCAAGGCCGTGAAAAGCCTGAACAAAAGCATGGGCATGGGTCCCTTTTACAGGTAAATTAAAAAGCTTGCCTGCCAGCATGGAAGAAGTGCCGTCAAAACCGCCAAGATAGCTGAAACGTGAAGCCGATAACCCGCCATCAGGCCCCTGAGCCCGGCGCAAACCAAACTCCAGCATGGTTTTATCAAAGCCCGCGGCAATGCGCATACGAGCCGCGTTGGTTGCAATAAGGCTGGGAAAATTCACCAAATTCAGCAATGTGGTTTCCAGAAGCTGACAAACCCCCAAAGGGCCTTCCACCCGAATCAAAGGTTCACGGGGAAAAACAATGGCCCCTTCCTCCATGGCTGAAAGCCTTACAACCGAAGCATCCACCTCTTTGAGCCATTTAAAAAAACCCTCATCAGCTTGCGGTAATAGACTCTCCCGGATATAGGCAATATCATCGTCGGTGAATCGAAAATTTTCAAGAAAATCCAGCACATCCTGGAGCCCCGCGAAAACCGTATACGAACCTTTAAAGGGATTATTCCTGAAAAACAAATCAAAAACCGCGGTTTTCCCAATAATTCCTGATAGATAATAGCCATAGCACATGGTGACCTGATACAAATCACTCAGCATGGGGGTCATGTGTTCCTGTGAATGATACATTCTTTTTCTCCTTTTTTTCAATAATGGCTGCTTTAAGTATATGGGGGGAAGTCTCCCCCTCGCTCCATAGCCGGGACAACCTCAAAATCAAAAAATCGCCATAAAATACAAAGGCAAAAAATCCTGCTAAACGCCTGTCCCCTCTATTCCGCTACCCCCTCACCTAGGGGGAAAGCCCTTTATCGGAAAACCGGCCTCAACATAAGAAGAGCCTCACCAGTATCGCCCCCTAAAACCCCCGGCACCAAAGCCAAGATCAGACAGCCGCTTTTTTTACCAAGGTGATTCCCTTTAAAAAACGGATAAAATCAATCTAGCCGGTAAAAAAACAGGAAGCTATACCTATTGCATTTTAATGGAAACAGGAAAACCGCGCAAACCTTTTTTATTTAACTATTTGAAAGGGAAACCATATCTTTGTAAAATCACTATGGTAATTTCATAGCTGCTATTCAATGGTCATATTCTGAATTGCAACCGCTTTCTTTTAAAAAAACACAACCCGTAAAATGTGAATAGCCATTTTACGAATCACCCTTTTTATCGTTATTTCAAGGGGCACCGATTTTTTAAAAACAGCGCCAAGCTATTTTTAATTATATATCCTGTGAACAGAGGGAATCGAAGAAACTTATTGCAGTTTATAACAGAATCCAAACATCGGGCTTAAGCCATTGGTAAAAATTTCAAAAGTAAAATTGCTTTTGCCGGAAGCCACATTGGAATGGGAAACACTGAAGAATTGCCCCCAGAGATAAAACGCAGCCATATCATGGCTGATAGAAAGCATAAAATAAAAAAAGTAAATATTCCTGAGCAATGTGAATAGTTGAGTGACTTTTGTTTGACGATATAACTCTTTAACAATAATTCTGATAAAATAAAGGGAAAAATTTAAAAAACACATTTTTAACAGGTATAAAAAGTACTTTACCTATTTTTCTATTGATTTCATAACAGCAGGCTCTTTAGAAAGACATTCCTCCCTTGGAAGACCTGCCTGATTATAATCATCATATCATTAAGGCGGTAGTTTTTCCTATTAATTCAAGGGAAATAAAAAAAAATTTATCAATCGGTTTACTTATAATCGGAAAATATTCAAACTCGTAACCAAGGATTTCAGTGGCAATGGAAATAAAAATAGAAGTAAAAAGCCTAGGGAATTGCACTTTTTCATTCACGGGACAAATCAACCATCAACTTTTAGCTTTACTATCATAAATGAGAAGGAAAATCAATCTCATATTTTTAGATGAAATGTTCTATCCCATTATCATAATAAAAACCTTAGGAAAAATGGAACATTATTTCGCCGAACATGATTAGGGCACTGCCTGATTTGTTCAGAATTTTTAGCTTGATTGGCTTTTTTCAGATAAATATAATCGGACTTTTCTTTTCTAATTTTTTCTTATACTGAAATCTAAAAAAAATAAATTGCCTGGCTTTATTTTAAATAAAAACAGAAAAATTGTGAGAAGTAAAATCCTTTTTTTTAGAAACAGGACTAAAAAATAAAATCTGATTTTAAAGAAAAAAGGAATGTTGTAAAAAAATCTTAATATTTTTTAAATATTTTAAAATATTTATATTGCTTTATATTGTAAACTTTGATAGATTGCATTAGATTTATGATATAACAAAGGAGGTCTTTTATGGCAACAGTAAAACAGATTGAAAATAAAATTGCGACTAATGACAGTAAGATTCAGAAGTTGGCAGAAACAATCGCGGAATTGAAAGAATTAAAAAAACAACTTAAAGAAGAATTAAAAACAGCAAAAGCTGAAGAAAAAGCAAATACATCCGCAAAACCTAAGAAAGCAGCCGGTAAAAAATCCGGAGCTGCACCAAAAGGTGAAGCTAAAAAGAAACCAGCAACTAAAGCCAAAGCTACAAAAAAATAAGATCAGTTTTTAAAAAAACTGATCTTATTATGTTCTGAAATCTGAATATGTATTTTTAATACAATAGTGAGGAGTTTTCTTTATCTCTCCTCACTTTTTTTATTTATTTCTATCATTATCATTCATATTCTTCATTTTTACCACTTTTCATGATTATAGTTTGATATTCATTGATAAACAAATAGCGTAAATGGGCCTTTTTTTATTAAAACATCATCACTCAAAAGAGGATGCCTTGAAAATTAAAAACCACGGCAAAACCGGGGTTAGACTTCACAGAAATTTTCGCGAATAACCGATGCCAAGCTTTAAGACCACAAATTAGGATAAAAGAATAGCGATCAAGCTAATTTTATAGCAGCAGACATCCTTTTTAGAGCAAAGTAATTAACTCTGTATAGCAAAAATATCAAAAGCATATTTTTGATAACCTGAGACACTAAGCTTAAAAAAGTCTGAAGTCTTATTAACATTTTCAACACCTCTAAGCACCCGCTCTACAAATAAACAAAAAGCAAAAAACACCCGAAATAATAACAGCTTTATAGAAACCCACTTTCCGCACCTCAAAATTATAAAATTCGATTAAAACTACTAAACAAACGACTAGTATTAATCATTTTTAATAACTAGTAT
>JAFGWI010000106.1 GCA_016937215.1 Spirochaetales bacterium | reverse complement strand
TAGTGAATGCCAATGAACATTCACGCCAATAGTGAATGCCAATGAACATTCACGCCAATAGTGAATGCCAATGAACATTCACGCCAAATAGTGAATGCTAATGAACATTCACGCCAAATAGTGAATGCCAATGAACATTCACCCAACCGAATAATAAACGCGAAGCATTTATGACCAGATGTCGGATAACCCGGCTTGCCATGCCCCCGGGCGGCAGGTAACGCCCAAAAAGCAAAGGAGCTAAACAAATAGAAAAACTATAAATAGCGTCTTACTTTTTGTTTATATTGCAAAAATGTTTCTCCAAAGCGTTGTTCCAGGAATTTTTCTTCGCCCAGTATTATAAAGTGATAAATAACAATGCTGTATACTCCCAAACAAATGATGACAGGATGGGCTGTAAACAACATAGCGCATAAAATAAGTAAATTGAAACTCAGGTACATCGGGTTTCGACTAAATCGATAAAGCCCATGGGTCTTGAGTTCCGTTGAATCTGCCGGTATTCCAAATCTAATCGCGGAACCAAGATTCAAAAAACTGATTATCATAATTCCAAGGCTGAAAGCCCCTATCACAAAGGCTATGCATTGCAGCATAAATAAATGGTGAACGCTAAAAGTGATTATACCACTTAGTTCCAGAATGAAAATAATATAAACAATGTAGCCTGAAATTTTTCCTGTCATAAACAAAACCGGATTGATGGTTGCTTTTCCAAAAATATTCATTATTTATCCTCCTTGTAAATTATTCCATGGCATGGACATAAATAGTTATGTTAATTGAAAAATTTCGCGCGATCGATTTTTTAATAATCTTCATGGCTGTTATTTCAATGAATACCGCGCGATATAATGACTAATCGCAGAGAGGAAAATCAGTATTATAGCCACATAAAACTGACCTATTAAAAGCGCGTCAACAATATTGACTATGCGGGAGCAATCCTGACTTCAAGTCTGAAAAGTAAAGCTTTTGAAGGTAAGAGCCTTCCCCCAAAAAATAGTTTTGCAAGTTTAAATGAAATTTAAACTATTCAGCAGGTGTAAAAAATCTTTACCGATGTCGTGAATGCTCATTGATATTCACTATTTTTCGTGAATATCAATGGCATTCACTATTTTTCGTGAATGCTCATTGGTATTCACTATTTTCCTCCTACCTTGAAAAATCTACATTGTCCGAGCTGGTAACACGCCGAGCATGTAAGTAAACACTTTGAACACAAGGCAAGGTGTTCCCCTTCAACTGAGATTCTTCACTTCACTATGCTGCGTTCAGAATTGCTGGGATGACAACAGTGTACCTGCCGAATTGTTAAATGGCTTTTGCAATTCGTTCCATGGCTTCCACAACCTTTTCATAGGAATTAAAAGCGCTGATACGGATATAACCCTCACCGCATTTTCCAAAACCGCTGCCTGGAGTACAAACAACCTGGGCCTTGGAGAGCAGCATGTCGAAGAATTCCCATGAATCACGCTGGCCATTAATCCAGATATAGGGTGAGTTATCACCGCCAGTGCATTTAAAGCCAAATGACTGCATCTTTTCAAGAATATATTTCGCGTTTTTAAGGTAATAATCGGTCAATTCCTTGACCTCGACCTGGCCTTGAGCTGAATAGACTGCTTCAGCCGCTCGTTGAACCGGATAGGAAACGCCGTTAAACTTGGTGCAATGGCGGCGGTTCCACATGCTGTGAAGTGATTCAATATTACCGTTACTTGAATAGACCTGGCAGTTTTTGGGAACAACTGTATAGGCGCAACGTGTACCTGTGAAACCAGCGGTTTTGGAAAAACTGCGGAATTCAATGGCCACTTTGTCAGCGCCCTCAATTTCATAAATACTCTGAGGAATAGAGTTATCGCGAATAAATGCCACATAAGCGGCATCAAAGAGTATCAAAGCCTTATTTTTTAGGGCGTAGTCGACCCAGGCTTTTAGCTGGGTTTTGGTGGCGACAGAACCAGTAGGATTATTTGGAAAGCAGAGGTAAATCAAATCGAGTTTTTCACTGGGTAAGTCTGGCACAAAATTATTTTCTTCGATTGAATCGAGGTAATATAGTCCCTGGTAGCGTCCATCTTTCCATTCGCCAGTGCGGCCTGCCATAACATTAGTATCAACATAGACAGGGTAAACAGGGTCGGGCACGCCGATTTTTAAATCCTGGGCGAATAGTTCCTGGAAATTGCCGGTATCGCATTTTGAACCGTCACTGACAAAAATTTCATCAGCTGTGATTCCTGTTCCACGGCTTTTAAAATCCATTTCCGCGATTTTTTCACGTAAAAAAGAATAGCCCTGTTCCGGGCCGTAGCCATGAAAGCTGTTATCAGCGCTCATTTCATCAACAGCTTTATGAAATGCCTCGATACAGGTTCTGGGAAGGGCCCGAGTCACGTCGCCGATTCCTAATTTGATTATTTGGGCTGATGGGTTTTCTTCGGAAAATTTTCCTATTCTTTTTGCGATATCCGAAAACAAATAGGAAGCTTTTAATTTTTTATAATTTTCATTTATCTGAATCATTTTGAATCCCTTTTCTTAATTCCGCGTAAGAAATAATCGATTGATTTAGTCAGGCGTATTAACGCCTTGTGTATTAATAAACAAAGGCAGCTGAATGGTCAAGCCCGGCTGGTGTTTATCAATTTATACAGATTTGTCTATTTTTTTGCAATAAAGCAATGCCATGGGGTACTTAACCGCGTTAGGGATTGGAGAGGCGTAAAGGGGTTTTTTCAAAAACCCCTTTACGAAAGCCTGAAGAGCGATAATTTCGCGCTTCAGGCTCTCGCAGGCAAAGCCGGAGCCTCGTAAAGCCCGACCTGCTTGAGCGGAGCGGAAGCAGGTAACGCCCAAGTCTTTCAATATTATCAAATAAATTAAATTTGTGTTTGGAAAGAGCGGGATAAGAAATTATTTATAAAAAAATCGAAAAAATCCGGGCAATTTTGGAAAGGTGGTATTATAATATCCTCGGGGAACAAAGGATCTGATTTAAACAAAAATTTTTTTACCATCTATACAAAATATAATTCACCGTTTCTTTTTTTATTAAATCTCGCAAATGACTCGAAAAAATTACCTAAAAGGAGTTAAAAATGGATGTGAAAATTGAATCCTTGGAAAACCATAGTTTGAAAATTATGGGTATTGATAACTGGCCTGTCTGGACAAAGGAAAAATCCATTTTTGATTGGCATTATGACACAATAGAAGAATGTTATATTCTAGATGGCCGTGTGAAAATTCATACTGAAAATGGCGAGAGTTTTGAAATTAAAAAAGGCGATTTTGTTACCTTTGAGGAAGGGCTTTCGTGTCGTTGGGAGGTGCTGGAAACAATCAAAAAGCATTATCGATTTAAATAATTCGATTTAGCAAATAAAGTATTTCGCCTTCTTTGGTTAAAGGGATGATGTGGTCCCTGTAAAATTGCAGAATGATATCAGGATTGATGGTAGTTCTGATAGCCGTATTTACTTTTGCCTGGGCATAGGCCAGTTTTTCCTTAACACGGAGGATTATTCTGTCTTCAACTTCCTTTCGTGTAAGGAGATTCATCAAGGCTTCTTTGTTTTTTTCTTTTATCAGTTGTGAATAGGTTTCGAAATTCGACTGGATTTTACTTTCTGCCACAAAAAAAGAGCCAAAGTGAATACGTTCGCAAATAGCCTGAAAGGCATAAACATCGGCCACCACACTGGAACCGTATTGTTTGTCATCACCATCCGGGCAAATTTCCATAACCAGGTTTAGATAGCTTTTCATGATTTGCGCGGTTAAATTGATTTGATTATAATCGGATATATAGAGTTCCGGCGCGGCTGTTGAAACCCGCCTTTTTGGTTCAGGCAGATTTTTGTTAAAAGGTCGCTCTTCTGGTTGAGAATATCTGCCGAATTGGGCATCCATTTCTTCCTGAAATAAAAGGCGAATTTCGAATAAGCTTTTGCCTTCGGCTCCCACAAAACCACTGTTTCCGGGTTGGTAAATCACAGGATTCAGTTTAAATTGTACTCTGTCGATTAATTTCGATATGATCGTTTCTTCCAGGCTTTCCAAATGGGCCACAATAATGTTTAAATCCATAATGGATCTATTATTACAAAATTATGGGGTTAAGATCAAGATGATTAGCCGCATCCCTTGGAATGAATCGATTTAAAGTATAGTGTCAAAAAACCGGATTTTATGAAAGGGAATGCTAGATCCTGCTTTCCGTACTAAAATAGTAATTTCTTATATTATAGAGAAATAGAAAAGGCGATTTTGCAAATCGCAGATTCTTAATTCTAAAAATATAAGACATTACCTAAATTCACTGCGGAATGCGGGGTAGATCGATTTATTTGTTACTTGACGATAATAGTATTCTATAATAAATATAATAAGTGAGGATTTTGCGAAACTGAGGTTTGGCAAAAATCATAAAAATGGTGAATAGCTTGTCTTATTCCCGCATTATAAGTTATTATTTCATAGCTGCCTGCTAATTGCTAATGTCAGGTTTTTTGCAAATAGCTATAGTGAATTCGATTTACATCAGTTTTTGACTTTTCTTTTGAGCTCGATTATACTTTATTTTATATACGAGGAGATATTTCATGGGTAATAAAGCCTCTATTATGGTTGTTGAGGATGCCTATATTGTTGCAAAGGATCTTCAGGATTCTCTCAGTGAATTAGGTTATTATGTAACTGGAATTGCATCTACAGGTAAAGAGGCCATTCAGATCGCGAGTCAAAACCGTCCTGATCTTATTTTGATGGATGTAAAATTAAAAGGGCAGATGGATGGTATTGAAGCGGCGGAAGTTATTCGTGATTTCTACGATATTCCTGTCATTTATTTAACAGCCTATGTGGATAACCATACTCTGGAACGAGCCAAGCGAACAGAGCCTGTTGGTTATATTGTAAAACCCTTTAAAAAGGAAGAGCTGCACAGCACAATTGAAATGGCTTTGTATAAGCGAAAAATGGAATCCTACCTTAAAAAACGTGAAGAAATGATGTCCACGACCTTAAACAGCATTTCTGACGTGGTTATCACCACAGATGAGGCAGGTTTGATCACCTACATGAACCCTGTGGCGGAAAAATTATCCGGTTGGACACAGGAAGAGGTTATCAGCAAAAATCTGGTTGAAGTTATACGAATCGTCGATGAAAAAACAGGGATTCCCAAGGACAATCCTGTTCAACGTATTTTAACCGAAGGTTTGAGCTTTGATATTAGCGGAATGATTCTAAACCATAAATCACGCGCGAAAAGAGCTGTTATCGGTTCCAGTTCGCCTATTAAGGACGCCTCTAATACTGTTTTGGGTGTTGTTTTAACCTTAAGGGATATTACAGAACAGAAACGCTTGCAAACAGAGCTTTTAAAAGCCAACAGATTGGAAAGTATTTCCAAATTGGCTGGCAGCATTGGTCATGAGTTTAATAATTTGTTGACGGTTATTATGGGAACCATCGATTTGGTCAAAGAATCGAACGATTGGGATGATAAAATGCTTGGTAACCTTGACCAAGCACTTGCCGCATCAAAAAAAGCAAAAAATCTGACTAGCCAATTACTGAATTTCAGTGATTCTGAAGAAATCAAAACAAGGGCCTGTGACGCGAAATCCTTTATGGAAAATACGTTAAAGAAATATATCACTACTGAAAATATTGATATTCATTATGATATTGCCCAGGATATTTGGAATGTTGATATTGATGAGAATCAGATTTCTCAATCCATTGTAAATGTATTAAAAAGCATTTTTTTTCAAGTACCCTTACAAGGGCAATTACTGATTAGTATGCAAAATGTGGAAACAGGCGAAAATCCGATTTTTCTGGACCAAGCCAATCGTTATGTTAAAATTCTCATTAATCGCCCGACAGTTCTTTTGGATCATAATTTTATTGAACAAATTTTTGACCCTTCTTTTGGTTCTGCCAACAAGCCCTATGGGCTGGAGTTGGCCTCATCTTATTCCATTTTTAAAAAACATGGGGGTCATGTTTCCGTGGAATCTAACCAGACAACCGGTTCTTCGCTTTTTATCTATTTGCCGGCCAGTAAGCAGGAGGTTCCAAAAACTCGTAAGAGGGCAAGGCGCGGTAAGGAATCTAAGCGGCGCATTCTGGTGATGGACGACCAGGAACTGGTACGAATTATTGTTGGTAAAATGCTGAGCCATCTTGGTTATGAAGTTGAATTTTCCCGACATGGCGATGAAACAATCGAATTGTATAAATTGGCCCAGGAACGCCAACAACCCTTTGATTGTGTTATTCTGGATTTGACCATTGAAATGGGTATGGGTGGTAAAGAAACAATTAAGCAGCTCTTGAAAATTGATGATAAAGTAAATGCTATTGTTTCTACTGGTTATTCAAATGACCCGGTCATATATAATTATAATGAACTGGGCTTTAAAAGCGTGATAACCAAACCCTATGAACTTGAAGAATTAAGACGTATTGTGCGGGAATCAGTTGAGGATGAATAAGCTATATTTCGATTAAAACAGAAGAGCCCTTTGTTTAGATAACTGAACAAAGGGCTCTTTTTATGATTATCTCATTATTAAGATGATCACAGCTATGAGGTAAGGGGTATTAATGTTTAAAGCTACGCTGGCCGGTAAAAACCATGGCTACATTGGCTTCGTTACAAGCTTCGATAACTTCAAAATCCCTCATGGAACCGCCAGGCTGAATAATGGAACTTATTTTTTCGTTTATACCAACATCCACACCGTCTCTGAAAGGAAAAAAAGCGTCGGAAACCATGGCTGAGCCGATTAGGCCGCCCTTTTGATCAGCGACTTCCTCGTCTATTTTCCTGCGTATATCCCCATCTTCTATGGTGTTATAAGGCGCATTATATCTTTCCCAGGCAATCCAGTCGGCCAATTTACGGTAAGCCTTGTCTCTGGCAATTTCCGCGACACCTACACGATCCTGTTCGCCTGTGCCGATTCCCACTGTAACACCGTCCTTAACATAAATAACCGAATTGCTGGTTATGCCAGATTCGACCAGCCAGCCGAATAATAAATCGTCATACTCTGCTTTGCTGGGTTGTCGCATTACTTTATATTCTTTGCCTTTATATTCGCATTTGGCTGGCAATAAGGATTCGATCGTGCGGGTTTGCGGTACATAGGACCACTGTACAATCAAGCCACCGTCAATGAGGGACTTAAAGTCAACAAAGCGTTGGCCGATAAATTGCTGCAATTTATCTATATTGCGAATCTGGATGACCCTTAAATTCTTTTTTTGAGCAAAAATCTCCATAACGCCAGGTGCGAATTCCGGGGCAACAACAACTTCGGCATAGTTTTCGGTGATCAATTTGGCTGTTTCCATATCAATTGTTCGGTTTAATGCTATAGCTCCGCCAAATGCAGCCAAACGGTCGGCTTTATTTGCCCTGAAATAGGCATCTGCCAAACTCGAACCTTTGGCCACGCCGCATGGATTATTATGCTTCACGATAACACAACAAGGAGTATCCTGAAAATAACGGAGGATATTCAAGGCATTATCAGCATCGGTCAGATTTGTTTTGCCAGGGTGTTTGCCCGATTGCAGTAATTCCACGTCAGAAGCCAGATAATTGCCAGGTTGGATACATTTGGTATCTCCTAAAACAAGATTCCCGTTTACCAGCTTGTACAATGCCGCTTCCTGACCGGGATTTTCACCGTATCGCAGACCCTTTTTCACCCCGTCAATCAACCAGCTGACCTTTTCAAAAAACAAGGTCTGCCTTTTTTGATTGTCGGAAAAAGTAATTTCCATATTGTTCGGGAAATGATCTTCCATAACGGTTTTGTAGGCTTGTTTTAAATCTTTATCTGACATATATTTATCTCCTTGGTTGATAGTTAGAAAGTGTTTTTTTTTGTAACATCATGATTATTTCAAAAAATTATAAATTTCTTTTACTTTTTCGGCGGCAAGTTTGGCAAAGTATTTGGAAATATGGGTATCATAATTTGCTGTGTGGTCAAAAGCCTTTTTGGCCAATTCAAGGCGCCTTTCAAAAGAAAGCATTCCCTGATGTTCTTCCATTTCCTTTAAAATAAGCGGATAATCTTCCGGATTTGTAACGGAAGCGACGCGTAAGTAATTCTTGGCTGAAGCCCGAATCATGCAGGGGCCGCCAATATCGATATTGGCACGGGCCATTTCAGCTGTACTATCTGCTTTGGCAATTGTTTCCGCGAAAGGATACAAATTAACGATCACCATATCGATGTTCACACCTTGAACGCGCTTTAGGTCATCCTGATGAGCTGGATTATAGGTCTCGCTGAGCAGGCCCAGATAAATTTTAAAATCGAGAGTTTTAACCAAGCCGCCCTGCATTTCCGGCTGGCCGGTATATTCGGAGACCTGTAATAAAGTTCCAGAGCCTCGGGTTCCCATAATTTCTTTTAGCTTTGAATAGGTTCCGCCGGTGGAATAGATTGTCACATCAGGATTGATTGTCAGCAATCTCGGAATAAAAGTATCCAAACCGGTTTTATCTGAAACGCTAATTAATATATTTTTTATTTTTACTGCATTATCGATTTTTTCAACAAAATTTAAGGCCATTGTATCTCCTGTTATAAATTTTTTATTCTTTATAAAAACATGGTATCCTTTTATTTGTCAATCAACTTTCAAAGATAATTGATCTTTGAGGCTCTTCAAAAACTGAAGTTTTAAAAGAATTCTGGAAATTGCGGATAAGTTATTTTGTATTTGTTTAGGATAACTATTCTGGGCGTTGCCTGATAAGCCCATAAACAGCAATTCTATATTTGAGTACAAATATTACGAATTGCGCTTAATTTCAATTCGTT
>JAFGWI010000105.1 GCA_016937215.1 Spirochaetales bacterium | reverse complement strand
TTTTTCAAAAACAATCCCCTGAAACCCGGAGGCGCGATAATTTCGCGCCAAAGGCTTTCGGAGCGAAGCAGAGCCCCTGAAAGCCCGGCCCCGGCCCGTCCCCTGGGAAGGGGCCGGGGATACGCCACTTTTATCAAATCAACAGGAATATTTTTTTGTTGTAACTGAATTCTACCGAGTGTCATGTTAACCACTATATGACTAAATCGGGCTTCCTTTTTCTTGTAAAAATAGATATGTCATGGTATGGGATAAATATCCTATAAATCATTTAGGTTAAAATCTTATTTTATTTAATAGATTTGGGTATTATTTTTTAAGTAGATTTAGGGTAAAAAAATATCGGTTTTATCCATAATTTTAGCATGAAAGGAGGGTATTTCCGTTCAAATCACTTTTAGAAAAGCATGTTAAAATAAAAAATTTTAGGAAACAAACATAAAAATGATAGCAAAAAGAAAAATTCTAAGTTAATCAACTCTTTATAAGTGAATTTTTCTCATTAATTGAAATGTTACTGTCATTATAAAGTGGAGGTATTAAAAAATGAAAAAAAAATATTTAAGTTTGCTGTTGGTTTTGATCGCGCTTCTGGTGCAGAGTGTTCTGGTTTTTGGCCAGACTCAGCCTGTTTGGCGGGTTGATGATGCTGGTAATATAACCCTTAATGGTGAAATTTTCCGCATTAAAGGTGGTTCTTGGTTTGGTCTTGAAGGGCGTCATGAACCTTCTAACGACGAGACTAACCCCAGCGGAGCTCCTATGGAGCAATACATGGGTAATGTCTTTTGGAACCCGACTGGCCGAACCTATGATCAATCGATCAATGATATTAAAGCTTTAGGTTTTAACACCATTCGTCTTCCCTTGGCGCCACAGACTCTGGATCCCGATGATCCTCAGGGGCGAGCGCCTAACTTGAAAAATCACGAATCTGTTCGAATCGAAAATTCCCGATTAGCCCTTGAAACCATAATTAAAAAACTGGATGCAGCCGGATTGTATGTTATGCTGGATATACACTCATGCTCCAATTATGTCGGTTGGAGAGCCGGACGTCTCGATGCCCGTCCTCCCTACGCGGACAAGGACCGCGATGGCGGTTACGATTTTCTCCGGGAGGACTGTTCTTGTGCGTCAACAAACAATCCTGAGGGAGTCACTAATATCCAGCCCTATGATGATTCCAAATGGCTGGCTGATTTAAAAACCCTTGCCGGTATGGCTGATAGCCTCGGTGTGAGCAATATTATGGGCATCGATATTTTCAATGAACCCTGGGATTATACATGGGCTGACTGGAGCTCCATGATCGATAAAGCCTATGAGGCTGTTAATTCCGTGAACCCTAATATTCTTATTTTTGCACAGGGTATTTCGGGTAAAGCCAATTCCCAGGATGGTACTCCTGATACCACTGTAATGGTTCCCCATGGTGATGAGTTTAGTAATCCTAACTGGGGTGAGAACCTCTATGAAGCAGGTGAAAATCCTCCAAGCATGCCTAAAAACCGGCTGGTTTATTCTCCCCATACTTATGGCCCTTCTGTCTTCGTGCAACGCATGTTCATGGATCCCAATCAACCTGAATGTGAAGGCCTTGAAGGCGATGAAGCTGGCGACGCGAAATGCAATATTGTAATTAATCCTGATATGCTCTACCCAGGCTGGGATGAGCACTTTGGCTATCTCAAAGAACTGGGTTATGCGATTGCTATCGGAGAATTTGGCGGTAATCTGGATTGGCCGAACAAGGCAACCACACGTGACCAGAATCGCTACAGTTACCTGACTGACAAAACAGTTGATATGCAATGGCAACAGGCCTTTGTGGATTACCTGATTTCCCGTGGAATCACAGACAGCTTTTACTGGTCAATTAACCCTGAATCCGGCGATACTGGTGGTGTTTTTGGCCATGCCTATGATCCGGTTTCTAATACTGGCGGCTGGGGTACCTGGCAATCTGCCGACCAGCGCAGAGTGGCATTGCTTGATAAACTCTGGAATTCGGTGCCAACAACTCCGACACCTACACCTGTTACTGATATTCTCATCGGCGATGCTAATGGTGATAAAGTGGTTAATATTGTTGATGCTCTTCTTATCGCTCAATACTATGTTCATACTCCGGTTGATATAAATGTAAACGCATCTGATGCTAATTGCGATGGCACTGTCAATATCGTGGACGCTCTTTTAGTGGCACAGTATTATGTCGGTCTTTCTGACAAATTGTGTATCTTGAATTAGTATTTTTAGGTATTGATAACAACGCGGTCCTGGTTTTCAGGGCCGCTTTTTTTTTGTCGTGTACCGGAACTTGGGAGATATCAACCTCTCTTCTCCGTGGCTTGGCATTAACCCTGGAACAATTATGCCTTGTTGTTATTTTATTTAATGGCTGCTTTTGAATTTTTCCGAATAGAAGGCAAGTTGATTAAGTTCTGGCAGCTTTAGTTATTCACTTACTGTCCAAATCGAAAATGGCTTTCCTCAAAGGCTTTGGTCCGGGTTTTTTAGAGCGCTTGGCTGTCCCTCTGAAGCTTTTTGATGTGAACTTGACGCCTTTAAAAAGATTTGGCCCATTAGCTTTGGAAAAATCACTTGGCTGAGGCATAATTTTTAAACTGATATTGGCGTTTATATGCCAGCAAGTGATTCTCATGATTGGAAACCGCGATTTGGCGCTATAAAATATCTTTTGTTGACAATAAAGATTAGGTGGCTTAAAGTTAGATTAGTTATGAAATCAAGTAGAGATAGACTCTGTTTCGGCTATTTTTGCCCCAAGCTGGATGGCCACTGTGAAAATCGGATTTGGGCAGGAGTGGCTGATTATGCTGCATCAAACAATATTGATTTGATTTGTTTTCCGGGTGAAGGATTAAGGTCATCCAGGAATTTTGAGTATCAGGCTAATGTATTATATGAATTGGCCAGGGGAGGGCAAATTGATGGTTTGATTATTCATTCCAAGGCTATTGGAGCTACCACGGATCAGAATTTATTGACCGATTTTTGCCTTTCCTATCATCCCTTGCCTGTGGTCAGCATCGGTTTTCAGGTCCAGGGGATAGCCTGTGTGCAAAGTGATAATTCTATAGGAATGCGGCAATTGCTCGATCATCTTATTACCTATCATCAATACCGCTATTTTGCTTTTATCAATGGGCCTGAAACCGGAATGAATCCTGTATTAGACTATCTAAGTCTATCTTCACTTCTAAAAGAACATGCCATCGAATTTCAACCCCAAATGATATATAATGGTAATTTTCATCAAGAATCCGGTGCCCAGGCTGTGGAATATTTTCTGAGCATTGCCAAACTTCCGGTTGATGTTATAGTTGCAGCTAATGATGCCATGGCCTTGGGAGCAATGGAAGCATTGCAAGCCAAGGGTGTTTCTGTGCCTGGTCAATTAGCGGTGGTTGGTTTTGATAATATTTCTTCAAGCCGGTATTGTACACCTCCTTTGACAAGCGTGAGTCAACCTAATTATGAACTTGGCCGGCAATCAATCGCCTTGCTTCATGATCGTTATTTAAGCCGTCCGGGTGTGAAATTGGTTCAACTTGCTTCTCATTTAGTTATTAGGCAGTCCTGTGGTTGTTTTCATCATGATAGCAGCGTCGCTTCTTTCACTTTTAAGAAAAAGGCTGAAAACAGACCCTTTTTGAATCAGGATTGTGTTTTGGATATTCTGCTTGAGCCGGCCTCCCAGGCTCTGGATTTTGCGGCTTATCGCGATCCGCAAGGTGTGAAACGACTCTGGATAGAAAGTTTGGTAAGGGCCTTTTTTTACGACCTTGAACATCATCAAAGTGACAGCTTTATCACAACCCTCAATGATCTGTTACGCCTTCTGGTTATAAAAAAGCGCGATATTTTTGTTTGGCATAAAATTTTGACGATTCTGGTAGATTGTTTTTTGAATTTTGAACTTGAACGCCCTGTTTGGCTTAAAGCCCAATATCTTTGGGACAAAGCCAGGGTGCTTATTGGAGAAGTGGCCCAACGTAATCTGGGTTATGAACTCATGGAAAGTGAGCGATTAAACCGTCGGCTTTGGGAAATTGGCAATGCCTTAATCGCGTCTTTTGATCTAGAAAAATTGATGGAAGTTCTGGATCAAATGGTCAAGGCTTTGGAAATTGAATTCTGTGTGTTTTCCGTTTATTGTGATATAGATAATCCTTTAAAAAACGCGCGTTTACTCTATCTCTTTACGAAACAAAGGGGCCGTTGTTTTTTTGATAACGACTATATCTATCCCAGTAACCAGATTGTTCCTTTAGAATTTCAGGAACAGGCCATTGGGATAAATATGATTGTTTTACCTCTTTTTTTCCAGACAGAGCAATTGGGTTTTGTTTGCCTTCATTTGACCAAAATTGATTCCTCTGTGTTTGATGTGTTAAGGCAGCAGATTTCCAGTACTTTAAAAGGCGCTGGATTGATGAGGGAGATCAGGGATTATGCCAACCGGCTAGAAGATGAGGTGGATAACCGCACCAGGGATTTGATTGCCACGAATCATCAGCTGGAAAAAGAAATTGAAGAACGTCAAAAAGTTGATAAGGCCCTGAAGGAAAGTGAATTGAATCTCAGGGCTATCACTGAAGCCACTCCGATTCCTCTTGCGATCATTAATCTTTCCACAGGCAGTCTTCTTTATGCCAATATTCCCTTTTGCCGCTGTTTTGGTATCAATGAAAGGGATTTGGGACAGTGCAAGATTCAGGATTTTCTTACCGATCCCCTGGATCAGGAATCCCTTTTTCATAATACTTCATCTATGGAAAATCAGGAACTACAGGTCCTAGACGCCAGGGGACGTAGTTTTTCGGTTATCGCTTCCTTTCAGCATATGACATTTTTGAAAAACAAGGCCATACTCTGCGGATTTTACGATATCACTGAGAGAAAGCGCCTTGAGCGGGAAATCCTTGAAATCAGCGGCCGTGAACAAAGAAGAATAGGCCAGGACCTTCATGATGATTTGTGTCAAAGTCTGGCTGGAATAGCCGTCATGATTTCAGCCCTGGCCAATAACTTAATGGACCATGATGAAGAAACAGCGGGCAAGGCTCTGGAAATATCCACTCATATAAACGATGCCATTGCCAGGACGCGAAGTCTGGCCAGAGGTCTTTATCCGGCTGCTCTGGAAGAAAATGGCCTGGCTTATATGTTAAGGGAGCTGGCTCAAAAAATCAAAATGCAATTTAGAGTGCAATGCGAAATTATCATTCGCGAGATCGTTGAATTAACAGATATTTCCCAGTCTCTTCATTTATATCGTATTTGCCAGGAGGCAGTTAATAACGCCATTCATCACGGCCAAAGCTCTACAATTATTATTGAGTTTATATCGACGGCCGAGAAAATATATCTTGCGGTGCGTGACAATGGGCTTGGTTTTCCCAAGAATTTGCCCTCCGAGCGGGGAATGGGCTTGCGCATAATGCATTACCGGGCTAATATAATAGGTGCAAAAATAAATATAAAAAAAAATGGTAAAAAGGGCACGTGTTTGTCCTGTACTATCAATCGAAAGTAACAAGGTGGAACCAATGGAAAAAAAGAAAGAAATCACTTTTATCATCATTGATGATCATCCTCTTTTCCGGGCAGGTTTGATTCAACTTATCAACGGTGAAAGAAATTTCAAGGTTGTGGCTGAAGCAGGAAGTGCTCAGGAAGCCCTGGACAGTTTTAATGAAATTGTTCCTGATTTCGCCATCGTGGATATTTCACTGCAGGGAATGAACGGTCTGGAGTTGATCAAGTTGCTGAATTCCAAATACCCGCAGCTTGTTATCCTTGTGGTTTCTATGCATGATGAAGCCCTTTACGCGGAAAGGGCCCTGAAAGCCGGCGCTCGTGGCTATATCATGAAGCAACAGGCATCAAAAAAAGTATTAACCGCCATTCAACAGCTTTTGGAAGGCAAGGTATATATCAGTGAGAATATGCATGAGCGTGTGCTCATGGGAATGATAAAAGGCAAGAATGAACTTGAAAATAATCCGATTGATAAATTAAGTGACCGGGAATTTGAGGTTTTTTTACTCATTGGCCGAGGTTTGGGGCCGATTCAGATTGCCGAGGAACTGAATCTAAGTGTTAAAACAGTAGAAACCTACCGGGCCCACATTAAAACCAAGCTTATGTTGGAAAACGCGGCCGAGCTAAGGAAACACGCGATTAAGTGGATACAGAGCCAGAAGGTATAGTCGTTCTTATCGTTTCTTGGGTAAATCCATATGAATTTAATTATTATCATTGACTCTAGTAAAGAATGATTTTTCTAAATTGTCCATTTTTTGTAGAATAAAATAATATTTGTTTAAATTATGTGATTTTTTTAACGCAATTGTTGGAAAATTAATCAATTTTGACTTTTTTGTAAGTATCATGTTGTGCATAGCTATCTCATAAAAAAACAAATCTTATTATATAATAGAAGCAGATGAATCTTGACATAAAAGAGGCTTTTCATTAGCTTAAAATATCTTGAACTTAACAATATGAATAAGCCTTGATAATCATTGTAGAAAATTTTGGGTTCCTGCAAATGAGTTTAATTTATAAATGGGACAATGTTCAGTTTTTTTAATATTGGTGCCAAGACAGGAGAATACATGGCTGACAGAAAAGTATACATGGATTATAACGCAACAACCCCTTTACATCCTGAGGTTCAAAAAAGCCTTATTGATAATTTTGCCTATTTCGGAAACCCCTCGAGTATGCATGAACCTGGCCGAGCCGCCAGACACCTCATTGAAGAATCCCGTGTTGAAATCGCCCGTTTTATCGGCGCCAGCCCCGAAGAGATTGTTTTTGTGGGTTCCGGTTCCGAAGCTAATAATACGGTTTTGAATCTGGCCAAGTGCGGTGGTCCTCTTTGTCGCGGGCTTTCTCCCAATAACCGTGAAATTGTTACCACCTCGATCGAGCATCCCTGTGTTCTTGATACATCTCGGTGTTTTCAACGACAGGGATCAACAGCCCATTTTATAAAAGTCGACAGATATGGCAAGGTGGACATTCAGGAGCTTGAAGATTCCATCAATGATTCAACCGCCATTGTTTCTGTGATGTTTGCGAATAACGAAATCGGGACCATACAGAATCTTAAGGAAATCGCGGCCATGGTTCGTAACAAAAAAGCCCTTTTTCATACTGACGCGGTTCAGGCACTTGGAAAAGTACCTTTTAATGTAAAGGACCTTGATGTTGATTATCTTTCTCTTTCGGCGCATAAAATTTATGGTCCTAAAGGAATTGGGGCTCTTTATATTCGCAAGGGCGCGCCTTTTTGTCCTTTTATACATGGCGGTCATCAGGAAACCGGTCGCCGCGCGGGAACAGAGAACAGCTTTGGCATTTACGGTTTTGGAAAGGCTGTGGAAGTGCTCAGCCGCGAAATGGATGAAAATAATCAGCGAATCAGGGGCTTAAGAGACAAACTCAAAGCTGGTATAATTGAATCCATTCCCGATATTCATCTTAACGGGCACCCTGAAGATGTTGTGCCCAATACTTTGAATGTATCCTTCATGGGAGCCGAAGGGGAGGCTATCCTGCTTTACATGGATTTGGCCGGGATTTTTGTTTCTACCGGCTCAGCCTGCGCTTCCGGCTCGCTCGATCCTTCCCATGTGCTTCTGGCAACTGGTCTGGATGCTGAGTACGCCCATGGCTCCATCCGTTTTTCCCTAGGCCGGGAGAATACAGAAGAAGATGTGGATTATGTTTTACAACAACTGCCGCCTATTATCGAGCGGATCAGAAAAATGAGTACAGTGTACCAAGGAGGAAAAAAATGAGTCAAGACTGGGTCTATTCTGATATTTTAAAAGAACATTTTATGAACCCTAAAAACATACTGGAAGATGAGGCTGCCTTTAAAGCTGATGGTAAGGGTTCAGTCGGAAATATAAAATGCGGTGACCAGATGATGGTTGTAATCAAGGTTGAAAACGACGTGATTAAGGATTGCAAGTGGAAAACCTATGGCTGCGCCTCAGCCATTGCCTCTACTTCCATGTTGAGTGAAGTCGTTAAGGGCATGAAGCTCGATGAAGCCTATAAAGTGTCTCCCAAGGATATTGCGGTCAAACTGGGCGGATTACCGGAAAACAAGGTCCACTGCTCTGTGCTTGGTGACAAAGCTCTCCGGGCCGCCATTGATGACTATTTTAAGAGAAGCAGCCAGGAACACCGCATTCAGGAAGAAGCGGCCATCATTATCTGTCAGTGCATGAATGTCACTGACAAGGACATAGAAGCAGCGGTCAAAGATGGCGCGCGCAGCTATGAAGAACTGCAATATGAAACAAAATTAGGCACAGTATGCGGTCAGTGTAAGGACAAAGCAGAGGACTTGCTTCACCAGTATACCCATTTATATGGCGAGTAACAGAGCTTGGGGCTCAGTAAACAAGGCTGGTTTATAATTAAGATAATCAGCCTCTTTCAGAGCCCTGTGCAACTGGTTTACAAATGGAGCTGCCAGGGCCCCATGAATCACATTATGATCGGGTAAAAGGCTTAGCTAAAATGTTTCATGAATCTCTTTGAATATCTCTTCGCAACCCATGGTTTTTTAACATTAGCAATATATCCCTATTGGTCAGATTCTGGAAAACCCATAGATGAGTTAATCACCCTTTCGAAAACGGAAACCCTTTGATGTGGCGGCATTTGACTTTTTCTTACCTCGACCACGTGGCCCTCGTTCTCGTTCTCGCTCACGGTCGCGGCCTTTGAAAGAGCGTTTGCCTTCTTTTTTTCTCACTTTTTCCTTGTCTTGATGGGCTTTAGTAACCAGACTGGGTTTGTTTTTATTAGTAGAACTAAAAGCCTTGAGAATTTTTTCAGCCTGAACAAAAGGCACGCTAATAAAGGAAAAACTGTCATAAACACCAACATCCCGGATCAAATTTCCAGGTACCCCGGATTTCTGGGTAATTAAATTAATAACTGATTTTTTTGTCATGCCATCGCTTTCGCCGAGGGCGACAAAGAGTCGTGTTTTGCCCTTGTTCTCAAGGTTGACATCTTCAATTTCCTGATAACGGCTTTCTTCCAGTTCATCCTGCAGGGTATATTTCAAAAGCGCGGCGAATTTTTCCACTTCCTTACCCTGAGCCAAAAATTCTTCGGCAATCTTTATATAGCCTTCAAGGTCCTGGGTTTCAAGAATCAGGTTCAAAGCGGTTTTGATCTGCTCCTTCTTTTGATTAATAACCTGATTGATACTGGGTACATCCATTTTTTTGATTTCGCTTTTGGAGATGCGTTTAATAAACATAAGCCGCCGGTATTCATCGGGTGTCACAAAGGTCACGGCTGTACCTTGTCGTCCGGCGCGACCGGTTCGGCCAATTCGGTGAACATAGCTTTCGGGGTTTTGTGGCAGTGAATAATTTATAACATGGGTGAGATTTTCAATATCAATTCCCCGAGCCGCCACATCAGTGGCCGTGAGGATGCGTATTTGTTTTTCTTTGAAACGGCCGAGAATTCTTTCACGCATGTGCTGTGAAATATCTCCGTGAAGGGCATCAGCTTCATAACCACGACGCGCCAGGTCCTGGGACAATTGGTCAGTATCGATTTTGGTGCGGCAAAAAATCAGGCCGTAGAAATCCTTTTCCATATCAATTAAGCGGCAAAGAGCCTCAAAGCGGTCTTGCGACCTCACTTCAAAATAAATTTGCTCTGTGGATTCTCCTGTTAACTGCTTTTTACTGATCTGAAAGATTTTGGGTTTGTTCATGTATTTCTGGGAAAGCTCATAAATTTCCGTTGGCATGGTGGCGGAAAAGAGAAGGGTTCTGTGTTCCGGACTGGCGTGTTTGAGTATTTCTTCAATATCTTCAATAAACCCCATGCTCAGCATTTCATCGGCTTCGTCAAGAATAAAATAGCGTATGCTTTCTATCTGGAGGGTTTTACGCTTAAGATGGTCGATGACCCGGCCTGGTGTACCGACAATAATATCCACACCGCGCTTTAGCAGATTTATTTGAACGGAAATATTCTGGCCGCCATAAATGGGCGCTACCCGGACTCGGGTGTCTGTAGCCAATGAATTGATTTCCTCGGCTACCTGAATCGCCAGTTCCCGGGTTGGAACTAAAATCAAGGCCTGTACGGTTTTGGGAATAGGTTTAATAAGCTCGAGTAGGGGAATGCCAAAAGCCGCGGTTTTTCCGGTTCCGGTTTGGGCCTGGCCAATCATGTCACGGTCTTCTGATAAAAAACAAGGAATGATTTTATTCTGAATTTCTGTGGGTTCTTCAAAGCCCTTTTTTTCCAGGGCTCCCAGGGTGATATCGCTCAAACCCAGGGCTTCAAATTTTGCTAAACGGGACATAGGTCTCCTTAATATATTAATTTGCTGTTAAATTTAAAAAAAACAGCCTGTATTATTCCACATAAAGGAAAACTTCCTTTATCCATATTTTTTCAGGACCAACAGTCTTTTATCACAGAAAAATCCAGGTTTATCTCTATCTTTTACCATGAATAAAAAGGAAGGTGTGAGACTACTCTTGTTTAAAATTTACTATTCAAAGAAGAGATTTTAAAGATTATCATTATTTTTTCTTTTTGGCAAGTAGAGCTTTGATTGGTTAGCAATTCCCCGGAGTATAAAAAAGCAGAAAAAACTACTTTTTTATGACTATAAGCAATTAAGATTTGCTTTCTGTACAATCAAAAGGCTGACTAATGAAGAATTGCCAGTAAACAAGGGTTAATAAAGATGGCCCTAATTTTTTTCAGAGTAACCTCGCTTGGTAATGAACCAGCCGGAGTGATAAAGAGAACATGAGTTTCCGATGATCACGGTTGAAAACATGTTTATTTCAGCTATGTGACAAAGGCATTCCTGTAATGTGCTTTTAATGATTTTCTGGCCCTGGCGATAGGCTTTTTGAGCGATAATAACCGGCGTTTCCCCGATTCGTGATTTTTGAAAAAGCTCAAAGGCTGTGTTTATCAATTCTGTTCTGGTTTTGCTTTTGGGATTATAAAGCACGGTTACAAAATCACCTTGTATGGCTGCTTCCAGCCTTTTTAGTATTACTTTGCGGGGAGTTAGTTGGTCGCTCAAGGATATTACCGCGAAATCGTTGGTCAAGGGCGCGCCTGCCAATGAGGCTGCCGAGATGGCGGCGGTGATGCCAGGTAGAATACGGGTATTAAAAAGCTTTTCATCTCCGGGTTTGAGGCTTTCGAGCACCAGGCTTGCCATTCCATAGATGCCTCCGTCGCCGCTTGATACAATAACCACCTGTTTTCCCACGCGGGCAGCTTCCAGGCACAGATCAACTCGTTTTTGTTCTTCTCTCATGTTGCTTGCAATGATCTCTTTATTTGTCAAAAATGATTTAATCAAAGCAAGGTATGTTTTGTACCCGGCAATCACCTGGGCCTTTTTAAGAGCCTTTTGGACAGCTGGTGTTATTTGATCTTTGTCTCCCGGGCCCAAGCCCAGAACCGTTAATCTTCCTTTTACTTTATTCATAGGGGCCCGACTGTTTCTTTGGCTATGGCCAGGGTCAGGCCTTGGCTTTTTTGTACGGGTAATACAAGCTGTCCCTGACGGGAAACCAGTAAGGCACAAGGTTCAGCTACTGCCGGGAGCAACAGGTGTTTCAAAGCAGCTGTTTGTGTGAAGGCCGGGCCAAAGGTTTTGATTCGCTCTTCCCGCACAGAAACCAGAGGAATTGACAGTTCTAAAAGCCCTTGGTAGATCCCGGGTTCATGGCATTTTCGGGGGATTGTGGCTGCCAACCTCACTTTTTTCAGGGGAATTCCATTTTTATCCATAGTTTCTTTTATCACCTTTATAACTGTTTGTTTATTTATTCCAGCTATGGAGCCTATACCCAATACATAATTTTTTTGACTTTCGGTTGCTGTGGTAATAACAGCTTCAGCTCCGATAATACTGGCGATATGAATTGCCAAGTGGTTGGCCCCGCCTTCATGGCCGGAAAGAAGGCTTACCGCGTAACGACAGCCATTGTCTACCACAACCACTGCAGGGTCGCTGTACTTGTTTTTGATATGTGGCGCGATAAAGCGAAGAGCAATGCCAAGGGCACAGAAAAATACAATACCCTGGTATTGGCTAAAGAAATCAGCCATAAAATTGGGCTTGTCATGGCCTTTTTCTTTATAAAACAGGTGGTACTCAGGGTGGCGTTTTTTTATGATACTGGCACTGCTTTTGCCGTCAGTATTCAGACAATAAAGAAGGACTTTTTTGTGATTCATCGGGGTTTACCTTTCTGTTGATTGGGAAATTGGGCGTTCCGGTATTGATGTGAAAAATCAGGGGCATAGAGCCGTGAAAAATCAAAGTCTGCTTTATTCAAGGCATCACCTATGATAATTATGCTTTGGCGCTTAATACCAAGGCTTTCCATTTTATCGGCAATAGTGTCTATGGTTCCGGTTATAATACGCTGGTCTGGCCAGGATGCCCGGTAAACGACCGCGGCTGGTGTGTCTTTTTTATAAAAGGGTTGGATTTCCTTCATGGCAGTGCTGACCATGGAAACAGATAAAAAAAGCACCAGGGTGCATCCGCTTCTGGCCATTTGTTCAAGCGACTCTTTTTCTGGCATGGGAGTTCTTTCAGCTCGTCGAGTGATGACAATCGACTGAGTGATTCCCGGAAGTGTTAACTCAGTGCATAAAGCAGCCGCGGAAGCACAAAAGGAGCTTACTCCCGGCACTACTTCAAAGGGAATTTTTTTTTCTCGACAAAAGCGGATCTGCTCTCCCATGGCACTGTAAAGAGAGGGGTCTCCTGTGTGCAGTCTGGCAATATGACCTTGGTCTTTGCAGTGAAGCTGGTAAATTTCAGTGACCTGGTTCACTGTCATTGCCGCTGAATCATAAACCCGGCTTTGGGGTTTTTTCCATTGCAGTAAGCGGGGATTAACCAGGGAACCGGCATATATAATGATTTCAGCATTTTGAATGAGTTCTTTTCCTTTCAGGGTGATAAGGTCTGGATCTCCCGGCCCAGCGCCAATAAAATAGACTTTCATGACATCTCCTTTGTTACATCAATAATGGCCAGGGAAAGGTATTCTATTGTCCCTGGTGGGATTTCTGCTAATAATTTGGCTCCCTGGTTTTCCAACCCTGCCCGGGTAACCACAAAGGTGTATTGATCCAAAGCAAGTTGTTTAAGCCATTTTCTTAAGGTGTCCCATTGTTTTCCGATTTTCATGACAACGATTTTTTGAAAAAGCTGTGTATAATTTTGCAGGCTCTCAAGGCTTTGAGGCATGTTGATAAGGCAAAAATTTTCCTGTCCTATACATAATTCCTTGCCTAAAATGGCCGCACCGTATGAAAAGGAGCTTATTCCCGGCAAAATAGTCCAAGTCGAAGAGCAAAACCCCTGATCAAGCAGGGCTTGTTTTAAATAACTCCATGTACTGTATATGGAAGGATCCCCCAAAGTAAGATAAACGGCTTTTTTTTGAGGATGCTCCTTGAGCCATGATCCTACTTCCGAGCCAGCCTGTTTCCAGTATTGTTTTAGTTTGCCCTGATCTCGGCTCATGGGGTAAACAAGTTCCCGTACATTTTGTTCTGCTTTGATAAAGGGGGAGGCTATTTTCAGAGCCAGTGATTCATTTTTTAATTCCGATTTAGGTACAAACAAAATATCCGCTGCTTCTATTTCATTTTTAACTTTAAGTGTCAGGCTTTCAGGGTTTCCTGGCCCTGTGCCAGCGACTATTAGGTGACCGGTCTTTACAGTGTTCATATGATAGTTCCTTTTGATAATAACATGAGGCATAAAGATTCTTCCTGTATACAGGATTTTAGATTTGAATATGTACTATGGATTATTTTTTGATTTTCATAGCCCAGATTATAAAATAGGGTGAAATGGCTTTGTTTTACAGGAAAATTCCTTTGTTTTAACATGTCCGCGAAGCATGATGGATTTTTTTGGGAATCCAGTAACACAAAAATCTGTTTACCCTGGGCAAATCCTGTTTTAATGGCAGATATATCTTTAGGGATTTCCCTTCCATGCACGCTGAAAAATAGACTGTTCTGCCATCCCATTGTCAAATTCGCGGCAGCCGCTTGTATTGATGAGATTCCAGGGCAGACTTGAATTTCCCTGGCTTCAAAGTGCTGTGCTAAATATCCCAGCAGGCTGTAAAAACCCGGATCGCCTGAGACTAAAACCGACAGTTTTTTTTGTCCCCGTTGGCGGATTAATCCTGGGATGTTTTCATGATTTCGTTGAAGAAAATAAATCTCGGGTTGTGTTTTTGAGTCCTGAAAAAGAAATTCAATGGTTTTAATTGATCGAGGCGAGCCAATAATGATTTGAGATGAAGTGATGATTTGGCAAGCTTTTAGGGTTAAGAGGTCCCAGCTTCCGGGGCCTGTGCCTACAATATTAAAGGGCAGCATCCAGGTTTCCTTTTATGAATTTTTTGATCTGATGATTGTCTGGAAAATAGCCCACAGGATTACCTGCAAGTGAAAGCAGGATGCAGCCAAGGGTGTATTTTTCTTTAATGTAAAGATTCATTCGACGCACAACCTGAGCAGCGATGAGGCTGTAGGTGTTTTCCAGACCGTGTTTTTTAAGAAGAGGCAAGGTATCTTCAGCCAGTTTTAAAGAAAGCAGCTTTTGAATCAACCAGGGGGGAGCTCCAGCCGCGCCAGCCCACGCGGCTATGACTTCCAGTCTGGCGTCACCTCTTGAATAATGGGTATTGAAAATTCCGGCTGCCACTTTAGACATTTTGCTAATATGGCCTATCAAAAGAATGCTTTGTCCTTTTCTTTGACTAATCTGATTCAGGCTGTGACCAATGTGATCACCCACGGTTACAACTTTATCAAGATCGTAGCCAATGTTTTTCAGAAATTTTTCTCCCACAAAGCCGGGGGTAATAACAAAGTCAATCATTCCTCTTTTTTGATAGTCCTTAATGACTCTGTTAATCGCGACTTTATAAGCCTGTTGTGAGCGTGGTTCGACCACACCTCGGGTTCCGATAATGGAGATCCCACCTTTAATACCAATGCGCGGATTCCAGGTTTGAGTGGCTGTTTCTTCTCCTTTTGGGACTATAAGTGTTACTTCACAAGCTGTATTTTCAGGTAATAATGGGAATAGCTCTTGGTTTATCATTTTACGGGGCACAGGGTTGATGGCTGGTTCACCCTTTTTCCCAAGGGCATTGTCAAGTGTAAAATGGCCTAGGCCCTGGCCGCCTTTAAGGATGATTGTTTTTTCCGGGTTTTTCATAAGAATAACTCGAGCCCCAATCAAAAGATTAGCGGTAATATCATTGTCATCACCCGCGTCTTTTTTTATCCAGGCCAAAGCCTCGTTTGTGTTAATATCACAATGTTCCACAGCCAGTTTGATCGTTTTTTGGCTATAGAATTCCCGGCTTTTGGGCAGGGTTATTGTTACGGTGTTTTGAGTCACCCCTGTTAATAGACAGAGTAAGGCTGCTTTGGCCGCGGCCTGAGCACAGGAGCCTGTTGTTAAGCCTCTTCTGAGTCCATTTACTTTGCCTATCACTTCATAATACCATTGGGCCATCAGCTTTTGTTTTTTTGTAATAATGCCAGTTCAAGGATTCCATTCACAATAGCCGCGGCAATAGGGCTTCCGCCTCGTTCACTCAGGTTGGTGATACAGGGGTATTGACTTTGAAACAGTGCTGTTTTGGATTCCAGAGCTCCTACAAATCCGACTGGTACACCAATAATAAGCGCCGGAGCAGCTTTGTTGTTTTTGATTAGTTCCAGCAAGCGAAACAAGGCTGTTGGGGCGTTTCCAATAGCCACAATGGCATTATTTAAACCATCTCCTGCCCGATCCATTCCCAGGCTTGATCGGGTTTTTCTACTTGTTTGGGACTTTTTAATAACCCAGGGATGATTTAAAAAGCAGCTTACTTCACAGCCCAGTTCATTAGCCAGGGTTTTTCTGATGCCTGTACGAACCATTTCCACATCGCTTATAATAGAGCAAGCGCTTTGGGCCGCCCGGATTCCTTTTTCCAGAGCATCTTGATCCATGTAAAAAGTAGTGGCAAAATCAACATCGCCGGTTGTATGGGCAATGCGGGTTATAATCTCCAGTTTTTCCGAAGTGTAATCCCGGTTGCCAAGCCTGTCTCGTATAATCTGAAAGCTTTTTCGGGTAATCTGCTCACCCTTGGTCATATTCATGGCATTTCTCCTTTTTCAAAAGCTCGGCAGGTTTTAAGAAAATTGGCAGCTATTTGAGGAGCGCCGGCAAAATGCAGATGCAAATATGAAGCAACCGTGTTCTTATAGATGTAACCCTCAAAGCTTGTTTTATTGTTTTTTGTTACTTTAAATAAAGGCCTGGGCTTTTCAGGTTCCTGAATTATCTGTGACCAGCGGAACATATGTCCTGTGGCTTCAAAGCCTGCCGGGCCCAGGATGGTATCTTCCATAAGCGTGGCTTGGTAATAACCCAGTGCTGAAAGTTGTTTTTCCATTTTAATCGTAAGATCAAATAGTCCAGCCATATTATAGGACCTCTCCTGAATCAAGAGCTTGGAAGCCAGATACATGAGGCCCCCGCATTCAGCCCATATGGGCATGTTTTGCTTTGCTTTGTTAAGGATTGCCTGTTTCATATTCAGGTTTGCTTCAAGGCTCGCGGCGTGGTTTTCTGGATAACCGCCGCCCAAATATATTCCCCCTATACCCTGGGGTAAATCAGGGCTTTTGATGGGGCTGAAGGCCTTCCATTGAATACCCCATTCTTCAAGCATATCCAGATTTTCCTGATAATAGAAATGAAAGGCATCGTCCAAGGCAAGGGCTATGGAGGTTTTTGGGGTTTTTATCATAATCTCTGGAACTGTATTTTTATTATTTGATATAGATTGATATTCCCCTGCTCTTTGAGCAATCGCTTTGATTTGCTCAAAATCAAAGCGATTTTGCATATGATCGCTTATTTGTTCGGCTCTGTTAACAGGATGGTCGGGTGAGGCGCTATCACCAAATTCCCAGGCTGCCACAAGCCCCAGATGCCGCTCCGGGAACAATGGGCCATTGATTTTAGCTAACCATCCAACTACCGGAAGCCCCGTGGCTTTTTCCACAGCCTCTTTGACAATTTCATAATGAGCTTCCGAGCCAAGATGATTAAGAATGAATCCAGCCACAGGGCATTGTTGGTTGTACTTCATTATTCCAAGAGCCAGAGCCCCCGCGGTCTGTGCCATGGCTTTGGCATTCAGAACAACCAGCACCGGGGTTTGGGTGAGAATCGCTATTTCCGCTGTGCTGCCTTCTCCCTGAGGGCTTTTGCCATCATATAAGCCCATAACTCCTTCTATAATTGATAAAACCCCTGGTTTGGAATAAGCAAGTAATGTTTGGCTCACACCTTTTTTCCCCATAAGCACAGTGTCCAGGTTATAGCATGGTTTTTTGGCACAAAGATGGTGAAAACCAGTATCAATATAATCAGGTCCGATTTTAAAACTTTGAACCCCTTTGCCTTGTGATAAAAAAGCCCTGATTAAACCCATTGTAACAAGGGTTTTCCCACTGCCCGAGCTTGCCGCGGAAATAATGATCCGTGGATATAGGCCCTTTGTTTTATTTTGTGTCAAGCTTAATTCTCCTTATCCAGCAATTCTCGGTCAGAAAAATCGTTTGAAAAAGAAATTAAAAAAACAATTTTTTCTATTATTTTATACCACCGAGAATTGACTTGATTTACACATCGGGTGATTGCGATTTCGGTGACTCTTTTTATATTTTTTATTGCGCTTTCAAAAATTCATAAAACCTGATTTTATAGTCAATTAAGGTAGTC
>JAFGWI010000104.1 GCA_016937215.1 Spirochaetales bacterium | reverse complement strand
TTAGAGTTAAGAATTTGCGATTTGCAAAATCGCCTTTTCTATTTCTCTATAATATAAGAAATTACTATTTTAGTGCGGAAAGTGGGATTATTTATGCGAATCAGATTTAATTAATTGCGCTATCGGGAATTGGCAATACCAACACCTCGGGCGCCTGCGATTTCCGGTAACTTTTTTTATTTTTTGTGTGAAAATAGAAAAATGCAATTGCTTATATTATAAACAGACAAGGTCGTTACCGGAAATTGCTGTTCCTGAATATTTTCAATAGCCACATAAGCCAGTATTTAGTATAGTTAAAAAGCATTTAATTTTTACCAAAAAAATAAAGCATAAAATTGGTCTTTAGCCCGGGAGTAATGTATAGTGGAACAATTCCTCAAAGACATAGGAGAACATGAATTCATTTCACGCTTTTTAAGAAAAAATCTGCCTGCCTCTGGTATCGTACAGGGCATTGGAGACGATTGCGCGGTTCTCGATTTTTCAGAAAATGAATATTTACTGGTTACCAGCGATATGATGGTGGAAGACAGACATTTTACGCGTTCCTGGTTCAGCATGTCTCAAATTGGGAGAAAACTGGTTGAAATTAATGTTTCCGATATCCATTCCATGGGTGGCAAAGCCTCATACGGATTTTTGTCTGTGGCTTTTCCAGGCACAATGCGAGCAGAGGAAAGCAACAGTTTTTTTACAGGCCTATACGAATCAGCCGACAGGCACGACCTGCAACTTGCCGGGGGTGATACCACAGAAAATGATAAAATCATCGTTAACCTTACCCTTCTGGGCCATGTCGAAAAAAAACGGCTGCAATTACGGTCAGGTTGCCAGGACGGAGACTTGCTTTGCGTGACCGGCACTTTGGGAAAAAGCGCGGCAGGCCTGGCTTTATTTTTGGCAGGCCAGAGCGGCAACAAATCGGGTTACCTGGAACCCCAAGCCAGAAGCTACAGTGATGCTCTTACGATTTCACTTTACGCGACATCCATGATCGATATCAGCGACGGCCTGGCCAGCGAGGCTTGTCACCTGGCTCGTCATAGCGGCCTTCAGTTCAATATTCGTCAAAATGATATTCCCCTATCGGATGAAACAAAAAAAAGCGCTTCCCTTCTGAAAGCTGACCCCATTGAATGGGCCCTTTCAGGCGGCGAAGATTACGAACTGCTCTTTACCCTGCCCCCTCAAAAACTCGATACGCTGAAAAAGCAATTCAGCGATTTCAGCTGCATTGGCCGGGCATCAAAAGGAGTCGCCAAAGTCTGTCTTGAAACAGATTCAGGGCAAAGAGAAATCTCAAAAGGCTATGAGCATTTTAAAACCCAAGCAAAGAAATAAAAATGCTGAATTCGCCTGCTTGAAGTTGCATTCACTAATTGATATATTCAAGCAATCGGATTCATGCCCGGCATTAATCAATATAGAAAAAAGGAAGATTCGTGCAAAATGAAAAAAATAAACATCAAATCTGATGAAATCATGAAAAGCATCAGAAGTATTCTTATTTTCCAGTCCCTCTCCGACGAACAAATCAAGGAATTAGAAAAAATTTGCGAGGTTTTTGAATACAGCAAAGGCGAAGTGATTGTCACTCAGGATACTGTCAGCCCTCTTTTATACGGAATACTCTCGGGAAAGGTTGATATTTTTGTAAAAAGCGAAAATAAAGAAGATATTTATATCAGCCAAGTCAGCCAGGGTGATATTTTCGGTGAAGCCGCCATATTTTTGGACATGACCCGTACAGCCAATGTCGAGGCCAGCACAACCGTGCAAATATTAACCATTACGCGTAAAAACCTTATTAAATATATAAATAAAATACCCCAGGCAGGTTTAAAAATATTCACCTATATCATTTTTTCGCTCCTGCACAAACTCAAAAACGCAAACCGTGAACTGGCCTTTGAAAAAGAATCAGCTGTTACTGCTAAGGACATCATTAATCTTGAAAAATTCTTTCCCAAAACACTGGCCCAGATTATACACGATTAGAAAGATCCAACCAGGGGGTTCACAGGGCTATGAGCAAAAAACTATCAAAAAGCATAAAAGGACTCATTCTTTTTCTCATACTCAGTTCATTGTCCATTGCCGCTGTCCTCTATTTTACAGTAGATAGTCAAACCTTTGACGCATTGACCGGTATTCGACCCATCTATATTATTTTTTGCCTTGTTTTCTGGTTTATCGGTATCGCTGCCGACGCGGCAGGCCTGTTGTTTCTGGTCAAAGGCAGTGATGAAAAAATCCGCATAATCGACAGTTTCAAGCTTTCCTTTGCCAGACTGTTCTTTAACCTGATAACTCCCTTTACTTTTGGTGGACAACCTGTGGTTATTTATATTTTGAAGAAAATAGGGGTACCCTCTGGAAAGGGATCCTCCATTGTGGTCACACGCCTTTTAGCGCTTACCTTCTTCTCTGTTTTGGGAGCTATTTTCTCGCTGCTTTTTTTAGGCAACCGAATTACAAGCCAGCCGACCCTGCAGCTCACCCTGATCCTCTCGGGAATTATGGTCACGGCCCTGTATGCTGTTGCATTGATCGGCCTTTTATATCCTCCTTTTATGAAACAGATTTTCAAACTGCTCCACAGCTTCTTCATAAAATTCCGGATAGGAAAAAAACCGGACCAGTTTCTTGAATCAGCATTCCAGGAAATCCATCACGCGCGCACAAGCTTTCAAAACTATTTCAAAAAGCACCTTTCTTCCTTTAGCGGAGGAATTATTTGCGCGGGAATTCTCCACCTTATGCAGGTATTCATTTTAATGAGTGTTATTCAGGGGCTGGGTATCAACATCGAATTTGTGGAAGCCTTTTCTTTATGTTCGATCTTATTTTTTCTTATCTCTTTTATGCCTACACCCGGCTCAAGCGGCCTGGGAGAAGGCTTGTTTATTATCCTTTTTGCCGGGAAAATTCCCAGCTATTTAATCGGAATCACCATCATTTTGTGGCGTATTTTCTTCCAATATCTCACCGCCCTAATCGGAGCCGTTATCTCAGCCCGTTTTTTCTCAAACCTTATCATGAACGATAAAACACCATCCCTGAATGAAACAGGGGAAAACAAAACCATCGAAAATTCGACCGAATTATAAAATCACCATTCCAAAATAATGGCACCTCTTAAAAACCCACTTTCCGCACCCGAATTCGGCCAGTTTCCAACAAATGGCTAATGTCAGGGCCTTTGTAATATTGCTGATTTCAGTTTTACAATGAAATTATTGCTTTTATGGAAAAACTCTGTATTTATATATGAAATTGCATTGATTTTATTTTAAAATGTGATACTATTTATATTAGGATGGTAGGTAGAAATAATCTTATAATAGCGATAATTATACTCTTTTTAGCAGCCTGCGGAGACACTTCCTTTTTACCCGATTTAAGCCTCGAAGATAATACTCTTGAAATCACCTCCCATCATCCGGGCAGCTTTCTCACTGAAAACGAAAACATGGCCTTCAAAATCAAGCGAAGCAGCGAGAATATCGCGCCCCTGAATATTGATATCAGGATTTACTCTATTGAAAATCAATTAGTAGGTAGCCTTTCGATTGAAAATATTGACGCGGAAGAAGAAATAACACTGGCCCCCTTTAGTTTCTTAACCACGGGCTATTACAAAATAGTATTTGATCTGATTGAGAATGCAAGCATTATCCAAGAAGCAAATTATCAATTTTTTTATATCGAAGGAAATTATTCAATAAAATCTATTGAAACCCATCCTTCTACAGTATCGCCTGATTCACCTTTTATTTTGAAATCACTTATTGATTCACCCGCGGGAAGCGATCCCTATTTACGATGGTCGATGAACAACGAAGTCATCGCTGAAGGTCTCAAATCCCAAGGCTGGAACAACCTGCTATGGACAAGCCCGAAGGAAGAAGGGGTTTACTCCTTGATTCTGGAATTATTCCCGGTCGCCCCACTTTCCGGGCAGAATTTCAAATACAAATCCGATATCACCATGGAGATAGAAATTTATGTTATTGCCGAAAAGGGCTCCATGTTAACAGAACTTAATCCGGCTTCTTCCTATTACACACTTTTCCATTTTAATGAAAGTCTTGAAGATCTGGGCGATAAAAGCATTTCAACCTCATCAGAAGAGACTAATTCCTTTTTTTTGAAAAAAATTGGGCAACCCAAACTTTCAACAACCGAGAATCATTCATTTTTCGAAATACTTCCCGATTCCGGTTTCAACTACCAGGGCTTTGTTCTTCCTGAAAGTCAGGGCATGATTTCGCCATTTACCTTGACGCTTGCCTTGAAAATTACCAATAACCAATCCAAAAACATTCTTTCCTACTTGTCTGATGACAGCTCATTCGGGTTTTCGCTTTACATTGATGAAAACTCTCTATTAAAACTGGACATATTAGGCCTGGAACATTCCACGCTTAATTCGGGAATTTCCATCGCCGCCTTAACCGAACGTTTTTTATTGTCATTGAGCATGATTCCCGATGCCAATAATATCAATATTATTTGGTACATAAACGGCAAAGCTCTGTCCACGGCTGCTTTTCCCTGGAAATCTCACCCCAGCTCAAGCCAGGGAGTTTTAACCATAAGCGGAACAGATGGTTTCACTGGCCAAATCGATGAATTAGGAATCTTTTACAAAGACAGTTCCGGTCGATTAACACCTGATGATCAGATTTTAAAGTATTCTCTTCAAAAAACCGAGCGTCTATTAATGATTTCAGGCTTTGACGGGTTTTATCTTCATGAGGGGCTCACGCTTACAGGAAATTACAAACTGGAAAAAAGCCTGCTCAGCCTGGGGCCAATGGCCGCGCTGATTTTTCCGACAATGAATCTCGATAATCAGTCGATCAACTTCAAACTAAAGCTTTTTGAAATTCTCAATAACAACGGAGAAATTCTGCTTTCCTTTGGGAATCAAAGCCTTTCCAACGTGAAAATCCATTTAGCGGACAGGGTTTTTCTGGAAGTAGCTGGAACAAAATACCCTTTATCTGTAAAAGACAAATCACTGAACTTAAAAATCAGCGCGGAAAAAATCGAATTTCTTTCAGAAAATGAAGAAGAGACAAGCCTCTTATTGCCTTCACAAAATAACAATTCCCTTATTATCAGCATAAACAACAAAGCCCAATACCCCCTTGTGATTGACTCATTTACCATTACACGGTAAAACAATAGCATGAAACAATTTACAGCCTCTATTATAAACAACCAGGAAATAGCCCAGGGCTATTATCAACTGGATTTTTCATGGCACGATAATGAAGAACCAAAGCCCGGACAATTTTTTACAGTCAAGATCAACAACAACAGCGACCCCCTGCTGCGCCGGCCTTTTGCTTTTTCGGGATACGACACAAAAAGCAAAACCGCGTCCATGATCTTCCAGAAACGAGGAACAACCACCCAAATGATGGCTGGCAAAACAGCCAATGAGACAATCGACATCATTGGGCCCTTGGGGAACTTTTTTCCAGCAATCAAAGACCAGGAAGCCCCGCTTCTTATTGCCGGAGGAATTGGCCTGGGGCCTATACTATACCTTGCAAGAACCCTGGAAAGACAAAAAACTCCCTACACCTTTTTGTTCGGAGCGCCGGACAAAGCCCTGGTGCCTGATTCCAAATGGTTTTACGAAGCACAGCCAATCATTTGCACTGATAACGGCTCAAAGGGTTTTAAAGGCAATCCACTGCAATATATTGAAAGCCGTCTGCAACTTGAACCTAAACATAGTTTCTACGCCTGTGGTCCCATGGGAATGCTCAAGTCAGCAGCGGCTTTAGCTGAAAAAAATAATCTCGCGTCCTATTCGGTAATGGAACAAATGATGGCATGCGGTGTTGGGGCCTGCATGGGCTGTGTGATCAAGCACAAAGACGGGCTCAAACGGGTTTGTGTGGATGGACCGGTTTTTAACAGCAAGGATATTTTATGGACTTAAGCTTCACCCTTAGAAACAAAAGCCTTGAAACAGCCATTGGCGTTGCCTCAGGCACCTTTGGTTACGGCTCTGAATATGAGAAGCTTGTTGATCTTTCCAAAATCGGGGCAATCTTTACGAAAACCGTGACCCTTAACAAAAGGGAAGGAAATGACTTTCCCCGGATAGTTGAAACCCCCTCTGGGATGCTTAACGCAATAGGCCTTGCCAATGTGGGTATTGAGAGTTTCATTAGTCAAAAACTCCCCATGCTGCAAAAAATGCCCTGCGAAACCATTTGCAATATCGCGGGTTTTTCCATGGAAGAATATCAGGAAGTTCTCCAAAAACTGGAGGATTCAGAAGCTGCCAATTTCCTGTGGGGCTATGAAATAAATATTTCCTGCCCAAATGTGTGCCACGGAGGCCTGGCCTTTGGAGTTGATGTAAAAGCTGTTGAAACCCTTACAAAGGCTTTGAGACAACGCACAGAAAAACCCCTGATTATCAAACTAACACCTAATGTCACTGACATCAGCGAAATCGCTAAAGCAGCTGAAGCAAATGGGGCAGATGCCCTTACATGCATCAACACCTTTGTTGGCATGTTGATAGATATTCGCAAGAAAATACCGGTCCTTGCCAATAAAACAGGGGGCCTTTCCGGCCCGGCCATCCTGCCCCTGGGTATCGCGGCTGCATACAAAGTCTGTCGCGCTGTCTCCATACCCGTAATCGGCCTTGGAGGGATTAGCCGATGGGAGGATGCTATTCAGTATTTCATGGCCGGCGCCAAAATGATTCAAGTAGGAACAGCCACCTTTGTGGATCCTTCAGCACCGGAAAAAATCCTTTTGGGTGTAAAAAAATACTGCTCTGAAAATAATTACAGCAAACTCAGCGACTTGAAAATTGACTAACCATTGAGAAGGTTTATTGGAATACCAGAAAACAGGGCGTTTATATTATTCAAGGAAAAAATGGGAGTGCGGCAGTATCATGTTTATTAGAAAACTCTATAATAAGCTGGCATCATAACCTGTTTAAGAGCCAACTACTGAAGTTATCAGCCTTAAAAGCCATAGAATAAACTCAGAAAGCGATAATAAAGCTTGCCGGAGGTATTTGCAAAAATAAAAAAAGCTATCCCGAGAGATAGCTAAAAAATTTTCAAAAATAACCGAACTTATTGCCAATGCACAATCAATAGGCAGCGTTCAATTTTTAACTCACTTGGCTAAAACAAAAAAGCTTATGCTTAGTTCCTTGATTTTTTTCAAAGCCCCGTTCCATAATAGCTTCATTTATTTTAATTTTTCTTTGCTTTGTCCTGTTTTTTAGGACGGGTTTTACCAAAAGAATTCCGCCAGATTTTTCCGCGTTTACTTCGTCTGTCTCCCTTACCCATGATTTACCTCTCTTAGTATAATCTCTATTGCTGGTATTATAACAATGGATTTTTTTCCTTGCAAGCCCTTATTAAGATCTATAGTAACAATTTTACATGAAATAACAGCCTTTTCGGATGAAAAGTTAGTGCTCAAAAGGTCAAATTACCATCATATAATGATGGCCCTTACCTCCAGAGCCGGGACATCCAGACAAGCACGCAACTATGGTGAATCACATGAATATTATTTTCTTCGCAAAAGCCTATGGCTTCATCGTCCTCAGCCCCTGGCTGCATCCAGATATATTTAACCCCTTTCTCAAGGGCCTGTCTTACAATAGCTCGAGTGGCACGAGGCGGAGTCACCAGACTAAGCGCCTCAATAGGGCCTTCAATTTCCAGAATGTTTTTGAAACACCTTTGGCCTTCAAGCTCCTGCAAAGCAGGATAAACCGGAAAAACAATTTTCCCCTTATTTTTCAGACGCGCAAAAATCATATAAGCGTATTTTTCAGGGCTCTGAAAAGAACCAGCAACCCCGTAGGAATTCAATTCCAAAAATTTTTCCTCTATATTTTCCATAATGGCAGTTTATATACATAAACCGTAAATTTCAAGTATCAGTTTTGAAATGATAACTGTGCCCGTAGAAAAAGGGTTTTTGAAAATCAGAGCGTAAATCAAAAACCCTACCAAAAAAAGCAGAGAACCTGCTCATCCTGCTCATAGGTCTTGAAATTTACAGGAATATAAGAGATATTAGAAACAATGACGATTCATCAGAATGGACACTTTAATTTTGATTGTCAATTATGCGGAGAATGCTGCACAGGAGCGATGAGGGTCCAACTAAACCTCTACGACCTGTACAAAATGGCCAAGCATCTGAAATTAAGCTCCACTCACAGCCTTTTCCAAAAAGGCCTTGTTCAATTGGTTGAAAAAGATCAGAGATACTGGATACCCATCATAAAATTCAAAAAATGGACGATTCCCTATTGCCCTTTTCTGGTCAATTCAATGGACGAACAGGAAGTTCTTCACGGGATTTGTTCGCTTCATCCAAAGGATAAACCACTTATTTGTTCAATGGCGCCTTTAGGAAGAATCATTGATTTTCAAAACCAATCTGTTGAGTATTGTGTAACAGCCCCCTTAGAGGATTGCCCTGGAATGGGTAAAAAAAGGGAAAACAATATTCAGGAGATTCTTGATTTTCATGAAGCGGAATTAAACTATCAATTTGTTTATTATCAAATGCTCGACAGTCTCCCTAACTGGAAAGCAAGCAAGGAGATGTATTTAGGGGAAATTTACAGCTTCACCACTGTTCCTTCATTTGATGAGGTTTTCACAAGCATAAAAAACAATTTGATTCATCTGACAAACCAAAAATCAACACCAAATAACGCTTTGCAATAAGAAACCCTCGGTTTTGTTAAAATATTCAGCAAAAAACGAGTTTTTTAAACATCCATAATACGCCTTAATATGAATAGAGTTTGAAAATGCAGGGGTCACAACTCCGAACCAAGGCTCCATTTAAGACCATTCCGCAACAAGCTGATCATGGAAGCATGGTTCAATTGCTCTTTCCCATGCCCCAGCATGAGAGAGAATACACGCCCCAAACCATAGGGTTTGATCCAGGCCAAAGGTAAAGAAAATTCACCATAGTGTCCGAAGAGCAGTTCTTTAAAAGGCGGGAAATATTCCAGCATATAAAATTCATCATGGATAATAAAATTGTCAACTTGATCCAGAACAGGATGGTTTTTATTGGCTAATGAAATAGAGATATGAGCCATTTCAGGGTGAGTTAAAAAACGGGCCCCTATCATGCGTTGATAAGCCAAGGAATTTCCAAAAGAAACAGCAGCTCCATGAAGAGCAATCAGCCCCCTGCCCTTTTCTTCCCCTGGAAAGCCGATAATGGCCTGAAGGAGCCCTTTTTCCTGCTCAGGGCTCAGCTCATAACCACTCGAGCATAGTAAGATGCCATGATAAGCCTGGATATTTTCGCTCACAAGTTCGCTGGTATCTTCAGATAAAACCGGAAAAAAACCAGCTGCAAGGATAATCTCACGGAGCACCGGGCCAATTTCCGCGAAATCATGGTACTGAACAATTGGCCCGCCAAGAACCAGTATCTGTTTTTCTTTCATTACCAGTCCCATCTCTTGCGATCCAAGTCCATAAAAAGGGGATCATTCTCGTTCCAAACTCCGACCGCAATAGCTCCAACCTTTTGCGCCGATTGCATAGGAGTAATGGGAGCCCCTGAGCCTCCCATTTCCGAAGAAAACCAGCCAGGATGGATAAGCCGAAAACAAAAACCCTCCTTGCCCAGCCGGTTTAGCAAAATCGTTGTAGCCATATTCAAGGCCGCCTTGCTCATGCAGTAGGAATAATCACAGTCACGCCAGGATTTGGCAATGGAACCAGCTTCACTGGATATATTAACAATCCGTTTTTCCTTTCCTTTTCGCAAAAGTGTTAAAAAATGTTTCACAACCCGTAATGGCCCGAGACTGTTGACATCAAATGTCGGTAAATATGTGGAAAGATCAAGCTCTTCGATGTCCTTGCCCGGAAATTCAGGAAAAACAGCCGCGTTATTCACCAATAAATCCAATTCACCAAGAGCCTTTTCTATATTGATTGCGGCATTCCAGATTTCCGCCTCATCAGTTACATCCATTTTGAAATAATGAAAACCGGTTTGATATTCTTCGGCCAATTCCTTCAAGGCCAAACTTTCATTTCTGGCTAAAGCAAATGTTTGATGCCCTTGACTCAGGAAAAATCGGACTAATTCCAGGCCTAAACCGCGATTAGCGCCTGTCACAGCTATTTTCATATGAAACTCCTTGTTTTGATTTTCAGAATAAGGCTTTTTTAGACCAAGGCCAGTGGGATTGTTCATCGCGTTAGGGATTGGAGCAGGGCCTATTTTTTTTTCAAAAAAAATAGGCCAACAAAAACCCCGCGCTCAATCAGCGGGGTTTTTGGTCGGAGCGACAGCAAAGCTGCGCAAAGCCCGGCCTGCTGAAACATTGTTGAAGCAGGCAACGCCCAAAAGTACTGAATCCGAAAAAATGCCTTTATTACTTCATATTATACTGACTTCAATAAATAAGTCCAAGAGCCAAAAAAGGATTCAGCTAATTTTAGCAAATTACACAGTCTGGAGCTTGCCATAAAATATCGGGTTTAGTAAGATGAACCATGCGAGCAACTCATGCAATAATTCATCTTGATCATCTTTTACACAATCTGGATCTGATACATCAGCAAGCAGGAAGCGGCTGCAAAATCTGCCTGGCTGTCAAGGCCAATGCTTACGGCCACGGAATTGTGGAAATAAGCAAAACAGCCCGAAAGTGGGGTGTGGAGTGGTTTGGCGTCGCGACAGTGGAGGAAGGGGTGATGCTGAGAAAGGCTGGCATCGATTCACAAGTTTTGCTGTTGGGCATCCCTCAATTCGAGGAATTCGAGGAATTGGTGTTAAATGATATCACAACTGTGGTTGGCGACGCAGAGATGATAGAGGCCTTGGAAAAAACTGCTTCCAGACTAAAGGTTCAAAGGGCTTGTCACCTTAAAATCGATACGGGAATGGGTCGTATCGGGTGCAAACCAGGCGAAGCCTTGGCATTAGCCAGGCTTATTCACCAAAGCCCTGTTTTGCGCCTCGAGGGAATATGCACCCATTTTCCTGGTTCTGATTTTGCTGATAAAATTTTTGCGGAAAAACAAATTGAAGAGTTCGATTCTGTTATCAGAATACTTGAAAATGAAGGCATCACAGCCCCGTTAATTCACGCGGCCAATTCAGGGGCTATTATCGGCTTAAAAAAAAGTTATTTCAACATGGTAAGGCCTGGTATCATGGCTTACGGTTACTATCCTTCCATAGAACAGCCCCGGAATTTGACGCTGAAACCAGTAATGGAGCTGAAGACCCGGGTGAGCTTTATAAAAAAAGTCCCTTCAGGCACTCCTCTTTCTTATGGCATGACCTATAAAACTTCAGAGGATTGCTATATTGCCACCTTGCCCATAGGCTACGGCGACGGCTATTCGCGGCTTTTATCTAACCGAGGCCGGGTGTTGATCAAGGGTCAAAGCTATCCTGTTGTCGGCAGGGTTTGCATGGATCAATGCCTTGTGAACCTGGGGCCGCGAACCTCGATTAAGCGTCACGATGAAGTTGTTTTATTCGGTCCCGACCCAAGAGGCCCTTCAGCCGAGGAAATCGCGGACTTAATGAACACAATTCCCTATGAAACAACTTGCCTCATTACCAACCGCGTGCCAAGAGAATTCAAATTCCTTTGATCTCCAAGCACAAGGCATAGATCAAAGCTTTCCAGGATAACCGGACTTACAAAAAAAAACCAGGGCCCATTCCAATTCCTTACACTGTTTCCAGCATAATAGCCGCAAAAAAAACAAAAAAAACGGCCTTAGTCTTGGACAGGTTTCCCTGGCTTTTATAAAAGGTTTACTTTACACATAGGGATTCTTTCAAACCCCTAAGTTTTTCAATTTAAAAAATTGTCATTACATCGGTTGACGGTGTTTTCACCCAACCATAATATAAAAACAATTGAATCGCCTTAAGTTCTCACTCACAAAATTTATCTATCAAGGATACATAATACTGCGCAATCAACAGGGCATCGACAATATTCACAACACCATCACAATTAACATCAGCCATTTCCTCAACAAAAACACCACTGATGGGTAAACCCACATAGAACTGGGCAACCAGTAAAGCGTCTACAATATTGACAACATCATCGGTATTCACATCACCTAAAGTGCCTTGGGCTTCACCATGAACCAGACTATCCAGCTCAGCGCTTGTTATTCCCCGGTTAAATATTTTAAAATCCTCAATCGTTCCTGCAAGGTAAGGATCATGAGACCATTGGGACCGGCCTAGAAAATTATTTACTGTGTTTCCTAATTCAGAGGGGCTCAAAGATAGGGCTTCATTTCGCCCCACTTCCTGTCCATTAATGTACATGACCCCTGTGTTTTCCTGCTTGATAATTGCCAAATGCTGCGGACTTCCCACAACCCAGGGCGCGCTTCCCTCAATGCCTTGTTCTCCTGTATTACCAGTTAAGGTAATGGCAAAATAGGGATTCCCTGTTGTACCGGAAGCAGGCGTAAACATCATGAAAATATCGGAGCTGCCACCAAAATCAAAAACCCGGGTCCACTCAACAAGTGTGTCAATTGTAACACGACAGGCGATGGTAAAATCGCCTAGCTCATTGGTAATTCCATCAGGAAGATCAATGTAAGAACTTACACCATCAAGAGGATAAGGCCCGCCTGTGAAAATGGCTTCGACATTGGGTGTCGGAGTTGGCGTCGGGACAGTTGTTGGAGTTGGCGAAAGAACAGAATCAAACGCCTCGCCATCAAAGGGAACCACAATCACTTTGCTTCCATGGGAATCGTTGCCCTGTTCCGCGTCCTTGGCCACATCGATCGCGGCTAACAGAATGGCTTTAACATGACCATCTTCAATATAAACATTAAAACGCTCCAGTTTATTCCAGCGGTTAACGGTTCCGTCTGTATAACGAAGAAAATTGGTAGTTGGATCATAAACAAAGCCTGAGTCCAGTTTCCAATTAGTCAGACCATTTTCAGAATACATGTGATAGGCTTTTCGAGTGTCCCATTTATTGGCAACCAGATGATAAAATCCTCCACTGTACCACATACAGGGATCTTCCACATTAACAGTCTGCATTCCAGCTGTGGCCGCGTAAACATTTGGCCCTTGAATGGTATATGGCCCAAGGACATTATCGCCCACTCCCACTAATCCATCCCGTGAGATAATACCGTAACGACCGTCGGGCCGCAGCATGATAAAAACATTAGAATGGGTAAAACCGGAAGAATAGGAATTTGACGCGATTGAAATCGTGCCGAGTTTTGACCAGGGCCCGTTCAGATTTTCAGATACATAAACTATTCCCGGCCTTCGGGTTTCACTCACATAAACAGCATAGCGACCGTCTTTGAGAACCATAGGAAGAACATTGTGGCCTTTGCCATTTTCATCCCAGGAATAAACCAAGCCTTGATCCGTATAAGGACCGTAGAGATTATTACTCGTGGCATGAACCGCTACTGAACCGAACCAGCCGTTATGACCGGCCGATTCATTCCATCGGCTTCCAAACATATGATAAACACCGTCAGACCCTTTGATAATACCCCCATCCCAGTAACAATATCTGTTATTTCGGTCTTCAAGACCATTGGATTGGTCACGAGGCCCAACCCCCGAACCCCAACAATTTGTTGTCAAAGAGCCAACAATCGGCATTGGCTTAAAATAATCCATAAATTGCGATTGAGCGTAAATCATTGGCACAATGAGCAAAAAAAGCACCATAATAAACAGGCTTCGCGCAACTACAGACACCTCTATTCCCTTCTTATTTTTTTTCATTGATTTCGTTTCCCTTCTTTTTAAAATTCGCCTTTATTCTTTGATTAAACTGACAATATCTAACTCCTAATCAGTTTCACACGAAACTTGCAACATGTTTCGCGATTTTTTGTTGTCACGAATATATCTGCCGACACAAGATTCAGGATTATTTAAAAGATACAAGACTTTCAACAACCTGATCGATGCAAAAACCCAACTCCTTAAGGTCAGCTTCGATTCTCTTTTCGACTTTATATCATTTTTAGTATAGCAAACCATGCCTTCAAGAAGCTCTATGGTTTACCTCAATTTTTATGCAAGGAAACTGAAAGTATCTATAAATCTGATTTCATTACAGATATAGAGGAAATGGATGAGTTAATTGCAAAAGTCCTGACATTAGGGGCTGTTGCTCTACTAAAAGCTTTTCTGTATCAATTGACGATATTTGGGGGGGGAATGGTGGTTAGGCTGTGCCTGGGGTGTAAAATCTAAAGCATTCATATCAATTTTATTACCCCCATTTTTTTAGGATTTATTTGCAACTGTTAAGCTAATCAT
>JAFGWI010000103.1 GCA_016937215.1 Spirochaetales bacterium | reverse complement strand
GTTGGAAATATGATCTCCAATATCAACAAGAAATAAAGGAAAAAATCGAAAAGAATAAATTATGTGCTTGACTTTATCATAGGGGATAGAAGGGATGGCTTGTTTTTTTTTAATAGCAAGCCAAAGCGTTTTCTGTCGGATAATTTCCGATAAGGTCGCATGTATATAGTGAATGTCAATGAGTATTCACGACAAATAGTGAATGTCAATGAGTATTCACGACAAATAGTGAATGCCAATGAGCATTCACCCAACCGAGCAATAAATACGAAGTATTTATGACCAGCACGAAAACCTTCGAAGTGACAGCGAAGTGGCGGAAAGCCCGGCGCCTGCTGGAATGGAATGAAAGCAGGCAACGTCCAAAATTCATCAGCTGAACATATATTAAATTTTTACCTAATTTTTTGAATTTTCTTTTAAAATTCAGGAATTTATGTTATACTTATTCTTTCTTTGGGGATTAGGGGAATAAAAAAAGTGATTATAATCAGACGTCCTACTGTTGATGATGTTAACAGTATTTTCCGTTTAACAAACAAGATGGCCGAAAAAGGTCTTATGTTGTCACGCAGCAAGTACAAAATTATTACAATGCTCAATGGTTTTTTGGTGGCTGAGGATTCTGAAACCAAGCAGGTTATCGGTTGCGGAGCCTTTTCCTTGCTTTGGACTGATATGGGTGAAGTCATGGCTTTAGCTGTTGATGATGCATATCAAAAAAAAGGTGTGGGTAAGATGTTGGTCAATGCTTTACTTGATGAGGGGCGTAGGTTGAATGTTCCTGAAGTCATCACCTTGACCTATCAGGTCGAGTTTTTCAAAAAGCTTGGTTTTGCTTTAGCTGACAAAGATAAATTCCCCAGGAAAATGTGGAGGGAATGTCTTGAATGCCCCAAGCTTGAACAATGTGATGAAATCGCTCTTCATATTTTTTTAAATAATGAAAAATCCTGATTGCTGAAGCCTTTATTAGCCCCTTCAGTCAGGTGCAGATAAAATTAAATGGAAACTCAAAAACATAAAAACCAAATTGAATAGAAAAATATGAATTTGAGAGGAAATGCCTATGGAAAACATAAAGGTATTGTTCTTGAGTGATCATCATTATGACTCAAAAATACTTCTGGAATCCATTAGGAAGGCTCACCGTGATTATTCTATTTTGGAAGTTTACGATCCCATCACCTTTAGTAATATTATAGTTAATGGAACTGCTGATCTTATTGTCATTTTACAGGATCTACCTGGTAAAAAGGGATTGGATATCATGCAGAATTTGCGGGATGAATCGATTACTGTGCCCTTCATTTTAATCGCGGAAAATTGTGAAAATGGTATAATACGCAGATTTGTGGATTTGGGAGGTCTGGAATTGATCAGCCTTAACGAAAGCCGGAAAAGCATGACCCAGAAATTTATGCTGACTAAACTTCGGCTATTAAAAAAGCAAATCAATGATACGGAAGAGTATCATCATCGTGTTAGTTCTCGTTATGATGCCTTAACAGGTTTACCCAATCGAAACGAGTTGCTTCATTGTCTTCATGGTCATGGCACAAAATCTCTGCTTTTGCTTGATATCCTTCATTTTGGTATGCTTAATAATTCCTATGGTCTTGAAGCTGGAGATTATATCCTCACCAATACATCAATGATATTACGCCAAATTGTTCCAGCCATCATAAAGGTTTTCAGACTCGATTCCGATGAATTCGCTATTCTACTGGATAGTCCTGAATCGAATGAAGCTACAACTTTGGCTAATAATATTACAAAAATTTTCAATACAGCAAAAATTGTATATAAAACCATTGAACTACGAGTAGCGTTTACCATTGGCATAGCCCATGGTAGTGGCGAAGATCTTATTCGTCATGCCAATATCGCAATTCGTAGAGCTAGAGAAATAGGTGGAAACCGCTATGAATTCTGTTCATCCAGTACTCAACTTGAGGATCAACAGAAAAAAAATATAAAATGGGCCAGTATTATCCATCGAGCGATTGATAATGATGAGATTGTGCCATTTTTTCAGCCTATTTATAATAATCGCAGCGGCATGATCGAAAAATATGAATGTCTGGCACGAATGTTGACTGAGGGTAAAATAATCACACCCGAGTATTTTATCGGCCCGGCAAGAAAAGCCGGATTGTTGCAGTATTTGACAAAAAAAATGATGGAAAAAAGCTGCGAAGCCATGAAAGGTCTCCCCTATGAGTTTTCTGTTAATATTTCAGAAGTTGATCTTCGTGATCACTTTTTGATTAAACTGGTTAAAAAAAATCTTAAACGATTCAACATCGAACCAAGCCGCTTGATATTGGAAATTTCCGATCGTCTTGAAATTACCCATTGTTATGAAGAAATCATGCAGCTCAAGGAGCTAAAGGATATGGGGGTAAAAATTGCTTTTGACGATTTTGGTACGGGTTGCTCAAATTATACCCGACTTATGGACTTGAAAGCTGACTTTATAAAAATTGACGGAAGTTTCATCAAGTATCTTGATACCAACGAGAATTCCTATAAAATTTCCCACGCCATCTCCACCTTTGGTAAAAGCATGAACACCCAGATTATTGCTGAATTTGTTCATTCCGAGGAAGTTTTTGAAAAGGTTCGCGAGTTGAATATTAATTATTCCCAAGGCTATTATTTTGGTCACCCTGACCAGCATTTACCTGGTTAATAAAAGCTGTTTTTTGTTCATCCTAGGTCTTAAAAGTCGGTTGTTGAAGGTCTGTCCCCAGCAGAGCTCAGAAGAGCTTGTCTATTTTACCTTTTGAAAGAGGTCTGTCCCTCGGGGGCCCAGGAGTTCCCAGGAATCCCTCACGGGTCAATAGATGGACTTGATTTTGGTCGATCTTCGATCTGCTTTGTTTTTAAATGAGGGGCTGCTCATTACTTTAAAACTTAAGGCAATTAATAATAAAATGTTTTTTTTGTTGAAATCAATTGGTTTGTTGAATAATCAATTTTGCAGGCTAAGGCCAATAATTTTAAAGTGAAATCCGATGAATAAGCAACTGGTTTTAAAAAATCAGCTTGATCGACTGGTGAATTTGATTATTTCATCATGTTAACCTAAAATATAAAAGTAGATTTAAGGAGAATCCGCTTGTATGGTTCATAAAGAAGTTTTAATGCAAATATGAGTTTGAAAAATCTAGCATTCTGCCTATTCCCTTTAGAAAGAGGCGCGATATTTAACAATTTATGAAAATAGTAAAACAAAGTGTTTTAGGGTGAATAATTTTTGGTCAGGAGGTATTTGGGGCTGTTGCAACAACTTCATTCGGAAGCTGGCAACTTTCAAGGGAAAAGGCAACAAGTATAATAGTGGTACGTGTTGAGCTAATTTGTGCTTTGATCGAAATTGCGTTAGGGATAGGAGGCATGGCTGACAATTTTTTCAAAAATTGTCAGCCAAAGCGTTTTTGGACGGATTATTTCCGGACAAAAACCTTCGGAGCGACAGCGGAGTGCCGAATAGCCCGGCCTGATAAGCCCCTGGGCTTATCAGGCAACGCCCAAAAAAAAAGACTAAAAAGGTAAGTTCCATTTTTTTTGCATAGAGAGAAGTTTTTCCTTTAGGGAGATGTTCAGACTATGGGCTGATTGGCCGACAAATTATAAAAAGGATTAAACTATGGAGTCGTTAAAAGAAATAAAGGGTGATCTCACGGTTCTGCCTCGGGGTGGTTATCTGCTGAAAACACCTGTTGGCTATATACAGTTTGGCGCGCCGCCTGAAACCATCAAGGATACCATGAGTCTTCCTGAATCAGTACCCCAGATTTTTGTTTTGCCTCGTGAGATGTTTCATCGTGAAAAGGGTATTAGTGTTGCTGAGCTTGAATTTCCAATATATTATAATTTTTTTATACGAAAAAGAAGAACCCGTATTATTGGTACCCGCGCGCAGATGGGGCGATTAATTCGTACTTTGAACGAAGCTGTTTTTGGACCAAAAGATGTGTCGCTGCTCAAGGATATGCATCCATCCTTTGATCGTGGCTATTTGCCGGATTTGCGTTCAGAGATGAATTATTTCCGGGGAAATTTTTCTTTTAGCGATCTGGTGGGTCTTGGTTTCATCGATCAAAATGGTTTTTCCTTGGATGGGGTGAGCATCAATATTAATGATCATAATGATTTTGATGTGACCTTTGAAAACAAGAAAATCACCATTCCTGGACGAATTGAGTATAAGGCTAAATATGACATCGGTGAACGATTACCTGAGCCTTTTCAGCCGCCCCTTTTCGGGGTAACCTGTCTTGGCCCTAGCCACGGCTTTGACCCTACTGAAAACACCTCGGGTTTTATTATCTGGCTAAATCATAATGGCGTGATGGTAGATCCTCCGGTTAACTCCACAGAATGGCTTGAAGATTCAAATGTGAATCCTAAATTGATCGATTCAATCATTTTGACCCATTGTCACGCGGATCATGATGCTGGAACTTTTCAAAAAATACTGGAAGAAGGCCGCATTACCATTTATACCACACGGACCATTATCAACAGTTTTTTAAGAAAATACGCATCCCTGGCTAATGAACCCCTTTCATACTTGAGCCAGCTTTTTCGCTTTCACCCCATATATCTCGGCCAACCGGTTTTTGTTCATGGCGGTGAATTCAATATTTTTTATACCCTTCATTCCATACCTACCATCGGGTTTACACTTAAATTCCAGGACCAGACCTTTGTGTATTCATCCGACCACCAGGCAGATCCGGCTGTGCAGCAAAAGCTATTTGAGGAGGGGGTGATTAACCGTGAACGCTATGAGGATTTACGGAATTTCCCCTGGGACTCAAAGGTGATTTATCATGAATCAGGAATTCCCCCTCTTCATACACCCATAAAGTACCTCAATTCATTGCCCAGTGAAGTGCAAAAAAATGTTGTGGTATATCACATTGCCAAAAAGGATTTTCCCGAAACAACCGATCTAAGGCTGGCTACTTTTGGCATCAAAAACACCCTTTATTTTGAGACAACACCTCCCCGGTACGAAAAAATGTATCAAATTTTGGGACTCTTAAAGCATCTGGATTTCTTTGATTCTCTGCCGATTGAAAAAGTTCAGGAATTTGTTTCCATAATTGTTGAAGAGCAATTTAAAAAAGGTGAGACCATCATAAAAAAAGGTTCAGCTGGAGACAAATTTTACATTATCAGCTCCGGGAATGTGGCGATAATTTCCAAAGACCTTGTGACCAATAAGGTTTTTGGAAATTATGAATATTTTGGTGAAATCGCGCTAATGACCAATGGCATACGAGTCGCAGATGTTGTGGCCCAAACCGATGTGGTGGTTTATACCATTGAAAAGGCCAAATTCTTGAGCTTTATTTCCGGTACCGAGTTTGAGAAAACCCTTGAACGATTGGTAAAAAATAGAAGGCGGGGTATTTGGAACGTTCTGGCTGAAAGTTCCTATTTTAATCGCCTCTCGTCATACCAGAAAACCTGGCTGGAATCCATTTTGATCTCGGAAGAACGTTTTGACCCTGGAACCATAATTTATGAAGGCGAAGTGCCCGATACCTTTTTTATTATCCAGGATGGCGAAATACAAGTTTTCAAGGAAGGTAAAATGCTTACAGAATTAATGGTTGGCGATTTTATCGGAAACATTTCTCATATCACCCGTGAGGAACCAGCTGAATTTACTTTCAGTCATGAAGGCCCTGTGTCGCTCCTGCGCATCAACAAAAATGCTGTCATTGATTTTCTTGAAAAAAATCCGGGTCTGGCCATGGTCTTTACCCACGAATTTTAAAACTCTGGCCTAACCAAAGAACGAATCCATCTGATTTTCAGTTATATCTGGGCGTTACCCGGAGCCTGTTCTTCTTTTAACCAGCTTTGTGTGCTAAATGAAGAGCTCTGTCCCTGTCGGCCGGGCCGGGCTTTACAGGGCTCCGCTCCCGCTTCGACCAAAAATCCGGCTGTAAACGCCGTCTTTTTGTTGGCCCTGTCAATTCTGAAAAATTGACAGGGCCCCCTTCCAATCCCTAACGCAGTTATGAAACATTCAACCCTGATTAGAAATGTAGAAGCTATGATGCTAAAGGTCTGTCCCTTTAACCGAGGTCTGTCCCTTCAACCGAGGTCTGTCCCTTCAACCGAGGCATTCACGTTACCAGTAACGGTTTGCTATTGAAATCACTTCGTGCGTATATTGACATTGTTTTACCGCTGATAGAAAATAAAGGTATAAATTGTATTTGTTTTTATTGTAACAAAAGACTTATTTTTTTGTTTTTCTGGTATCTAAGAAATGGGGATGGATAAGTAGATGAGTTCCGATGTTTTTTGGGACCAAAAAATTTATAAAAGTATTTGGGGTGCTTTGGCTTCTCCGGCTTTGGTTTGTAATAAAAGAGGCCAGGTTTTGTATGGAAATACAGCGGCCCAAAAGCTATTGTGTTCCGAAGCATGGAAAATTTTGCCTTGTCCAAGCGTTTTTAGCTTGTTGGGCTTTTTGGATCAAGAAAGTTGGGAGAAGTTGCTTGCCGCAGCTCCTTGTATTGATACCAAGCCCGTTGTTTGTACAGATTTAGATAAAAAAATTTGCTATTACCTAACAGCTTCCTTTCTTTCAACAAGTTCTGATTCGCCTTTAGTTGTATATGTGGATATGAAGAAGGAACAGAAAATCAGAGATGATGGGAGTTTTATCGAGGAAAACCTGTATCAAGTGCAAAAAATGGAGGCTCTTTCACGCCTTGCAGGTGGCATTGCCCATGATTTTAACAATATCTTTTCTGGTATTCAAGGGTATTTAAAAATCCTGCAGATGAAATTAAAAAATGACAAAGCCCTAGAGCAGGAACTTGGAGAGGTCTTGTCTGGAATCAAGGCGGCTTCACGTTTAACAGGTCGTTTGATTGAATATAGCCGTCGTGATATCAAAAGGCCTTCTTTGTTGAATTTGAATCACTATTTGCATCGAATCCGAGAACGCTGTGAGATCTTTTTGGGAAACAGAATAGATTTTAACCTGGAGCTCGATCCTGAGCTATATTTAGTGAGTCTGGATGTTCACCAATGTGATAGAATCATCGATCATCTTCTGGAGAATGCCAAGGATGCCATTGGGTCTGAAGGTTTTGTGAAGATTTCGACTGAGAACAAGCATTATTCAGGAGGAGATTCGCGTATTCCACCTGGTAAATATGTCAGTATTCGTTTTTCCGATAATGGTTCGGGAATTGACCCTGCCATCAGAGAGAGGATTTTTGAACCTTTTTATTCAACCAAGGGCGGGAAGGCCACAGGTCTTGGTTTGTCGACTATCTATGGTTTGGTGAAACAAAATAATGGAGTGATTTCGCTGTGTTCTGAAGAAAATACAGGTGTGACCTTTGAAATATTACTGCCAGCTATCACCGATAGGGCAACAAAACTGGATCCTGATGATGGCAAGGTTATTGGCGGCTCGGAGGGTGTGCTGCTTGTTGATGATGAGGATATTGTCCGGCCACTGGTTAAAAAAATTCTGGATGATTATGGTTATCATGTGTGGGAAGCCCATGATGGACATGAGGCTTTAGAGATTTTTCTCGAAAACAGGGATAAAATTCATTTGTGCTTGACCGATGTTATTATGCCCGGTATTAAGGGTAATGAGTTGGCCGCAAAACTCTTGGAGATTAAGCCAAATTTGAAAATTATTTATATTTCCGGTTATCCTGAAAATATTATTTCTAATCTTGGAGTTTTGGACAATGGTGTGAATTTTGTTTACAAGCCCTTTACGGCTAAAGTGTTGTTGAATAAAATTCGTGATGTTTTTGATGGCTGAGTATTGTGGCTCTCTTGAAACAGGCGTTCTGCAAGTTCTGTGAAATTTTTTTTCTTATCGGTTAATTCTAAGTTGTAAAAGCCTGGTCTGCTGTTTGTTATTGCCGGGGTTATGTTATTGGTATTTGTTTAGCTGGTTGTTACGTTGGGCGTTTCCTGCTTTCATTTCATTACAGCAGGCCAGGCTTTCCATAACTCCGCTTCG
>JAFGWI010000102.1 GCA_016937215.1 Spirochaetales bacterium | reverse complement strand
TTAAACACACGTCCGAGGAAGCGTCTTGGTTACCTGACTCCTATTGAATATGTGTTAAGTGTTGCTTTTAGTGCTTGAATTCGGGAACAAGTACAATTATTTTATTTCCGGATAGTAAGTTATTTATATGTTGCTGCCTGTAAATTGCTAATAAGGTTGTTTCACAACCTCGAAACACGAGGCTGTCGCGATAAATATGGCACAATTTAACCACTATACTCCCATATATAATCATTGATACAGAAAAGCTTTCACTAGAGCGACAGCCTCTAATATCAGAAGTTTTGGAATTTGCTTTGTTAAGAATTGGCAATTTGCAAAATCTACTTTTCTATTTCTCTATAATATATGAAATTAAAATCGTAATGCGGAAAGTGGAATTTACTATTCAATTTTATTATATTTTTTAGTATATTATAAGGAGAATGAAATTTTCTTTCAAAAAGTGAATTTTCTTTGAAAAACCGAATTAAACACATAATAAAGGGTTTTTCATTGATATTTTATAAAGGGAGGATGATATGAAAATTTTATTAAAAAACATCCTTGGGTATGGAATTTCAGCCAGGGATGGTCATTTAGGCTTTATCCACGATTTTTTGTTCGATGATTCGAACTGGGAAATCAAGTATGTTGTTGTCAATACAAGCAATTTTTTATTTGAAAACTTGGTTTTGATCTCACCGGAATATATCAGGTCTGTTGATTATTCCCAAAAACAGGTATTCTTTGATTTGAATAAATCGGATATCAAAAAGAGCCCCGATGCTGATAGCAAAAAAACTGTTTCGCGCCAGTATCAGGATTATTTTGAGAAAAAATATAGTTCAGCTTACTATTGGTATGGCTTTGATATATGGGCCTTTCCGCCAGTCCTCAGTGATTATGGGAAAGCCTATGAAAGCGTTAAAGCCCCCATGGAAGCTGAAAAAGATCCTGAACTGGCCCATTTGAGGAGCGTTCGTGAAGTGATAGGGTATCATATTGTAAACGACTACGAGTCTGGAAAAATCAAGAATATAACGGCAGATGAAAAATGCTGGGCTGTTCTTGATTTTGTTGTAGAGGCTGGTTCTTTCTTACATCATCATAATGAGGAAATCGAAGTTGAGATGATTGATAAAATCTCCTTTGAAGAAAGAGCTGTTTATTTTAAAATACATAGCCTGGCCTAGCTGTTTCGGATTTGTTGTGGTTTATTTTCAGATGAACGAATCAGTTTTACCCCTGAGCTTGTGAATCTTATAAAAATTCATGAATATTAATTAGCTTAATAATATTCTATTTTTCTGTCTGTAAAAAAGTTTATATTGATTGGATGGTTTAAAAATCATGCCAATCTGTATTCAAAGCATATCCCAAATCAATCAATGTAGATAGAAATTGATATTGTACATTTAAAAAAGATAATTGAGCAGAAAAAAAGGATTGCTGAGCGTCTTCAACCTGAAGCAATGTGCTCTCTCCAAGATTGTAGGATTTCTGTACTGCATCATAATTCCGTTGTGATAAACCCTTCAGCCTTTCCGATAAAGCGATATTGGTTTGGATAAGTTCTAAATCCCGCGCGTAGGAGTTTATTTCATCTTCAGCAATTATTCGCGCTTTCTCATAGTCCAATAATAACTTACTCATAGAATCTGCTTCGGATTTTAAAGTTAAATTACTTTTTGAACCCGGAATATAGGCGTTTAATGGTATTGACATTGAAAGCCGCAGACTCCAGCTGGCGGTCAGGTCCTCAGGAGCCCAAGACTCAGCTGTGAATGCCTGATTGACTCCTGTGCTCCAGGAAGTCGACGCTGAAAAATTGGGCGCAAAGTTTGAAATGATGCTTTCTGCTTGTCGATTTTCCGCCAATCTGATTGATAGGTGAAGCTTGCGAATGTCAAAACGTAATTCGAGACATTTATCTATCCACTCTTTGGGCGAGATGTTAACTTTAGGTATTTCGATGGGTGTAATCAATTCGATTGTTTGTTCGATATTAACACCAATCATTCGTTTGAAAATATTGATATTTTTCTGGTAATCAGCAAAGGCCCTTTGATAGGACAGCCTGGCTTCTTCAACAGATACTTCCGCTTTTAATAAATCCAGGTCGGAGCTTAAACCGCTGTCATATTTTTGTTGCACCGATTCATAGCGCGCTTGAGCTATAACCATATTGTTTTTTTTAATATCCAAATCCTTTAAATAGGTCTGGATGGCATAATATGTTTTTTCCACATTCCTGACAATTTGAGAACTCAATTCTTCCTGGCTTAAGAGTGTTGACTTATAATTCAGTTCTCTTTGCTCAAAATTCTGGACTGAGGTAATATCCAAAGGTATTTGCATTGAAAAATTGGCGCTTAAATTCCATGGATCTTCCTGATTTTGGTAACGGCTATTGGCTACTCCGAATATTGGAAAACTGTTGTTCTGAGACAAGCCCATACCCGCGCTTAAAGATGGCATAAAAATATTCCAGCTGTTATTCAATTCAATCAGGGCTGAGTTCACAGCGTAGCTGCTTTTACGTAAATCTATATTTTGTGTTAATGCCAGATCAATGGCCTGCTCAATGCTCAAGGCTTCAGCAAATAGGACGTCATAAGTGAAAAATAGCAGTGATAAAAGAATTAAAAAATTTCTGGTTTTCATGAATGATTATCCTCAATCGATTTTGATTTAAATGATTTAGTTGTCAGGCTTAAAATTGCCGGTACCGCGAACAATGTAATAAGGGTGGAGATAAGCAAACCACCGGATACCGCTATGCCCAGGGGTTGTAAAATATTCGACCCTGTGCCGATTCCAAAGGCAATGGGCAACATGCCGAAAATCGTCGTGAATGAAGTAATGATGATTGGCTTGAATCTGAGACTGGCTGTGTGGACCAGGGCATCCAATGGATTTTCAAAATCTTTTTTAATAAGCAAATAAAAATCTATCATCAATATGGCGTTATTAACCACAATACCGCTTAATAAAATGGTGCCTAACAGGGAATTCAGGTTTAGTACGGAATGAAAAATGAATAACGACAGAATAACTCCAATAATTCCAAGAGGTATGGTAACAAGAATGATTACGGGAATTCTTAATGAATTGAACTGAAATGATAACAACAGATAAATCAACAAAATAGAAATTCCCAAAGCAATGAATAAAGTGTTGATTGAACTGTCAATTTCTTCCCGCGGGTCGTCAAGTAGAAAGCGATAACCTTGGGGCAATTCAAGTTGTGAGTTGAGCAAGTCCACGGTTTTACGACTTAATTCGGCCCTTTGAGCGTCGCTTGTTTCCCGACTCGCGAAACCGTAAATTTGAAAGGCCGCTTCGCCATTTCGAGAATATATTTGGGAAACCCCCGATGAGGTTGAAAAATCAAAAAAATGTTTTAAGGGGATAAATTGATCGTTCCAGGGGATAAGAAAATTTTCCAGTTTCTCCCGTGAATCAATCAAATCGTCGGGATAGGAAGCCGATAGCTTTACCGTGTTTGTTCCGTCGGAAAGTTCAGTTGAAGCTGTGCCGCTAAGTATTCTTCTGATTAATGATGTTAAACTGGCCGCTGACAGCCCGGGAAATTTATTTATGGTAGACTCTCGGGCTGTGAGTGATAATTCATTGGTAAGAGAGGGAGATGGCCGCGTAAAGGTCCTTAGGTATAGTTTTGATTCATTGATAATGCGCTGAATGCTTTCCAGGATGGCAGTTTTTTCTGTGGCATCAGGGCCAAAAACACTGATTTGCAGATCAAAGGAATTGGGCAGAGGCAGGGCCGCCGGGTCCCATTGCAGGATATTAAAATACCATTCGCCTTCGGAAAGCAATTCTGTTTGCAGCTTTTCAACGGCTTTTACGGTGAAATCAGCATCTTTAATATCAACAAATACCTGATTAAAGCGGCCTCGAAGGCTGCTAAATGAAGTTTTGATGTTTTCAGGCCCCAGTGTTTTTTCTATCCTGGCACTTAAATCGGGCATGACCTTTTCGATAATATCAAGGGGTGAGGAATAATTGGTGTTACTAAAGAAAACCACGACTCTATCTGAAGTCGGAGTTGAAATGATTTCCTTTGGAATAACAGGTAAAATAAAAATAATCGTCAAGGCTAAAATAGCAGCCCATCCCAATAAAAAAGCAGTGGCAACAGCTTTGTGGTGAATGAGTTTTCCGACAAGATTTTTGTATCCATTAATCAAAAAATTAACCACCGGCTCGGAAAAGCTTGCCAGCCCCTGATGGGATTTATGATTGATGCTGTTATTCTTACGGCCTTTGAATATCAGGTAAGCGATTATGGGAACAATGGTAAGTGAAACAACCAAAGAGCAGAGCAAAGAAAAAACAACGGTTCTGGCCTGGTCGCCCAGAATGGCATTGGTCAAAGGCGCGGTAAAGGAAATAGGCAGAAAAACCAGGACCGATGTCAACGTGGAAGCGATGATAGGCGCTCTAACCTGGCCTGTGGAGTTAATGACAACCGATTTCCATAATTCCAGTGAGAGTTCCTCTTTGTGTTCTGTTCTACGCCGGTGAATATTTTCAATAACAACGATAGTTGAATCCACAATCATACCTACGGCGAGGGCCAATCCTCCCAGAGAAATCATGTTCAACGACACATTAAACACATACATCAGGATAAAGGAAAAAATGATGGTTGTTGGAAGGGAAAGGGCAATAATTAATGTGTTTTTAACTTCTCCCAGAATAAGGAAGATTATCAAAATGGCCAAAATACCGCCTATAATCGCGGCCTGAATAACATTATTGATAGAGCGCTGAATATATTTTGCCGGGTCCAGATAAAGTATAAATTCCGTGTCATCGGGCACAAGGCCAAGGCGGCGGGAATCTTCCATCACCGCGTTAAGCTGATCGGTCAATTTGGTCAGATTACCGCCTTCTATTGGCGTGGCGGTCAATTGTACCGCCGGGTTGTTACCGATCAGAAAAACCTGATTGGGTAAAGTATATTCAATATCAATTTGGGCAATATCATCCAGTGAAATACTGGTACTGCCAACTTTTTTCACCTCCAGCCTTGAAACAGTTGAAAGGTTTTGGGCATCCCGTTTATAGCGAATGCTGAAGCGCTCATCATTTTCCTGTAAAGACCCTAATGGCTGGGGCAAAAAACCGCTTTGAAGGGCCTGGCTCACATCAGCTATGCTTATCCCATAGGAGAGCATGGCATTATGATCCAGGGTAATATCCACATTCAGCTCTTCAATATTATAAAAGCCGATTTCTTCAACATCCTCGATTTTACCAAGTTTGGGTTCTACCTCATTCTTGAGCATAGGATACAAACGGGAAGGAGGTGTTGACGGTGAAAAAATACCCATTACCAAAAAACCGGCGTTTTCATTTTCCCAAAACCGTACCTGGTAACTGTCGCGCACTTCTTCCGGCAAGGTATTATTAATATTAAACATGGCTGTGTCGACCGCTGTTTTGGCATCTTCACTTTTGATTTCCCAGTCAAAGGTAAGATTCAGCGAGCTGTAATCAGTGGAATAGGTTGTTTCTATTGTTTCAAGATGCTCGATCCCCAGCAGCCTGGGTTCTATAAGATCCGCGTAATTCTGTTGAAAATCAATAGCTGAAATCCCCTGGTGAGAGATACGAATGCTTACCATAGGACGCCGTGTTTGAGGGTACATCATTACCGGCAGGCGCGAAACAAGATACATTCCCAAACCCAATAAAATAAGGGATAATAATAAAAAACCGACGAGCCGGTTGAAAATTCCTTTTAACAAAAGCACTCTCCCTTACTGATTCCGGCCCTGCTTTGGCTCGGATAATTGTTCCAGGGTTGTTCCTTCTTTTTCATTACCAGTTAAACGTTGAAGGAATTTATTGCCCACCGAAAGGCCCTTTGTGATTTCCACCTGAGTGCCGAAAACATCACCCAATTCAACAGGCGTTAATTTCAAGGCATTGGACTCGTCAAAAATCCAAAGATAGTTTTTTCCAAAACGTCTTTCAAGGGCATTCTGAGTTACAAAAATACCCTCGTATTTTTTGACAGGAAGATCGACAAACAGAACCATTCCGATTCTGGCGCCTTGTTGGGCGGGAAACTGAAATGTCACTGTGAACAAACCAGTATTATAGTCCGGCTCGGCGGAAAGGCTCAGCATTGTCCCGGAAATTTTTTCATTATCAGGGGATTGAGCTGTTACCTCTTCGATATGAAGCATCATCAATTGAAAAGCATCCTTGTCGCTCACAGTAGCTGCCATGCTGAAATTACTATCGTCAATTATGGTAGCAGCAATAGCACCAGCTTTTACTTCGGCTTTTTCCGTAAGATAAATCTTTGAAATAATGCCGGAAATACGAGATTCCAGTTGAATGGGCCGGTAAGTTTCTCCTGCAGCTTCACGGGAAATAATAACAAGGGGATCACCAATGGAAACTCTTTCACCCTCTTTATGAAGAATTTTTTCTACAATGCCAGACAAAGTTACACTGTGATCAAGCCTGCGGGCTGGGTTCAAGCGACCACCTACAGTAATGTATCGAAACCTGGTCGAGACAGTTGCTTCGCCAACGAGAGAAAGGTTGCTGGCTCCATTATTGCGGTTTCCTCCAGACCCGAAAAAACCCTGTCCCCAGGACAATTGGGCTGCAAAAAATACAACCATTAATAGAAAAATTCCATGTTTATTCATGGCTAGAAAGATATATTCTATTTTGTTTTGGGTCAACAGGGGTGTAATGAAATCAGGTGAAAAGGATTGGTAGTTAGTATTTGATAAGCCGATAATTTTTGGGCGTTGCCTGATAAGCCAATAGGCTTATCAGGCCGGGCTATTCGGCACTCCGCTGTCGCTCCGAAGGTTTCTTCCCGGAAATTATCCGGGAAGAAACGCTTTGTCTTGCCATTTTTGAAAAAATGGCAAGACATGCCTACTATCCCTAACGCATCAGAAACCATCAATCTTCCAAACCAAACAAATAAGTCTTGTTATCTCTTTAACCTTCGCGCCACCATTCTAAGGAGAAACGAAAAAAGAATTTGACCTGTCACAGATAGCCTTGCTTTGACTAGTCGCGCAAGCACTTCAATGGCAATTCAATATACTCACAATCAGCTAAGATCCTTCACTTCGCTATGCTGCCTTCATAATATTTGCGATGAACACGCTGAATAATTACAAAAAAATTAAATATTTATTTTCATGACTTTTTGGATGTGTCAAGCAGAAACAGCCAACACTCATTGCGGAATACGGGGGTACTGGAATAAATAAAATAACAAGGTTATAATGGTTTATTCCATAGCAGGAGGTAACTATGATTCAAGCAGGTATTCTGGGCGGTTCGGGTTATATGGGTGGAGAGGCTTTGCGCCTTTTAATGGAACACCCTGGGGTCGAGCTTGCCTGGGTCACAAGCAGGGGTGATAAAACAGTGGAATATTTTCATAAAAATTTGTTTGGCAAAAAACTTCGGTTTATCAAGCCTGAAGCCATCTCCCCTTGTGATGTGGTTTTCGCGGCTTTACCATCGGGAATGATTATGGAGATAGCCCCTGCATTATTGGAACAAGGTTGCCGGATCATCGATTTAGGTGCCGATTTTCGACTAAAAAACCGTGATGACTGGGAGCGCAAGTATGGTAAAAAACACAGTCATTGGGACCTGGTGAATGAGTCTGTTTATGGAATAGTTGAACTTCATCGAGAGGAAATAAAAAAGGCCAGAATTATTGCCAATCCCGGTTGCTATTCTTCGGCAGCAATTTTAGGCTTGGCGCCTTTGGTTAAAAATAAATTAGTTGACCGGCAAAAGATAATCATAGACGGAATGTCGGGCACAACCGGAGCGGGTATGGATCTGGACCCGGCCATTCATCATCCTGAAATAGCCAATAACATTGTGCCTTATAATGTAGTGGACCATCGCCATAGTTATGAAATGGAACAGGAATTATCGCTTTTAGCCCGTGATGAAGTGAATGTGCATTTTACTTCATCCTATGTTCCCATTACACGGGGAATTTTAGCTATATGCCATTGTTTTCCTTTAAAACATATTTCCCGTGAAGAACTTCTTACTATATACCGTGATTTTTATTCCGACGAACCCTTTGTTAAAATTTATGATCACGATTATGAAAAGAATTCTTCCTGGCAATATTTACCCTACCCCTGGGTGGCTTCGGTTTCAGGAACAAACTACTGTTATATAGGGATGGATGTTGATGAAAAACGAAAACGCATAGTTGTTTTCACTGTGCTTGACAGTATTGGAAAAGGGGGCGCCCATGTGGCGGTGCAGAATATGAATTTAATGTTCGAGTTGCCTGAAACCATGGGCTTGGAAAGGCTCGGAATGCATCCCTATTAAAAGGGAATTGTTCTTTTATCTTTAGGTCTACCCAAAAAAAACCTTGGCGTTTAAAAAACACCAAGGTTTCCGATGTCTGTGCTGTAAGCTTAAACCAGGTTTTTGGAAGTATGGGCTTGTCTATTGATCATTATTTCACGATCAAACCATACAATTTCAAACCCTGTGTTTGTCAGGCAACCATCATAACAGACTGATCTACTCACTGAAAATACATTATTGATTGGCAGGAATCCTACCGATAAAAACAGTTGTACCGTTGTTTCTTTCCTGGTCTGCCACATTAAAGCTCCAGTAATTTACCGGGTATGGTCCATCCATAACAGTTGCTGTTTTATTCGCGGCATCATAATTCAGAAGCATCATACCGTGATGATGATACCATCCCAAATAATCACCGGGTTTTGGTGTGGTCCATTTGGTTCTATCGATGGTTCCATTGGGCCGCATATAATACCATTTGTTAGCAGCCGGATCATAATCATATCTTAAGCCTGCATCCTGAAAATAATCACCGATTTCACCTGTTGTATCAAATTGAAAATCATACATAGAACCTTTATAGGGAATCTTAATTCCGGCATTACAGAAATACCAAATAATTGTTTCACCGCAATAATAATTTCCCGCGATCTGCAAACCATATTTTGGATTATATTGTGTTGAATCGCTGGCATCACTGCTGCCGCTTTTACCCAAATCATAAACCATGGTTCTCAGAGAATAGGGCAAGGAAAGAAAATAACTATCTGTCCAGCCGAATTTTTCATTGATGTGCATGCGTCGGGCGACAGCGCCTGTATCAAGCACATATTGAAAAGCGGTAATGGTTCTATTTGTAATTCTCATGATAGGTACTTCAAAATCACCCTTGTATAAATCATCGTAAAGAATTTTGGCTTTTAATGAAATCAGATTAATTGTGTAATTTGTGTTATTGTAAAAATACAATTTATCCCAATAGGATCGGTTGTTTGGTTGGACCATCTCCGCGAGGCTCGCGAGCCCTGATGCAGTTGCAATCTGACCTGAGTAACAATAATAATTAGTATAGGATCGTTGGAGAGTATATCTGATAAGAATATATTTGCGAGTACCAGCTTTATTCTCAAAAACAATGTATCTGTAATTGCTTGATAATGGAGTGGATGTTTCAAGTACAAGCTCTATGTTTTCTGGAATCATAAAAGGTTGAACGTTATATCCTGGACCCGCGGAAGGGTCGGAAGGATTAGTGGATTTGCTGTTAATATCGATGGGCTGAATATTTTGAATTTCCTCAGATGAAACCAGTTTTTCCTCATTGGTACTCAAATTACAACCTGCAAACATGAAAAAAGCAATAATTAATACACATTGAATAACTATTGTTTTACTATTTTGATATCTTTTTTTCATTAAATAATCTCCCGTTTATTCCATATTCATATTGATTTAATATGATTTTGATTTTACGAATTAGCTTTATCAGTTTTAAAAATTTCAGAAATGATCTAAAAATAGACACCCTCCTTTCTGATTCCATTTGAAATTTTTATCTGATTTCATAATTCATGATTCATCATAATGCTGAAAATCAATTAGCAGAATCCTAACAAACAGATAAAGGATACTAACATTTGGTTAGTTTTCAATTTTCAGAGGAAAATAAAGAGGAAAGTAATCTAAAACTCTGTCATGATGGCTATGAATATTTTACGGAGCTTCCAGCTATCCTGTGGAAAAAGATATCAAACCAAGACCGCCCAGGTGAAACATAATGTCATTCATAACCCATTCTTTATTGTAAAAACCACAAACAATTTTCTTTGTCCAATCGGATATTGGCGCATACATAGGGGCTACCGGTATACAAGACGCTTTGATACACAAAACCTAAACAATCCAGACCAGCTGCAGCGATGTCAATTCTTCCTGACCAATTGTGAGGAATATGCGTGCCATCAGTTCTTGTTACATAATTCCCGTCATCGAGAATACCACCGTCAGTGTCCAGGGCCTTTTACATCAGCGTCTTTGTAGATCAGTTTACTATTCGCAGTTCTGAATCACGCGTAAGTTGACAAACCCGGAACAATCCGGATGTTTCCATAGCCAAGTTAAACTCGACAACCCTGTCTTCACAGCTCCAGCCATAGGCGACCGAGTTGTGGACCAAGGTTCCCGTGTCAAAGTTTCGCCAGGCTTTGAGATCGATTTGATTGGCATTCAAGTCATTTTCACCTTCGTCTATATACATGTTTGCCCTGTCCAGCATCACTTTATCATACACCGCCAAAAAGTCTCCCTCACTAACAGTATCACTCTGCTGCGGATAATTCAAACCCATATGAAATGTTTGTTGGAGCTTGCCCCAGCCCCAGGGGTCTCGGGCCGGGCTTTTAGGTTGCATGGCCGAGCAGCAAATCGAAGATTTGTGACCAGGCCCGCGGCTCCGGCTATCGCCTCCGAAATCCTCGCCTGCCAGTTGGGCAGGCTGCGGGTTTCAGGCATTCCTTTTTGAAAAAAGGAATGCCTGCCGCTCCAATCCCTAAGCTGTTGGTTTTGTTATCAAAGTGATGCCAGGGAGTTTCAAGCATAAAAAAGCCGGATAGAATTTCTATCCGGCTTGTAAAATTAAAATTAGCAGTTAATTACCACATACGTTCAACTTTGTAAAAATCATAGCCCTTTGGGCTTGCTGTCATGAACCACACGTCACCTGTTGGAGCTACTGCCAGTTTAGCCCCTGATGCCGGATAGACTGTCTGAATGGGGTCGTTCATGGTGTTTGTTTCTCCATACTGAAAGGCGTCGAGCAGGATACCGTATTTGTCGATAACAACGATCAGTTGTTTTTTGGAATTTTTATAATTCCTGTCCTGAATGGCGTTCCAGTAGGAATTGTGGTCTGCGTCGTAGCCGATAAATAATAATCCATAATCATCATAATTGAGATCTACAGGTTCTTTTAAATCTGTTGTCACAGATTGATTTTGTGATTTCGAAAGCAATATTTGAGAGCGAATATTTTTTATTTTTTCATAATATTCTTGATGTTTTCTGAAACTGTTTGAATAGAAATTATTCCCGATGATAAGATCTTTTCCTGTTTGGACTAAGCTTGGTAATGTGGATAAATTTAATAATTTTGATTGGTCCTTCGTTTCAATTTTTTGATTGATATTAATTTCATTTATTTTTGATATTGTATTTTTACTTGATACAATATTTCCTGATTCATCTAACATTTCATAATAATCATCATTGTTCAAATAGAATAACTGATTTTCAACTAAGTATAATTGATGTTCACCAAGGATCTCATTATTTAGTTTATAATATTTTATTGTAAAAATTTCTTCACCGTTATCATTGATTTTTCTTAAACCGAAACCACTCGATAAATATAATATATTATTTTTTGAATCAATGCATAGATATTCAGCCCAATATAATTTTCCATTGTCTGTTTCTTTAATCTTAGTTAAATAATTCATATTATTATCATATATATTTAAACGTTGGTTCGCAGGATCTGGTATATATAATTTATAATTTGAATTAATCTGAAATGTAAATGGTTGAACCGGTGCACCAGGAAATTTTGCATATCCAATTTCACCTTCATTCTTACCAACATTAATGTGTTTTTCGTTTCTTATACTATAAGTATTTAAATTCTCACTATAACTTTGCAGAATTGCATATATAAAAAAACATAAAATAAAAATTATTTTT
>JAFGWI010000101.1 GCA_016937215.1 Spirochaetales bacterium | reverse complement strand
CGCATGGCCGAGCAGCAACGCGGAGCGTTGTGACCAGGCCCAGGACGCATGGCCGAGCAGCAACGCGGAGCGTTGTGACCAGGCCCCCCGTCGTTTCTCCTCAGAATGACAAGTGGTTGAAACATTATTCTTTTAGTGCGGTTGCCCCGCGTGTTGTTCTCTATTGTACATCAATAACAAGGGTCATGGAATTATTATCTTCGTTGCTTTCTTCTAGTTGTCCCTCGCTGTCAACCACAAAACGGATTTCATGGCTTCCGGGCTGGGCTTCTTCCCAGATAAAACCGCTGTTATCTGATATGATTACGCTGTTCGCCGGCACCGCGGTGTGAGGCCCAAAGGAGACCTGAGTGTCATCAATATACCATGCCACATAAAAGCCTTCGGAATTCCCTGGCCCATTATTTCTCACCCCGGAATCAAAAACAATTGTTTTAATGCCGTTTATTTCGTATTCTTCATAAGTGATGGCCAGGGGCTCAAGATCACAAGGTCCTGTTTGATTGCTTCCTATAACAATGGAAACCTGATTATTGCTTTCATCACTTTCCTCGACTTCATCATCTGAATCAACAACAAAACGAATTTCGTGCTCCCCTTCTTCGACTGTATAGTCAAAAAAACTGTTTCCTGTTGAATCGGTCTCGCCCGCGGGAACAGCTTCATGGCTGCCATAGCCGAGTTGAACGTCATCAACATACCAGGCAATATTGAAAGCACTAGAATCTACTGTTCCGTTATTGGCAATGGCAGACTCCAGCCGGAGTGTTTCGCCAGGTTCAGGGATATCGCCCGCGTAAGTAATGGCTAAGGGTTCCAGGTCTGCCAGCAGGGATATATCAACAGACACCGAGTTGTTGGTTTCATCATTTTCATCAATCTCGTTATCTTCATCAACAACAAAGCTAATGCTATGGGCCCCTTTAAGCACGGTCCAGGTAAAATCACTGTTACCTTCTGTATCAATACTGCGGGCCGGCACACTTCGGTGGTTTCCATACCCGAGTCGCTGACCATCCACATACCAGGCAATATTGAATCGTCCCGATTCCACATCGCTGTTATTCAGCACTCCACTGTTAAAAAGGACTTCACCTCCAGGTATAATGTCATCTTCATTATAAAGAATCCGGGTTGCTTGAAGATCGACTAAACCAGGTTCCGGAGAACTATAGGGTGTCGGGGTGAGTGTCACTTCCGGCGTGTTTTCCGGGGTTTCTTCAGGTGTCGGAGTGGATTCTTCGGTGGGCTCGGCTGTTTCCTCTGGTGTAGGAGTCGGCTCTTCTCCGCCATAGGGGCCGCCTGAATCCAGGATACGGACTTTCACCACTTTAGGATGAGGTTGTTCCCATTCCAGCCTGGCCCAACCGTCAATGCCTGCTTCAAAACCCCAGGTAGCTGAACAACCTCTCCATAATTCCCACCAGGGGTCATCAAAAATATCAGCTTCGAACTCATAAAAACACTTGAGTGAAAAGGTGGGCCCGCAGTCTATTCCAACATCAGGTATAAGCATATATTGAGTATTGAATTTGAGCTTAATATAGGCTTCAACATCAACCCCAATGGATGGGCGAAGCTTAAATGGTTCATATTCAGGATTGAAATTAAAAAACGGAGTCCAGTCTTCGCCATCAGCGTCATCTTTTGTATAATCTATACCCGTTTCAACGGTCATTTCATAGGATGCTCCTAGGTTCAGACCCGCGAAAACTGTCCCTTCAGCTCCGATATACAGGCTGGGTGTTATTTGAAAATTCAAGGGTACCCCTCCCACCACAATGGGCAAAGGTATTCCGGGAAGATCCAGATCCAGTTCTTGTTCGACCTTAAATAATTCCCATTCAGCAACAGCTTCAATCTCGATTTCTCCATCCGTTTTTCCGTAAACCGAAAAAGACATATGATTCAAGTCACCTTCCAGAAAAGAGCCGTTAAAATCTAATGTGAAACGAAAGCCAAGTGTATAGCATTGTTTGGTTAACAGTCGAACCTGATCACCTGTAGTGTCTTTGTTTTTGTCTGCGTCGAACAAAACATATTCTTTGGGATAACACACTTTGTGGCCAATGTCGATTTTTGAATTCACATAACCGGGCTGGCTAAAAGTATTGACAACATCGATTTTGGCCTGTTTAATGATTTGTTCCAGTGGAGCCGCTTTCAAGCGAAAAACAAAGCCATTGGTAGTGTCAATGGATTCAATTTTGCCGCTAAAGCCGCTTGGAATAATAGCCGTCCCCGGACAAACAAGAATATCGTCAACCTGGAATGTTTCAATACCAGAGGGAAGTGTGTTATATTTTAAATCAATATAATCCGGCCCTGCTATCAAAACAAATTTCCAGGCAGATTCAGGAAGAAATTTAACTTTGTCGGTTAATTGAATATCAGCATAATCAACACTCAAATCGATTTCATATTTTCCATCGATGGCGGTTTGCGGATTCACGCAATATAAAGAGCCTTGATACCTCCCTTCGACAGCTTTACCCGGAATCCGGAAATGAACAAGCACAGAGTACTCCTGGCCGGCCTTTAAGCTGGTTGGCAAAACAGGGGGCAAAATAACAAAGGTTTCAATTTCAGGCGAAAGCCTTAATTGTATGTTATCAATATCCACAGAGCTTGAAAAACGGATTTCAACAGGCAGGTTAAGTGATCCGTTTCCCAGGGTACGTGATATACCGGGGCTATACCAGGTGACTGAGGGTGGTATTACCTCAGGGGGCGGACATGAGACAAGACAGACAAAAATGAATAAAAATGGAAAAATTATTTTCAATCGATTTGTTACAATACTAAACATCATTATTCTCCTTTTCACCAATTTTCAGCAAAACCATTATTTTGCTTTTGCTGAGTTCACAGAACAAGAAGCTTTCAATAAAGTATATTCCAAGCCTTAGCTGATAAGCCCGGAAACAACCATTCTATATTAAAGTACCAATTTTACCAATGGCGCACTCTTTCAATTCGCTAATTTGGCCATTTCCCATATAAACTACCATCCATAGTGCTACAGTCTCATCAGCAAGCCATTATTAGCACCAAAATGGTTTATATTTGGAATTGTTATCCCAGAGGCTTTCAGGGCCGGTGAATCCGGCCTCTGATCATAAATGCTCCGCGTTTATTGCTCGATTACGTGAATGCTCATTGGCATTCACTATTAATCTGCCTCCTAACTCCGCTAACGCTCCGAAGGTTTTCGCGTTGAAATTAGCCATGGAAAAACGCTTTGGCAGACCTTTTTTTTAAAAATGGTCTGCCATGCCTCCTGTCCTTAAGGTTCTGATCTAAAAATTTATCACTGATGAACAGAAATCGCACTATTCAGCCTGATAGACATTAACAATAACATCAAGATCACCACCCCCGGGAGCCTCACCGCCAGCTTCATAAACATCAAAATCCACTGTTAAATCGTTATAGATTTGGTCATATATTTCCCAACTAGCCGTATAGGACCCGTTATCTCCACTTTCAAATTCCACCAAAAGGCTGACATGGGTATTAGATGGCAAAATCAAAGGGTTTTCATAAAGCGTATAATTGCTGTTATCGTTTAATTTATAGTAAAAAATGACAGGAAAATTAGGAGTGGAATTTAGGGAAATCGCAAGCATAATAAGTGATGAATTTTTTACATATTTCTGAACACCATGAGAGGTACGCCCATCAGACAAAACGGTTTGGACCGTCACCACAATGACTCCTTCGGGAAGATTATCAATCACTGCCTCCTTGTCTCCAGGGGAAATATTTCTCTCGTCAAATGTATATCCATCAGATTCATTATCCATACGGGAACATTTAACAATAAAATGATCAGCATTTTCAGGCTCGGATTGCCAGCTCACCGTGAGGGTTCCGTCTCCAGATTCAACAAACAAACCACCAACTTCAGGAACATAGCTATTATCTTCAAAAACGCCTGTAAAATAGCAATCTTCACTGTTGTTTGTCACAAATGATTTAAACCATGTTTTTCCATTAATTGTATTCCTTATTTGAAGTGCCATTCTGGTTCCCTGCGGCAGCATGATAATGAGAAATTCTTCATCGCTAAAATAATCACTTTGTATGTATCCTGGAAAAACAAGAGTCAAAAAATACAATTTGTCAGGATTGTTATCAGCAATTCGCCCGGTAATACAGGTTACATCCTCCAATTTATAATCAGCGTTCCAGGTTGAAAAATGAGTGACCATGCCTTTATAAAAGTCCCCATCTCGGGTCATAATACCTTCTTCAATCCATTTTCCAAGTTCTTCGTCGTAATACCACATGGGAATGATAGGTGTTGCTTTTTCAATATCTCCTGTTATGGGTATCACGATTTCATAGCTAGCCAGACCTTCCAGCGAATATTCAATCCCGCTTTGAGTGCCCACAACTCTTACATCCAGCATTCCCAGACTGATAATTTGAACATCCTCACCATTGCTGTCAAGGGCGGAAAAATCACCTGGTACGCAATTAATATCTTCAGTAGACACATTAAAGCTGGTAAGTGAAACAGCTAGAGGTTCGGAAATTTCACCGGATATTTGGGGTATTGAAATCGAAGCTCCATCCAGGGTACTTACAATATTACCCTCTGGATTATCGAGTTCGATAATCGTATTATAATCAACAGGTTTTAACAGGATCTCAAGGTTTTTAATTGATCTGCTTATCCTTGACTGAGGTTTGCTATAAACAGAATAGCCCGATTTTTTGATTCGCAAGCAATCTGTATTATTCGAATTAAGAATAAAGGAAAAAAGGCCTTGCATATCGCTGATGGTTACTTGGCCATTAAAAAAGACCTCTGCCCCGGCAATAGGCGAATTATCAACAACTGAACGGATAACTCCTTCAAAAACAATTTGACGTGAAGGAGCCTCGGATTGTTCTGGCTGGGGAGGCGTGGGGGAACCAGAGGGATTAAACCAGGGGCAAGCACTTGACAAAATTAACAACACTATACCCAGAGATAATACTATATTTTTCACATTTTTTTTCATTTTCACTCCTTTGGTCATAATTTTAAATCTTGATCATTATCAATAAGGCCTATAAAACATATTCCATGTCTGATGTTAATATTGATCACTAAAGCTTAGATTACACGAATGAAAAATTTTTGCAATTGGTTTTTTTATACTTGTTTAGTAAAATTAAAAATCGGCTATAAAGGCGTTAGGGATTGGAGCCATGTTTTTGGGCGGATAATATCCGCACAAAAACCTTCGAAGGCCTTGCCGGAGTGGCCGCAAAGCCCGGCCAGCTGAAATGAAATGAAAGCTGGTAACGCACACGAAAAACAAGGCAGACAAATACAATTATCTATTTTTGGGATTATAGGAACTTGAATTCCTGGAAAAAATCCCGGAGAATGGAAAATAAAGGGTGATTCAGGGAAATAAAAAATTATCCAAAAAGCGCGAAGCATTATTCAATGAATATCAAAGGAGGCCCCTGTGAAATGGGTTAAAAAACTGGAAAATACATTATTACCCATAAAATCCTGGTGCCAGGATTTGGAAGAAGGCGCCCTGGAACAAGCAATCAATCTGGCCAACCACCCGGCCGTGTTCAAACATGTGGCTTTAATGCCCGACTGTCACCAGGGATATGGCATGCCCATTGGCGGTGTCATCGGTTGCCTGAATGTCCTTATTCCCAATGCTGTTGGAGTTGATATTGGGTGCGGTATGGGCGCTATCAAGACAAATCTAAATGTTGATCAAATTAAAGGCAAGGAGCAAATCCGGGGCCTCCTGGAACTCATTAAAAAGGATGTCCCCCTTGGCGAAGGGAATTCACACAAAAGCTTCCAGAAATGGAAAGGCTTTGATACATATCTTGAGTCCATTGGGCAGAATAAGGATTCGCTTAATGATGATAACAAAAGCCTTCCCAAGTGGCTGGATAAACATGGATGGGAACTCGCCCAGGCAAACCTGGGGACACTGGGCGGCGGGAATCATTTTATTGAATTGCAAAAAAGTGAAGAAGGAAGGCTTTGGCTCATGCTGCATTCAGGCTCTCGAAACCTGGGTTACCGAATCGCCAACAGTTATCACAGTATGGCTAAAAATCTGAACGCCAAATGGCAGTCTAAAATCCCTGATAGCAATTTGGCTTTTTTGCCAGTTGACACACAGGAAGGCGAGGCTTATCTAAGGGACATGAACTTTGCCATGGAATATGCCAGAGAAAACCGGTCCAGAATGATGAAGGTTTTTAAAAGAGCTGTTCAAATCATTTGGCCAAAGGCCGAATTTGAGGAAGAGATCAATATCCACCATAACTACGCTTCCCTTGAAAATCACTTTGGCAGGAACCTCTGGGTCCACAGAAAGGGTGCCACCTCGGCCAGGGAAAATGAGCTGGGAATAATTCCGGGAAGCATGGGAACATCCTCCTACATTGTCAGAGGATTAGGAAATCCTGAGTCCTTTTCATCCTGTTCCCACGGAGCAGGCCGGAAAATGAGCCGAACCGCGGCTTGTGAAAATCTGTCTTTAGACCAATGCAACCGTGCCATGGAAGGCGTGGTGTTCGACCGATTTGGAAAACTGAAATCCCGGGGAAAAAAACAGAGGCATAAAAATCTATATGATTTGAGTGAAGCGCCTTTGGCCTATAAAGATATTGACGCGGTGATTGAAGCAGAATCAGATTTAATCGAAGCACTGGTAAAATTAAGCCCATTGGGTGTATTAAAGGGTTAGTCCAGTGCCTGGTTCTTTTTCATTTGTTTAGTATATCAATGGTTTAGGCCTTTCCTGGGGTATTCTGCTAAACAAATATAAAATTAGTATTTGTTTAGGATAAGTATTCTGGGCGTTGCCTGATAAGCCTGGGGGCTTTCAGGCCGGGCTATGCGGCACTCCGCTATCGCTTCGAAGATTTTTTGTGCTGGTCATAAATACTTCGTATTTATTGCTCGCACATGCAGCCTATCCGGAAAAAATCCGGTAAAAAATGCTTTGGCTGACAATTTTTGAAAAAATTGTCAGCCATGCCTCCTATCCCTAACGCATTAGAAGCATAAAATTAAAGCAGCTAAACAAAAACCAAAATTACTGTTTTAAGCGTGGAAAGCCGATTTTCGGATTTCAGCTTTGTTATTAATGGTGTTTATACTTGTGCCCAACAGGACTTACGCTTTTCAAATAATGCAAGATAGAGCGAAAAAACGTCATTAAACAAATCCGAGGCCCCTATTTGAAGATCCGGACTTTTATCCCTTATGATCAAACCAGCTTTTAGTAATGGCCCTGATACAAAAATCACTGTATTTTTCCAGAAAAAGGATAATATCTTTTTGGGAATTGGAAGCTATCAATACTTGCCAGGATAATTTGAGACATTCACAGCCATAATCATCGGCTTTTTCATAATGCTGGAGTAAGGATTTTCAATTTTATAACTGTTTATAATGAAATGAATTAACAAGGATTTAGCCACTATGGCAAAAATACAAAAAAAAATCCTTTTCAGCTTTTGCTAAAAAGGATTTTACTCCCCCGGACAGACTCGAACTGCCGACCTAGTGGTTAACAGCCACCCGCTCTACCGGCTGAGCTACAGGGGATCGTGATGCTTAAAATATAGTATAAGGGAAAAAGTGTCAATCCCTAATTGCAAGAAAAATTACTTTTTTTTATAAAATTATTTCAAAACCTGAGGGCTTTTTATAATTGCTTTTTCCCATTCCCTTTGAAACATTCTCAATTAACGCTTTGGTCATGGCGAGCTGATTCTCTGTTTTGTAAAAGGATTCTATCGGCCATTTCTATTTTCCTCCAGGCTTCAAAGCTATGCTTTGTGCCAGGGATTGGAGGGGAAATTGCCAGGTGTTTTCAAAACCTGGCAATTTGACCCTGGAGGCGCGATTTTTTCGCGCCGAAGCGGCCAAAGCGAAGCGGAGCCCCGCAAAGCCCGGCCCCCGGTACTCCGGGGGAGGCACCCATACCCCCAAAAAAAGGGACAGACCTCCAAAAAGAGGCAACTGCCTGACGAAAGCAAGTGACAGACCTCTCTTGAGGGACAGACATCAAAATCAACTTGATTCAAGGCCATTTACAATCTCAACAATCCATGGGGGCATCTTTACAAGCTTGTGGCTTTTGAATATATTGTTTATCAGATATATAGAGATGCTGTTTTCAGCTTTGAAAGCATTGCGCATGGGCTCTTGAACAGCCAGAAAACGTGAGGATTAACTCATATAATGGGTATATTATGATTTTGACTCTTTACACTGAAAATGTTTTTAATGCTGCCCACAGGCTAATGGATTACCAGGGGCAATGTGCCGAGCTTCATGGTCACAGCTGGAAGGTGGGTTTATGGGTGCGCGGCAGCGAGGAGTTGTTGAAGCCCAATGGGATTCTCTGGGATTTTTCCAATTTAAAGGTCCTCACCGACAAGCTTGATCACAAGTATTTGAACGATGTCATTGATGTGAATCCGACTTGCGAGAATATTACGATTTTTCTCTATAAATGTTGCAAGGAAGCTGATCCTCAACTTGAGTTCAAGGTTCGGGTTTGGGAAAACGCAGTAAACAAGAATTCCTTTTGCGAGACTGGCGATTTTACATGATTTTTCAACTTTCAGAGTATTACCTTTCTCTTAGCGGAGAGGCCCCGGCCCCGGGTTGTCCTGTTGCGATTTTTCGTTTTTCTGGGTGCAATCTGCAATGCCGCGATTGCGACACGCCCGAAAGGGAGGATGTGAATTTCAGGTTATCGGCCGAGGAATTGGGCCGCATAATTGACCGAGAACTTTTGAATTATCCAGGTCTTTCGGTCTTGTTAACCGGCGGCGAGCCTTTATTGCCTCAACGAAAAAAGGCTTTGAAAGAACTCATGGCAGTCCGGCCGGACACGACTTTTTATGTTGAAACCAATGGCAGCCAGCTTATTCCCTCTGGGCCTGATAACGCGGTTTATGTGATTGATTACAAGGCTCCTTCCCAGGAGGAGGTGCTTTTTCAATGGGAAAATCTTGCGTTGATGCGGAGTCAGGATTGTCTGAAAATGCCTCTCTGCCAGGAGGACCTTGACTGGGCATTGATCGCAATTAGGAAACTAAAAGAAGCTCGGCCTGATGTTAAGATTTTTCTTTCACCCATCTGGGGCAAGCTTGAACCAAAGGACCTGGCAAGTTTTATATTAAAAAACAAATTACCGGTTTCTCTGTCTTTGCAGATTCACAAGGTCATCTGGGGGCCCCGGATACGAGGAGTTTAGCATGATCCAGTCCTTTTCACACGAAGCTGCCCTGGTGCTTACATCGGGCGGTCAGGATTCCACAACCTGCCTTTTTTGGGCCTTGAAGAATTTCGCATCGGTCCAGGCGATTTCCTTTTTCTACAGTCAAAAACACGCCATTGAAGTGGAAACAGCCAGGGAGATTTGCGATGAGCTGAAAATTCCTTTTAAACTGGTGGATATTTCCTTTATGAAAGATCTGGTGGTGTCCAATCTTTTTCAAGGAACAGCTGATGTGAATCAGGGTTCTCACCCCCAGGATGACAAGGTGCCTTCAACTTTTGTTCCTTACCGCAATTTGCTTTTTCTGACTTTGGCTTCTGGTTGGGCCGGCACGATTAACACCCGCCATCTTGTGACTGGTGTGTGCGAGACCGATTATTCGGGCTATGCCGATTGCCGGGATGTTTTTATTAAATCCGCCCAAAGCACTCTGAACTTGGCTAGCGATTTCAAGAATAGCCGGGTGGTAATCCACACGCCTTTGATGTGGCTCACAAAAGCCGAGGAATTCCGCATGGCCCAGGAACTGGGTTGTCTGGATTTTATCATACAGCGGACACTTACCTGCTACAATGGCGACAAGACTATGAACGATTATGGTTTCGGCTGCGGCCAATGCCCTGCATGCAAACTCAGAGCCAAGGGGTACCAGGAATTCAGGGAGAGATATTTGTGATGGACAGTGAACCAAACCTTTATTTTATTGCTACTCCTATCGGCAACATGGAAGATCTGAGCCACCGAGCTTTAAGGCTTTTAGGTGAATGCGCAGCTATTGGATGCGAAGACACCCGGGTCACTAAAAAGATATTCCAGCGCTATAATATAAGGGGTGACAAGTTTTTCTTCCCCTACCACGAACATAACGAGCAAAAGATGGAGCAGAAGATTCTGGACATGCTTGCTGAAGGGCAAAAAATCGCTATTGTGACAGACGCCGGAATGCCAGGTATCAGCGATCCGGGTTTTCGCCTGGCCTTTCGCCTTCACCAGGAAGGAATTCCCTACGACGTGATTCCAGGGCCCTCGGCTGTGTCCACTGCCCTTCTGCTTTCAGGTATGCCCTGCTCTTCATACACCTTCAAGGGGTTTCCGCCGCGTAAATCTGGACAGCGCCAGAATTTTTTCGCCATGGACAAGGAAACGCCCCACAGCCTTGTGTTTTTTGAATCACCCTTCCGAATCGGTAAATCACTGGCCGATGCTTACGCGGCTCTGGGAAACCGGCTGGCAGCTGTCTGCCTTGAATTAACCAAGAAATTCCAAAGGGTTCACAGGGGTTTTCTGGCGGATCTTGTGCCCATGTTCGAGGACAAGGAAGAAAAAGGCGAAGCCACTATTGTGATAGCCGGGAACAATAAAAAATTCTTTGGCCCAGAAAATGGACAAACAGATAGCCAGGAAGAACCGGAAATTAACCACAATAAAGCAAATAAAAAGAAAAAAAAACGATGAGTGAAGATTACATTCTCATCACCGAGCGTCTTGGCCTTCGCGAATGGAAGGAAAAGGACGCGCCGCCCTTCATCCAGATGAACCTCGATTTGGAGGTAATGCATTATTTCCCCAGACTCCTGACACCCAAGGAATCACTCGAATTGATTGAACGCATCAAGGCGCACTTTAAAAAATACACATATGGTTTATATGCTGTTGATCACATGGCTTCCGGCCGCTTTATCGGCTTCATTGGCCTGGCGGAAATTTCTTTTGAAGCTGATTTTACCCCAGCCATGGAAATCGGCTGGCGCCTTGCTGTCGATTTCTGGAACAAGGGCTACGCGACTGAAGGCGCAAAGGCAGTCATGAAACTCGCTTTTGAGCAGAAGAAGCTTGAGAAACTTGTGTCCATTACAGCAAAGCTGAATAAACCTTCGATTCGGGTCATGGAAAAAATCGGCTTGAAAGCAGCAGGCGAATTCAATCATCCCAAGCTCGATCCTCTTGATCCACTGAACCGACATGTCCTTTACCAGTTAGGCCGCGAGGAGTATTTTCTTTTGCTTTCCAAACAAAAATAGCTTATTCCAGATGATACTTCTCGGCCCTGGAATTGTAATTTGGCCCTATTGTATGTGTTAGCTTTCTGGGCGTTACTGCCGCCCGGGGGCATGGCAGGCCGAGCTATCCGGCAGAAAACAGCTTTGGCTTGCAATTTTTGAAAAAATTGCAAGCCATGACTTCTATCCCTAACGCGTTTATGGCCAAATGGTGAATTTGCTAAACAACTAGGAAATCTATAAAAGATTTTACCACATCATGATATTGCTGTGTAAAAAAACAAGCCAATAAGTTTTTACTCTTATGATAGCCTGAAAAAAATCCTTAAATCTTTTTCAAGGGCACAGTAAGCGTAGCCTTTGCCCCTTCTTCATTATCAAAAAACAGGTTACCCTTAATTTGCTTGATCAAAACCTTGATAATACGGAAACCAGCATTACCATTGGCGTACCTGATAACTTCAGCAGGAAAGCCGGGTCCGTTATCACTCAAAACAATGCGGTATTGATCTTCTTTTTTAAAGGCCCGCATATGCAAGCGGGTTTTTCCATCAATCGGGCGCGCGTACTTCAGTGAATTGGTTAAAAGCTCGGTGATGATAAGGCCCAGGGGTATAAGAAGATCGATTTCCATATCCACATCTTCGATTTCCTTTTCAAATTCAATTTCACCCTCATTTTCAGCAAAGGTACGGATAATAGTGCTTATCAGATCAATGATATAATTCCGGTAACCAATATATTTAAATTCCTCAGTTTCATAAAGCCGCTTATGAATTAGCCCAATTGAGGTAACACGACTTCGAAGATCTCTAAAAGCATCTTGTATTTTTTTATCAGTTATCTCCGACAACTGGAGTGAAATCAGGCTCCTGATAATGGCCAGATTGTTTTTAACACGATGATGAATTTCCTTGAGAAGCATTTCTTTTTTCTGTATTTCTGTTTCTAGTACCTCATTGGCCTTGCTCAAAGCCTCGGTTCTTTCATAAATCCGTTTTTCAAGCTCCTCATTGACTCGGGCAAGACGGATCTGGGCGCTTTTCAAGCTGGTAACATCCCTGAGGATAATAACCTTACCGAGGATTTTATTTCGCCTTGAAAAATAAGATATTTTGCAATCATAAAAGGAAATATTCGCGCCATTGGGAACTGATATTTCAAGGGACGAAAATTCGTCAACCGCTTGACTGAAGAGTTTTTCAAAAACACTTCCAAAAAGGGCAGGGGCGTATTCGCCAACACTATTTAAAAGACGGCGACCTAAAAGCTTTTCAGCCGAAGGATTCATGCGCAAAATACGGTTGCTGCTGTCAACAATAATCAGACAATCGCTTATCTCGGTCAAGATTCTCTCAGCCGCAATAGGAATGATGTTAAATAAATTAAAATAGACCAAACCAAAGAGAAGGATAATACCTGAACCAGTAAAGGCCACTGGGGTCAGATCAATAGGTAACCCGAATAATTTCAAAATCCGGATGATATTCACTGAAATCGGTAAAATTGTGGCGATTAATATCATGACAGTTTGGCGGTTGTATATCGAAGGCAAACGCCAAAAAGCACGGGCCAAAAAAAATACAGCCAAGCCCAGAGCAAAATAGGAATAAACTGTATGAATCCAGAACCAAGGACCATAAATAATCCCCAAATGATCAAGCCCTGTCACATTTTTCAAGTACACCGTTGTATAAAAGAAATGGTGGGAATTATTGGTATGTAATAGCAGGAGTGAAATCAAAGGCAGAATCAGCAAAGGAAGAATAATCCTCCAATCGGCAAATTTTCTCTGAGAAAGATGTTCATATGCCACATACAATGTTCCCAGAGGCAAAATCGTGATTCCAATATATTCAAACCACACATAAAAAAGCTTGGCGTCAATGGTTGTTTCAATTAATTCATAGGCATAAAAGAATGACCAGATACAGACACTGGCCATGAGAATAATAAGAGGCACCCCTCCTGGCATACGGCGTCGTATCCAAGCCATTAACCCGACGAGAAAGGCCAATATTGCATTAAAAATCAACAAAAAGAAAAAGGCTTGCTGCACAGTTAAAGTATGAACCATCTCCTCATTTGTGTCAAACAGGATCTTGTTTTTGTAATAAAGGATAAAGAGACCTCTCAGCATAATCATTAAAATAAGATACTTTGTTGATTGATTGGCTGTTTCTGATGCGTTAGGGATTGGAGTGACAGCAAGCCATTTTTTCAAAAATGGCTTGCTGAAACCCGGAGCCTGCCCAAACCGGCAGGCGAAGGCTTTCGGAGCGAAGCGGAGTCACGCAAAGCCCGGCCTGAAAGCCCCAGGCTTATCAGGCAACGCCCAATAGAATCAAGGTTCTGTTTTATCGACCAATTGCTGTAATTTCTCTTTATAATCGAGGAATTCCAGGTTTTTTTTCATGGCCCAGTCGCGAATGGTTGTGCTGCCAGAAACGATTTTTTCACCTACTACTTCTTCAATTTCCCTCTGGCTTACTCCCCAGGAAATTAGGTCGTAAAAAGTAGTTTTGCCTTTAATCGTTCGATCTTCCAAGGTCGAGTCATGGGTGTTGCTGGTTTCGCTATCCTGCTTTTGAATATTTGTCAGGTCAAAGCTGATTTTTTGAAATTCAGCGGCTTTGATATCGTTGATCTTGTTTTTGGCAACAAGCAGATCCAACGCGGTTTGAGGTAAGGCGGTTGTGCTTTCAGCTGTATGGGGCAAACCAAGATAGAGTGCTGTGAACAAGCGTACTGAATCTGTCCCGATCTCAAAATCTTTGAGTGTGTTTTCATAGATTTCCTCAAGCTGCTTTACCTGAAAAGCCGCCTTGTTTTCGCTCACACCAAAAGCCTGGGCCAAGTCGTTTATTGGTATATTAAATGCATTGGAAATATCTTCCAAAGTGTAAGAACCGCGGATATCCGATGGGTTAGGGAGACCGGCAAACTCGCCTTCCTTTATTAAAACCGGATTTTTGGAAGATTCAGTGTGCCATAGATTAAAAGCCATTGTTCCTCCAATTCCTAAGGCAAAAAGTGAGATAATAAGCACAGCCAGGATTCCAGAATTAAGCCGCATCATCTTTGGCCTCCTTTTTAGCTTTCCCTGCTTCAAGATTCAGGGTGTCAGGGACAGGGCAACTCTGCTCTGAGCTGCACTTCATGCAAGTAATACACTGATGATTTCGAATTGTGCTTTTGTCGGAAATAGGAATATTCATGGGACAGATTTTGTCACACGCTTTGCAATCGATGCAAGTGGCAGCGTTTCGCTTAATACCAAACAGGCGAAAAAGATTGAAAATTCCTAAAAGAGCTCCATAGGGACAGGCGTATTTACAAAATGGCCGTTCGACAAAAAAGCCCAAAACAACTATTACTCCAAAAACAATATAACCTGAAATGGCCATTTCACTGGTGTAAAAATTGAAAAGGGTATAAAAGGGGTCTATGTTCTGGAACAGGAGCTGGCCGCTAGTGGCAGTCATGTAGATTACCCAGACAAGTACGACATAACGCAAAAAACGCAGATATTTATCGATTTTATAGGGGATGAAATGATTAAAGCGTTTTTTGAAGATTTTCTTACCCAGCTTGGCTATCCATTCCTGAAAGCTGCCAAAAGGGCAAACCCATCCACAAAAGACAGGCCCTGCCAACAGACTCAGCAAAAAGACAATAGCCATTAGTATGAATGATGATTCATGTATTTTTTTAACAAAGCTTCCTGAGACAAAAAATTCGTAAATTGAGACAACCCCGCCAAAAGGGCAAATCGAATGGATCGAAGCAGAGCCTATCAAGGGAATTTCAACTCCGATTTCAACAAGATTGTGTGCTGTAACAATCAGAGTCACAACAAGAAAAAACAGTATTTGAACAACCAGCCTTATCCTGGCTGATTTTTTTTTATCCTTGGCCATTTCAACCTCCTTTAAATATTATGTGAAAATCCGCAAACATTATTTCATAAAAAAAACCCCTTGAATAGATTGTTATTCAAGGGGCGGTCGTGTTGCAAGCACTTAAAGGGAATTTCGATAATAATTTCCATTACCATTTCCACGGTTGAAATTATTGTTCCCTCTATCTCCACTATTATTGATAATAGAATCATAGTCATCCTGAGAGATATAAGCAGGAGCATAGCTTTGTCCATAGCGGCTTAACTGTTTCACAAAAGCCCGAAGATGGTTTTCAGAACCACGAATCAAGTTTTCATAAACCGCGGCCACATCCTGGTTATCCGTTGCCCCTGCGAGTTTCTTCAAATCAGCTATATCCAAATCTTCTATCATGGCGCCTACCCCAAAGGCTGCTTCAATACTCTGACTGCCCTTGGTCACCAAATCCTTATAAAGGCCGGTGAATTCAGGATCAGTGAAAATGCCGGGTTCATTCGTTACCACAGGGTCCTGCAAATTGTAACGGCTCAATAGAGATTTAACAGCTGACATGTGCTGGTCTTCGGAAGCCGCGATATTTTTGAAAACCGGCACATTCCATTTTTCATAAAGCGCCGCGTACACATCACGGGCTAGTTTTTCTTCCTCACGCATTTTTATTAATCCCTGGGCTTCAGCATTGTTCAAATCTTCCATCGGATAAATCTCCAAATGGTCGCCGGCATTATTGCCTGTGGAATTAAAACCTTGACCCTGCCCTTTTGGGCCACGGGCATAAAGAGCGGTTGATACAATGAGTATCACAATGATAATGGATAATAATTTTACTTTCATGGTACACCTCCTAAGTGTTTCTGATTTAAATATAAAACAGTTACTTGAAGAGCCTATGAAGCCAATATGAAGAGTCGGTGAAGAAAGGTGAGGAATAGAAGAATATTGGATTGTTAGCGAGGTGTTGTGAAGCTAGGCGGCGGGGACAGACCTCTTGTTGGGGGACAGACCTCTTGTTGGGGGACAGACCTCTTG